>NZ_JANFAK020000126.1 GCF_024721315.2 Streptomyces sp. Isolate_45
CGCCGGGGACCCGCCCGGGGCGTGGGGGGGGGGGGGGGGGGGGGCCGCCCCCCCCCCCCCCCCCCCCGCGCCCCCCCCCCCCACAGCCCCCCCCCCCCCCCCCCCCCCCCCCCCCCCCCCCCCCCCCCCCCCCCCCCCCCCCCCCCCCCCCCCCGCCCGCGCCGCCCGCCCCCCCCGCCCCCCCCCCGGGGGCCGACGGCCCGGCGCCCCTCGGACGCGTGCGGCGACCGCATCCGGCCGTCCCGCCCCCGCCCGCCCGCGCACCGGCTTCGCACGGACGGCGTACGGCCCGTTGTCGGCGCGCGCCAGTAGGGTGGGCGGCATGGCCGACCCTTCCAGCTACCGCCCCAAACCCGGGCAGGTCCCCGACTCCCCGGGGGTCTACAAGTTCCGCGACGAGCACCGCCGGGTGATCTACGTCGGGAAGGCCAAGAGCCTGCGGCAACGCCTCGCCAGCTACTTCCAGGACGTCGCCGGCCTGCACCCGCGCACGGCCACCATGGTCACGACGGCCGCCTCCGTCGAGTGGACGGTGGTCTCCACCGAGGTCGAGGCGCTCCAGCTCGAATACTCCTGGATCAAGGAGTTCGACCCCCGGTTCAACGTCAAGTACCGGGACGACAAGAGCTACCCCTCCCTCGCCGTCACCATGAACGAGCAGTACCCCCGCGTCCAGGTGATGCGCGGCCCCAAGAAGAAGGGCGTGCGCTACTTCGGCCCGTACGGGCACGCGTGGGCCATCCGCGAGACCGTCGACCTGATGCTGCGCGTCTTCCCCGTCCGCACCTGCTCCGCCGGGGTGTTCAAGCGGTCCGCGCAGATCGGCCGCCCCTGCCTGCTCGGCTACATCGGCAAGTGCTCGGCGCCCTGCGTCGGTCGGGTCACCCCCGAGGAGCACCGCGAACTCGCCGAGGACTTCTGCGACTTCATGGCCGGCCGCACCGGCACCTACCTCTCCCGCCTCGAAGCGCGGATGCACGAGGCCGCCGAGGAGATGGAGTACGAGAAGGCCGCCCGGCTGCGCGACGACATCGGGGCGCTGCGCCGGGCCATGGAGAAGAACGCCGTGGTCCTCGCCGACGCCACCGACGCCGACCTGATCGCCGTCGCCGAGGACGAGCTCGAAGCCGCCGTGCAGATCTTCCACGTACGGGGCGGCCGCGTCCGCGGGCAGCGCGGCTGGGTCACCGACAAGGTCGAGGCCGTGGACACCGCCGGCCTCGTCGAGCACGCCCTCCAGCAGCTCTACGGGGAGGAGAAGGGCGAGGCCGTCCCCAAGGAGGTGCTGGTCCCGGCGCTGCCGGAGGACACGCCCGCGCTGAACGAGTGGCTGGCCGAGCGCCGCGGCTCGCAGGTCAGCCTGCGCATCCCGCAGCGGGGGGACAAGAAGGCCCTCATGGAGACCGTCCACCGCAACGCCCAGCAGTCCCTCGTCCTGCACAAGACGAAACGTGCGAGCGACCTCACCACCCGCTCCCGGGCCCTGGAGGAGATCGCCGAGGCCCTGGATCTGGACGGCGCCCCGCTGCGCATCGAGTGCTTCGACATCTCCCACATGCAGGGCGACGACGTCGTGGCCTCCATGGTCGTCTTCGAGGACGGGCTCGCACGCAAGAGCGAATACCGCCGCTTCCAGATCAAGACCTTCGAGGGGCAGGACGACGTCCGCTCCATGCACGAGGTGGTCTCCCGGCGCTTCCGCCGCTACCTCCAGGAGAAGCTGAGGACGGGGGAGTGGTCCCCCGAGGACCTCGCCGACACCACCGACACCACCGACACCGCGGACGCGCGGGAGGGCGGAGTCCCGGCCGAGGAGGACGGCAGGCCCCGCCGCTTCGCCTACCCCCCGCAGCTCGTCGTGGTCGACGGCGGGCAGCCGCAGGTCGCCGCCGCCAAGCGCGCCCTGGAGGAGCTCGGGGTCGACGACGTGGCCGTGTGCGGGCTGGCCAAGCGGCTGGAGGAGGTGTGGCTGCCCGGCGAGGACGACCCGGTCGTCCTGCCCCGCACCAGCGAGGGCCTCTACCTGCTCCAGCGGGTCCGTGACGAGGCCCACAGGTTCGCCATCCAGTACCAGCGCAACAAGCGGGCCAAGCGGCTGAAGTCCGGGCCCCTCGACGAGGTGCCCGGCCTCGGGGAGAGCCGCAAGCACGCCTTGATCAAGCACTTCGGTTCGGTGAAGAAGCTGAGACAGGCGACAATCGACCAGATCTGCGAGGTCCCCGGCATAGGCCGCAAGACGGCCGAGACCGTGGCCGCGGCCCTCGCACGGGCGGTACCCGCCGGTCCTGCCGTCAACACGGCGACAGGAGAGATCATGGAGGACGAGACCCCCGCACCAGCGGGAGCATCGTCCGAACGGGGGACCGAGCAATGACCGAGCACGAGTCCGATCGCAAGACCGAGCACGACCGAGACGGAGCACAGGTGAGTACGGGCACGACCGTGGAGCCCGGCGACAACGCCGAGGCGGCCATCCCCGAGCTGGTGATCATCTCCGGCATGTCCGGAGCCGGCCGCAGTACGGCGGCCAAGTGCCTGGAGGACCTCGGCTGGTTCGTCGTCGACAACCTGCCGCCCGCGCTGATCCCCACCATGGTGGAGCTCGGCGCCCGCTCCCAGGGCAACGTGGCGCGGATCGCCGTCGTCGTCGACGTCCGCGGCCGCCAGTTCTTCGACGCGCTGCGCGAGTCCCTCTCCGACCTCGACAGCAAGGGCGTCAACCGGCGCATCGTCTTCCTGGAGTCCTCCGACGACGCCCTGGTCCGCCGCTTCGAGTCGGTCCGCCGCCCGCACCCCCTCCAGGGCGACGGCCGCATCACCGACGGCATCGCCGCCGAGCGCGACCTGCTGCGCGAGCTGCGCGGCGACGCCGACCTGGTCATCGACACCTCCAGCCTGAACGTGCACGAGCTGCGCGCGAAGATGGACGCCCAGTTCGCGGGCGACGAGGAGCCCGAGCTGCGGGCCACCGTCATGTCCTTCGGCTACAAGTACGGCCTCCCCGTCGACGCCGACCTCGTCGTCGACTGTCGCTTCATCCCCAACCCCCACTGGGTCCCGGAGCTGCGCCCCTTCACCGGGCTCAACGAGGAGGTGTCGGGGTACGTCTTCAGCCAGCCCGGCGCCAAGGAGTTCCTCGACCGCTACACCGAGCTGCTCCAACTCATCGCCACCGGTTACCGCCGCGAGGGCAAGCGGTACGTGACCATCGCGGTCGGCTGCACGGGCGGCAAGCACCGCAGCGTGGCCATGTCCGAGAAGCTCGCCGCCCGCCTCGCCTCCGAGGGAGTCGAGACCGTCGTAGTCCACCGGGACATGGGGCGCGAGTGACCGGACGGACCCTGCGGCTGCGCCGCCTGCGCCGCTCCGCCCCCGCCGGGGAGGAGGGCACGGGCCGCGCCGGCCGCCGCGGCGCGGCACCCAAGGTGGTCGCCCCCAAGGTCGTCGCGCTGGGCGGCGGCATGGGGCTGTCGGCCTCCCTCGCCGCGCTGCGCCGGATCACCGGTGAGCTCACCGCGGTGGTCACCGTCGCCGACGACGGCGGATCCAGCGGCCGGCTCCGGGAGGAGCTCGGCGTCCTGCCTCCCGGCGACCTCCGCAAGGCCCTGGCCGCGCTGTGCGGGGACGACGAGTGGGGCCAGACCTGGGCCCGCGTCATCCAGCACCGCTTCCAGTCGCGGGGCGACCTGCACGAACACGCGGTCGGCAACCTGCTGATCGTCGCCCTGTGGGAACAACTCGGGGATCCCGTGCAGGCCCTCGACCTGGTCGGGAAACTGCTGGGCGCGCAGGGCCGCGTCCTGCCGATGTCGGCGGTACCGCTGGAACTCCAGGCGCTCGTCAAGGGGCACGATCCGGCCCGCCCGGAGGACGTCGACACCGTCCGGGGGCAGGCCACCGTGGCCCTCACCCCGGGCGAGGTGCTCTCCGTCCAGGTCGTGCCGGGTGACCCGCCGGCCGTACCGGAGGCCGTCGCCGCGGTGCTCGACGCCGACTGGGTGGTGCTCGGCCCGGGGTCCTGGTTCTCGTCCGTCATCCCGCACCTGTTGGTGCCCGAACTCCTCGACGCGCTGGTGCAGACGAAGGCGCGGCGGGTGCTGTCGCTGAACCTCGCGCCGCAGCCCGGCGAAACAGAAGGCTTCTCTCCGCAGCGTCATTTGGAGGTTTTGGCCCGACACGCCCCTAAACTCGCCCTGGACGTGGTGCTGGCCGACGAGGCCGCCGTGCCCGATCGCGAGTCCCTCGCCGATGCCGCAAAACGGTTCGGTGCCGCGGTCGAGCTGGCCCCGGTGGCCAGACAGGACGGCTCTCCGAAACACGACCCGGAGCTGCTGGCCGCCGCGTACGACCGTATTTTTCGGATGCATGGAAGGATCGGCCCATGGCGATGACGCCCGCGGTGAAGGATGAGATCTCTCGCCTGCCCGTCACCCGGACCTGCTGCAGGAAGGCGGAGGTCTCGGCGATCCTTCGGTTCGCGGGCGGCCTGCACCTGGTGAGCGGCCGCATCGTCATCGAGGCGGAACTGGACACCGGGATCGCCGCTCGCCGGCTGCGCAAGGACATCCTGGAGATCTTCGGCCACTCCTCGGACCTGGTCGTGATGGCCCCGGGCGGCCTGCGCCGGGGCAGCCGCTTCGTCGTCCGGGTCGTGGCGGGAGGCGACCAGCTGGCCCGCCAGACGGGCCTCGTGGACGGCCGCGGCCGCCCCATCCGGGGTCTGCCCCCGCAGGTGGTCTCGGGGGCCACCTGTGACGCGGAGGCGGCCTGGCGCGGCGCCTTCCTCTCCCACGGCTCCCTCACCGAACCGGGCCGCTCCTCCTCCCTGGAGGTCACCTGCCCCGGACCGGAGGCCGCCCTGGCCCTGGTCGGTGCCGCCCGCCGGCTGTCCATCGCCGCCAAGGCCCGCGAGGTCCGCGGCGTCGACCGGGTCGTGGTCCGCGACGGCGACGCGATCGGCGCCCTCCTCACCCGCCTCGGCGCCCACGAGTCGGTGCTGGCCTGGGAGGAGCGGCGGATGCGGCGCGAGGTCCGCGCGACCGCCAACCGCCTCGCCAACTTCGACGACGCCAACCTGCGCCGCTCGGCACGGGCCGCGGTGGCCGCCGGAGCCCGGGTGCAGCGCGCCCTGGAGATCCTCGCCGACGAGGTCCCCGAGCACCTCGCGGCGGCCGGCCGGCTGCGCATGGAGCACAAGCAGGCCTCCCTGGAAGAACTGGGCGCCCTGGCCGACCCGCCGCTGACCAAGGACGCCGTCGCGGGCCGGATCCGCCGCCTGCTGGCGATGGCCGACAAGCGGGCCCAGGACCTCGGCATCCCGGGCACGGAGTCGAACCTCGACCTCAGCGAGGAACTGGCCGACAACATGTCGGGCTGACCCGCCCCCGCCCGTACGCCACAAGGGGCCCGCACGCTCACCCGTGCGGGCCCCTTCGCGGTACGCCCCATTGACATGAGCACGGGCCGCTCGTGAGCCTGGCGTCCGCACGCTTTCGTGGCAGACGACGCCCAGGGGGGCACATGAGGCACCGCGCGAGAACGATCCTCGCCGCAACCGCACTCGTCTTCGGAACCACACTGGCCGCACTACCCGCGGCGGCCCAGGCCCAGGCCCAGCCCGCACCCGGCACCGGATCCGGCGCGGACGAGGTACGGGTCTACGACGCCGACATCACCCGCGAGCAGGTCCCGCTCGTCCTCGCGGCCGGTCAGGACGCCCACGAACTCGCCGAACGTGCCCCGGAGACCGGCACCGCCAAGGTCGAACTCTTCCTCACCGGCGGCCAGGCGAAGCAGCTCGCCTCCCAGGGGATCAAGCTCGCCGAACGCAAGGCGTCCACCCAGGGCCTGGCCCGCGCCAAGGCCGCCGGTGACGGGGTCTTCCGGCCGTACTCCGGCACGGGCGGACTGCGGGAGGAGATCCTGCGCACGGCCCAGGAGCACCAGGCCCTCACCAAGGTCGTCTCCATCGGCAAGACCGTCCAGGGCAAGGACATCCTCGCCCTCAAGGTCACCAAGAACGCCAAGAAGGGCAAGGACGGCGACAAGCCGTCCGTGCTCTACATGTCCAACCAGCACGCCCGCGAGTGGATCACCCCCGAGATGACCCGGCGGCTGATGCACCACACGCTCGACAACTACGGCAAGGACCCGCGGGTCACCAAGCTGGTGGACTCCACCGAGCTCTGGTTCCTGCTCTCCGCCAACCCCGACGGCTACGACCACACCTTCACCGCCGACAGCGCCCGGCTGTGGCGCAAGAACATGCGCGACAACAACGGCGACGGGAAGATCACCGGCGGCGACGGCGTCGACCTCAACCGCAACTTCTCCTACAAGTGGGGCTACGACAACGAGGGTTCCTCGCCGAACGCGTCGAGCGAGACCTACCGCGGCCCCCAGGGCGGCTCCGAGCCGGAGACGCGCGCCCTCGACGCCTTCCAGAAGCGCATCGGCTTCGAGTACGCCATCAACTACCACTCCGCCTCCGAACTGATCCTCTACGGCGTCGGCTGGCAGGTGGCCACCCCCACCCCGGACGACGTCGCCTACCGGGCGCTCGCCGGCACCCCGGAGAACCCGGCCGTACCCGGCTACCTACCGCAGCTCTCCTCCGAGCTCTACACCACCAACGGCGAGGCCGACGGCCATGCCGCGAACGTCAACGGCATCATGATGTTCACGCCGGAGATGACCACCTGCCAGACGGCCTCCGAGATCGACCCGAACGACCCGTGGAAGCCCGAGGACTGCGCCTCCGGCTTCAACTTCCCGGACGACGAGAAGCTCATCCAGGGGGAGTTCGCCAAGAACATCCCCTTCGCGCTGACCGTCGGCGAGAGCGCCGCGCACCCCGACCGGCCGGCCTCCGCCGTCGGCCTGAGCGCCGCGGACTTCACGGTGGACCCCTTCACCACCTCCTACGCCGCCCGCGGCGAGGACCAGACGGTCTCCGTCACCGCCCGCAAGGCCCTGCGGGACAAGGAACTCAACTACCGGATCAACGGCGGCCGCACGCACGACGAGGACCTCAAGGCCTGGAAGGGCGGCTCCGTCTACGGCGGCGAGGACAACAACTGGTTCGACGAGTACCGCGCGAAGGTCGACGGCGCCCGCCCCGGCGACAAGGTCGAGGTCTGGTTCACCGGCCGCGACCGCTCCGGCAAGCAGGTCTCCGGCGAGCACTTCACGTACACCGTCGCCGAACGGCCCCGCGCGGACGTCCTCGTCGTCGCGGAGGAGGGCGCGAAGGCGCAGCACGCCGCCGCCTACGTGGACGCGCTGCGCGCCAACGGGAAGTCCGCCGCCGTCTGGGACGTGGCCACCCAGGGCGTCCCGCACCACCTCGGGGTGCTGTCGCACTTCGGGACCGTCGTCCACTACACGGGCCCCAGGACCCCGGGCGGCGACACCCAGACGGCCATCCGCGACTTCCTCAACGAGGGCGGCAAGCTCATCGAGGCCGGTGAACTGGCGGGCGGCAACGCCCAGGTCGGCCGGGCCGTGACCAACGACTTCAGCCAGTACTGGCTCGGCGCCTACGGGCGGGCGAGCGTCGGCGCGCCGACCGGCTTCACCGGCGCGGGTGCGCTGAACGGCTCCAAGGCGGGTCTCGGCGACGCGGCGGGCAACCCGCTCAACGCCCCCGGCGCCTACACCGTGACCTCCGACACCCTCCCGCCCGCGCAGTTCCCGCAGTTCAAGAGCGCCCAGGCGGGCCAGTACGCCGGGGTGGCGAACCCGTACGCCCCCTACGCGGGCACCGGGATGGCCTCGGCCACCCACGCCGACGACGACTGGAAGCGGCTCACCCGCACCATCGACCTGACCGGGGTCACCGCGGCCGACAAGCCGCAACTCAAGCTGGCCCTCAACTGGAACACCGAGGAGGGCTACGACCACGCCGCCCTGGAGGCGCGTACGGCCGGCGGCGACGACTGGACCACGCTCCCGGACGCCGGCGGGCTGAGCTCGACCACCGTCCCGGCCGAGTGCGAGGCCGGGTTCCTCCTGAACGGCCACCCCTTCCTGCGCCGCTACCTCACCCTCGACGCCGGCGGCTGCGCGCCGCAGGGCACCAGCGGCACCTGGAACAGCTTCACCGGCTCCTCCGGCGGCTGGAAGCAGGTCACCTTCGACCTGAGCGCCTACGCGGGCAGGTCCGTCGAGGTCTCCCTCTCCTCCATCACCGACCCGGGCTCGGGCGGCCGCGGCGTGTTCGCGGACGAGGCCCGGCTCAACGTGGGCGGGGCGGACCGGGCCGCGGAGGGCTTCGAGACCTCCCTCGGCGACTGGACCACGCCGGGCGCCCCTGCCGGAAGTCCCGATGTTCCGGGCGATTGGTCCAGGACCGGCGAACTGTTCAAGTCCTACGCGTCGGTCACTACGCGTGACACGGTGCTCCTCGGCTTCGGCCTGGAACACGTGCCCGCCACGGCGGACCGCGCCGTACTCGTCGGTAAGGCGCTGCGCGCGCTGAACCGCTGATCAGCGCCCTGCCCGTAGCTCACCCTGAGTGACGGGCGCAAAGTCCCCGGGGACCCGTGCCGGCACCGGTGGTACGGCCCCCGGGGCGTGTCAGGCCTCGATCGATGTCACTCCGTAGCTCACGGAGAGGTAGGGTCGTAAGCGGTCGGGGACATCCCATACAGCTCGCCGGCGGACAGGCCGGCGCACCCAACGAGGAGATCGGTTCGTGACGATCCGCGTAGGCATCAACGGTTTTGGCCGAATTGGCCGCAACTACTTCCGGGCGCTCCTGGAGCAGGGAGCGGACATCGAGATCGTCGGTGTCAACGACCTGACTGACAACGCGACCCTGGTGCACCTGCTCAAGTACGACACCATCCTGGGCCGCCTCAAGGCCGAGGTCTCCCACACCGACGACACCATCACGGTCGACGGCAAGACCTTCAAGACGTTCGCCGAGCGTGACCCCGCGAACCTCCCCTGGGGCGAACTGGGCGCCGACATCGTCATCGAGTCGACCGGCATCTTCACCAAGAAGGCCGACGCCGCCAAGCACATCGCGGCCGGCGCGAAGAAGGTCCTCATCTCGGCTCCGGCCAAGGACGAGGACATCACGATCGTGATGGGCGTCAACCACGACAAGTACGACGCGGCTTCCCACCACGTCATCTCCAACGCCTCCTGCACCACCAACTGTGTGGCGCCGATGGCCAAGGTCCTCGACGAGAACTTCGGCATCGTCAAGGGCATGATGACGACGGTCCACGCGTACACGAACGACCAGCGCATCCTGGACTTCCCGCACTCGGACCTGCGCCGCGCCCGCGCCGCCGCCGAGAACATCATCCCGACGTCCACCGGGGCCGCCAAGGCCACCGCGCTGGTCCTCCCGCAGCTCAAGGGCAAGCTGGACGGCATCGCCATGCGCGTCCCGGTCCCCACGGGCTCGGTCACCGACCTCGTACTGGAGCTCTCCCGCGAGACCACCGTGGAAGAGATCAACGCCGCCTTCCAGAAGGCCTCCGAGGGCCAACTGAAGGGGATCCTCGACTACACCGAGGACGCCATCGTGTCCTCGGACATCGTCAACTGGCCGGCCTCCTGCACCTTCGACTCCTCCCTGACGATGGTGCAGGACGGGACGCAGGTTAAGGTCGTCGGCTGGTACGACAACGAGTGGGGCTACTCCAACCGTCTCGTCGACCTCACCGTCTTCGTCGGCGGTCAGCTCTAAGTACGCAGGGCAAGGCACCACGATGTGAGTACAGGGTCCGGGTGGCGCGATGGAGCGCCGCACGGGCCCTGTTGCTTGCCTCGTTCTCCCTTCCTCGCCCTTCGGGTGAAGGCATCAAAGGAGTAGAAACACATGAAGACGATCGACGAACTGCTCGCCGAGGGCGTCAAGGGCAAGCGGGTCTTCGTCCGCGCGGACCTCAACGTCCCGTTCGCCAAGGGCACCACCACGATCACCGACGACGGCCGCATCCGCGCCGTCCGGCCGACCGTCGCGAAGCTCGCCGAGGCCGGCGCCCGCGTGGTCGTCGCCTCGCACCTGGGCCGCCCGAAGGGCACCGGCGCGGAGCCGGAGTTCTCCCTCGCCCCCGCAGCCGCCCGCCTGGGCGAGCTGCTCGGCACGGAGGTCGCGTTCGCCACCGACACCGTCGGGGCGTCCGCCAAGGAGACCGTCGCCGCGCTCACCGACGGCCAGGTCGCCGTGCTGGAGAACCTGCGCTTCAACGCCGGTGAGACCTCCAAGGACGACGCCGAGCGCGCCGCCTTCGCGGACCAGCTCGCCGAACTGGCCGACGTCTACGTCGGCGACGGCTTCGGCGCCGTCCACCGCAAGCACGCCTCGGTCTTCGACCTGCCCGCGCGCCTGCCGCACGCGGCCGGTTACCTCATCGCCACCGAGGTCGGCGTCCTGAAGAAGCTGACCGCCGAGGTCGAGCGCCCGTACGTGGTGGTCCTCGGCGGCGCCAAGGTCTCCGACAAGCTCGCCGTCATCGACGAGCTGCTCGGCAAGGCCGACCGCATCCTCATCGGCGGCGGCATGGCCTACACCTTCCTCAAGGCCCAAGGCCACGAGGTCGGCATCTCCCTGCTCCAGGAGGACCGGATCCCGGTCGTCACGGAGTACATGAAGCGCGCCGAGCAGACCGGCGTCGAGCTGGTCCTGCCGGTCGACGTCCTGGTCTCGGCCGACTTCCCGGACCTGAAGACCAAGGCCCCGGCGGACTTCACCACGGTCGCCGCCGACGCGATCCCCGCCGACCAGGAGGGCCTGGACATCGGCCCGAAGACGCGCGAGCTCTACGCGTCGAAGATCGCCGATGCCAAGACCGTGTTCTGGAACGGTCCGGTCGGCGTCTTCGAGCACCCCGACTACGCGGGCGGCACCACCGCCATCGCGCAGGCCCTCGTCGACAGCGACGCCTTCACCGTCGTCGGCGGTGGCGACAGCGCCGCGGCGGTCCGCATCCTGGGCTTCGACGAGAACGCCTTCGGCCACATTTCCACCGGTGGCGGCGCAAGCCTCGAATACCTCGAAGGCAAGACGCTCCCCGGCCTCGCTGCCCTGGAGGGCTGAACCCACATGTCCGCAGTTGAAAACGGCCGCACCCCGCTGATGGCGGGCAACTGGAAGATGAACCTCAACCACCTCGAGGCCATCGCCCACGTCCAGAAGCTCGCCTTCGCACTGGCCGACAAGGACTACGACGCCGTCGAGATCGCGGTCCTGCCGCCCTTCGTCGACCTGCGCTCGGTCCAGACCCTGGTCGACGGCGACAAGCTGAAGATCAAGTACGGCGCCCAGGACATCTCGCAGTACGACTCCGGCGCCTACACCGGTGAGATCTCCGGCCCGATGCTGTCGAAGCTGAAGTGCTCCTTCGTGGCCGTCGGCCACAGCGAGCGCCGCCAGTACCACGGCGAGAGCGACGAGATCTGCAACGCCAAGGTCAAGGCCGCCTACAAGCACGGGATCACGCCGATCCTGTGCGTCGGTGAGGGCCTCGACGTCCGCAAGGCCGGCGAGCAGGTCCCGTACACGCTGAAGCAGGTCGACGGCGGCCTCAAGGACCTGCCGGCCGAGCAGGCCGAGTCCATCGTGATCGCGTACGAGCCCGTCTGGGCGATCGGGACCGGCGAGGTCGCCACCCCCGAGGACGCGCAGGAGGTGTGCGGGGCGATCCGCGGCCGCCTCGCGGAGCTTTACTCGCAGGAGCTGGCCGACAAGGTCCGCATCCAGTACGGCGGCTCGGTGAAGTCCGGCAACATCGCCGCGATCATGGCCCAGCCCGACGTCGACGGCGCCCTGATCGGCGGCGCGGCACTGGACGTGGACGAGTTCGTCAAGATCGCTCGCTTCCGCGACCAGTGAGTATGCGGTAGGGCGGATCCGTCGTACCCTTGCGGGGGCCAGGGGCTGCACCGGCAGCCGCTGGCCCCCGCGCCCGTCGCAGGTCCGGTGAAACCTGAAAGCCAGAATGCCCAGAAAGTAGGAATCAGCCGTGATTATGGGGTTCTCGATCGCCCTGGTCGTCTTCAGCGCCCTGCTGATGCTGCTCGTGCTGATGCACAAGGGCAAGGGCGGCGGCCTCTCCGACATGTTCGGCGGCGGCATGCAGTCGTCGGTCGGTGGTTCCTCCGTGGCGGAGCGCAACCTGGACCGCATCACCGTCGTGGTCGGCCTCCTGTGGTTCGCGTGCATCGTCGCGCTCGGCCTCTTCATGAAGACGAGCAGCTGACCGGTTTTGGTCATTGCGGCGGTGCCGGCCACCGTGACGGGCCTATCCTGAGGTCCGGCGTTCCGGTTGCGGAACAAGTGATTCTGCTCGGCTTCACGTAGATCCGGGGCGCCCTCAGCGGGTATAACCTCACGCTTGGCGGCACCATCACGCAGGGAGTTACGACCGTGGCAAGTGGCAACGCGATTCGTGGAAGTCGGGTCGGAGCCGGGCCGATGGGCGAGGCCGAGCGCGGTGAGTCCGCGCCCCGTCTGCGCATCTCCTTCTGGTGCTCGAACGGGCACGAGACGCAGCCCAGCTTCGCCAGCGACGCGCAGGTGCCCGACACCTGGGACTGCCCGCGCTGCGGATTCCCGGCCGGCCAGGACCGGGACAACCCGCCCGCCCCGCCGCGCACCGAGCCCTACAAGACGCACCTCGCGTACGTGAGGGAGCGGCGCACGGACGCCGACGGCGAGGCCATCCTCGCCGAGGCGCTCGCGAAGCTCCGCGGCGAGATCTGAGACTCGGCGGAAACCTGAGCAGCACTCAAGAGTGACCGGGGGCCCGGTCCGTGGGAGTACGAATCCCGCGGGCCGGGCCCCTTTGTGTGCGTTGTCCCCCTTCGGATCCCTTAGGTTTGGAGGCGGCGGGGCACAACAGGACAGGAAGAAGTGGGTTGATGTCCGAGATGAACGCAGACAGCCGTACGAGGCTCAACCGGACGCCCGAGTGGAGCGCACTCGGCAAGCACCGCGACGAGCTGGGGCAGACGCATCTGCGGGAGCTGTTCGAGACGGACCCGGACCGGGGCACCAACTACACCCTGCGGGTCGGGGACCTGTACATCGACTATTCGAAGCACCTCGTGACGGACGAGACGCTCGCGCTGCTGCGCGAACTGGCGTCCGCGACCGGCGTGAGCGAACTGCGGGACGCCATGTTCCGTGGCGAGAAGATCAACACCACCGAGGACCGGGCGGTCCTGCACACCGCCCTGCGCGCGCCGGCGGACGCCGTGGTCGAGGTGGACGGCGAGAACGTCGTACCCGGCGTGCACGAAGTCCTCGGCAGGATGCGGGCCTTCTCCGACCGCGTCCGGTCGGGCGAGTGGAAGGGTCACACCGGCAAGCCGATCAAGAACGTCGTCAACATCGGCATCGGCGGTTCGGACCTCGGTCCGGCGATGGCGTACGAGGCGCTGCGCGCCTTCACCGACCGCTCGCTGACCGTCCGCTTCGTGTCCAACGTGGACGGCGCCGACCTGCACGAGGCCGTACGGGACCTGGACCCGGCCGAGACGCTGTTCATCATCGCCTCCAAGACCTTCACGACCATCGAGACCATCACCAACGCCACCTCGGCGCGCACGTGGCTGCTGGCGGGTCTCGGCGGCGACCAGGCGGCGGTGGCGCGGCACTTCGTGGCGCTGTCGACCAATGCCGAGAAGGTCGAGGACTTCGGCATCGACACGGCCAACATGTTCGGGTTCTGGGACTGGGTCGGCGGACGCTACTCCTTCGACTCGGCCATCGGCCTCTCGCTCATGATCGCCGTCGGCCCGGACGCCTTCGAGGAGATGCTCGGCGGCTTCCACGCGATGGACGAGCACTTCCGCACGGCCCCGCCGGAGCAGAACGCCCCGTTCCTGATGGGCCTGTTGGGGATCTGGTACGGCGGCTTCCACGATGCGCAGTCGCACGCGGTCCTCCCGTACAGCCACTACCTGTCGCGCTTCACCGCGTACTTGCAGCAGCTGGACATGGAGTCGAACGGCAAGTCCGTCGACCGGGACGGCAACCGGGTGGACTGGCAGACCGGTCCGGTGGTGTGGGGCACGCCCGGCACCAACGGGCAGCACGCGTACTACCAGTTGATCCACCAGGGGACGAAGCTGATCCCCGCCGACTTCATCGGATTCGCCCGGCCCGTGGCCGAGCTGCCGCCGACCCTGTCGGCCCAGCACGACCTGCTGATGGCGAACTTCTTCGCGCAGACCCAGGCCCTGGCCTTCGGTAAGACGGCCGAGGAGGTCCGGGCGGAGGGCGTCGCCGAGGAGCTCGTCCCGCACAAGACGTTCCGGGGCAACCACCCGACGACGACGATCCTCGCCACCGAGCTGACCCCGTCGGTCCTGGGCCAGCTGATCGCGCTCTACGAGCACAAGGTGTTCGTCCAGGGCGCGGTGTGGAACATCGACTCCTTCGACCAGTGGGGAGTCGAACTCGGCAAGGTGCTCGCCAAGCGCGTGGAGCCGGCCCTGACCGAGGGCACGGGCACCGAGTCCATGGACCCGTCGACCCGGACCCTGGTGGCCGCCTACCGCGAGCTGCGCGGCCGCGCCTGACCCGCGCAGGAAGGGCCCGTCCCCCGCAACCGAACGGTTGCGGGGGACGGGCCCTTCGTACGTACGGGGGAGCGGTCAGGCCGAGGCCGGCGGGTACATGCCGGACGGCAGCCCCGCCGCGGCGGCCCGGTCCAGCAGCCACAGGGTGCGGCTGCGGCCGACGGCTGCGGCGGCCGGGGCCTGGACGCCGCCGGCCCCGCCGAGGGCGATGGCGACCGCGCCGGCCTTGTCCTCGCCGGCCGCCAGCAGCCAGACCTCACGGGCCGCCCGGATCGCCGGGAAGGTGAGGGAGATCCGGGTCGGCGGCGGCTTCGGGGCGCCGTGGACGCCGACGACCGTACGCTCCGTCTCGCGGGTCGCGGGGTGCTCGGGGAACAGGGAAGCCACGTGGGTGTCAGGACCGACGCCGAGCATCAGCACGTCGAAGCGGGGGACCGGGCCGTGGTCCTCGGGGCCCGCGGCCTTCGCCAGCAGGGCGGCGTAGGCCGCCGCGGCCGCGTCCACGTCGGCGCCGTACGGGCCGTCGGAGGCGGGCATCGCGTACACGCGGGCCGGGTCCACCGGGACGGAGTCCAGGAGGGCCTCGCGGGCCTGGGTGTGGTTGCGCTCGGGGTCGTCCGCGGGGAGGTAGCGCTCGTCGCCCCACCACAGGTCGACGCGGGCCCAGTCGATCGCGTCCCGGGCGGGGGCCGCGGCGAGGGCCGCGAGCAGGCCGTTGCCGTTGCGGCCGCCGGTCAGGACCACGGAGGCGCTGCCCCGGGCCGCCTGCGCGTCCACGATCTTCGTGATGAGCCGGGCCGCCGCGGCCTGGGCCATCAGCTCCTTGTCCCGGTGGACGACGACCTGGGGAGTCGTCATACCCATGTGCTGCCGCCTTATTGGTAGTTCCGGGGTGCGGGTGGTGCGAGTGGTGCGGGTGGCACTGGGCGGGGCCCTTCCCCCGGAGGGAAAGGGCCCCGTACAGCTACTACTTGGCGCCGGCCTTCTTGCCCGGCTTGGCGGCCGGCTTCGGGGCCGGGGCGTCCGCCGCGGGCTCCGCCCGGTCGGCCGCCTCGGTTCCGGCCGGCTTCGTCCCGACCGGCTTCGCCGGCGCCTTGGCCTCGGTCGCCGCCGCGGCGGAGGCCTCCAGCCGGGCCACGCCGAACTTCAGCGAGGCCTCGTAGGTGTTGTCCGGGTCGAGCCGGCGCAGTTCCTCCGCCAGCAGCTCGGCCGTGTCGCGGCGCTTGAGCGCCACCGCGCGGTCGGGCTGCCCCGGCATGCACAGCGTGGCCAGGGCGCCGTCCGCGCGGTCCAGGACGATCACGCCGTCCTTGGTCTCCATGCGTACGGCGGTCAGCCCCGGGCCGCCCGACAGGGTGCGGTTGACGGGTACGCCGAGGCGGTCCGCCATCCACATGGCCAGCAGCTCGCAGCTCGGGTTGTCGTCCTCGCCCTCGACGACCGCCGAGACGACCGCCACGCCCGGGTGCTGGTCCAGCGCGGCGGCCAGCATCGAGCGCCACGGCGTGATCCGGGTCCAGGACAGGTCCGTGTCGCCGGGGGCGTAGGCCGCCGCCCGGCTGCCGAGGGCCACGATGGGGTCCTCGCACGAGTACGTGTCCGTGATCCGGCGCTGCCCCAGCGCGCCCAGCGGATCGCCCGCCAGGTCCGCAGGAGCACCCTCCGGCCACCAGACGACCACGGGGGCGTCGGGCAGCAGGAGCGGGAGAACCACCGACTGGGCGTGGTCGACCAGTTCACCGTGCAGGCGGAGCACAACCGTTTCGCCGGTGCCGGAGTCCGCACCGACGCGGATCTCCGCGTCGAGACGGGCTTCGCGGCGGCTGCGCGGCGAGCGGCTGACCCGCTTGACGACGACGATGATCCGCGAGGGGTGTTCGTGGGAAGCGTCGTTCGCCGACTTGAGAGCGTCGTACGCGTTCTCCTCGTCGGTCACGATCACCAGCGTGAGGACCATGCCGATGGCCGGCGTGCCGATGTCCCGGCGTGCCTGCACCAACGCGGCGTTGATCCTGCTGGAGGTGGTCTCCGTGAGGTCGATCTTCATGGCCGGCGCCAGCTCCGTCCGTCTCGTGCGAGCATCTCGTCCGCCTCGACCGGCCCCCAGGTACCCGCCGGGTACTGGGCGGGCTTGCCGTGCTTGTCCCAGTACTCCTCGATCGGGTCGAGGATGTTCCAGGAAAGCTCGACCTCCTGGTGGCGCGGGAAGAGGTTCGCGTCACCCAGCAGGACATCGAGGATCAGCCGCTCGTACGCCTCGGGGCTGGACTCGGTGAAGGACTCGCCGTAGGCGAAGTCCATCGTGACGTCCCGGACCTCCATCGAGGTGCCGGGCACCTTGGAGCCGAAGCGGACGGTCACGCCCTCGTCCGGCTGGACCCGGATGACCAGGGCGTTCTGCCCCAGCTCCTCGGTCGCGCCCGACTCGAACGGCAGGTAGGGGGCCCGCTTGAAGACGACCGCGATCTCGGTCACCCGACGGCCCAGGCGCTTGCCCGTCCGCAGGTAGAACGGGACGCCCGCCCAGCGGCGGTTGTTGATCTCCAGGCGGATGGCCGCGTAGGTGTCGGTCTTCGACTTGGGGTCGATGCCGTCCTCTTCGAGGTACCCGACGACCTTCTCGCCGCCCTGCCAGGCTCCCGAGTACTGGCCGCGCACGGTGTGCTTGCCCAGGTCCTCGGGCAGCTCCACGGCGGTCAGCACCTTGAGCTTCTCCGCCACCAGCGCCTTCGGGTGGAAGGAGCCGGGCTCCTCCATCGCGGTGAGCGCCAGCAGCTGCAGCAGGTGGTTCTGGATGACGTCGCGGGCCGCGCCGATGCCGTCGTAGTAACCGGCCCGGCCGCCGATGCCGATGTCCTCGGCCATCGTGATCTGCACGTGGTCGACGTACGACCGGTTCCAGATCGGCTCGAACATCGTGTTGGCGAAGCGGAGCGCCAGGATGTTCTGGACGGTCTCCTTGCCGAGGTAGTGGTCGATCCGGAAGACCTCGTCACGGGGGAAGACCTCGTGGACGACCTTGTTGAGCTCTTCCGCGCTCTTCAGGTCGTGGCCGAAGGGCTTCTCGATGACGGCACGCCGCCAGGACCCCTCCTTCTGCGCCAGACCGTGGTCCTTGAGCTGCTGGACGACCTTGGGGAAGAACTTCGGGGGCACCGAGAGGTAGAAGGCGAAGTTGCCGCCCGTCCCCTGGGCCTTGTCCAGTTCCTCGATGGTCGCCTTGAGGGTCTCGAAGGCCGCGTCGTCGTCGAAGTCGCCCTGGACGAACCGGCAGCCCTGCACCAGCTGCTGCCAGACCTCCTCGCGGAAGGGGGTGCGCGAGTGCTCCTTGACCGCGTCGTGCACCTCCTGGGCGAAGTCCTCGTCCTGCCACTCGCGGCGGGCGAACCCGATCAGCGAGAAGCCCGGCGGCAGCAGGCCGCGGTTCGCGAGGTCGTAGACGGCCGGCATGAGCTTCTTGCGCGACAGGTCACCCGTAACGCCGAAAATGACCAGGCCGGACGGCCCCGCGATGCGCGGGAGCCGCCGGTCCTGTGCGTCACGAAGCGGGTTCGCTCCGTTTACCGACAAAAGACTCAGTCCTCCGTGGGGGCGAGGCGCTTGAGCTCCGCCTCGGTCGACTTCAGCAGGTCGTTCCAAGACGCCGCGAACTTCTCGACGCCCTCGTCCTCGAGCAGCTGCACCACATCGTCGTACGAGATGCCGAGCTTCGCGACCGCGTCGAGCTCGGCGCGGGACTGCTCGTAGGTGCCGCGGATGGTGTCGCCGGAGACCTCGCCGTGGTCGGCGGTGGCCTCCAGGGTGCCCTCGGGCATGGTGTTCACGGTGCCGGGCGCGACGAGGTCCACCACGTACAGGGTGTCCTTGTAGGCCGGGTCCTTGACGCCGGTCGAGGCCCACAGCGGACGCTGCTTGTTGGCCTGCGCCTTGTCCAGGGCCGCCCAGCGCTCGCCGCCGAACACCTCCTCGAAGGCCTCGTAGGCCAGACGGGCGTTGGCGAGGGCCGCCTTGCCCTTCAGGGCCTTGGCCTCGTCGGTGCCGATGCCGTCCAGACGCTTGTCGATCTCGCTGTCCACGCGGGACACGAAGAACGATGCGACCGAGTGGATCTTGGAGAGGTCCAGGCCCGCGGCCTTGGCCTTCTCCAGACCCGCCAGGTACGCGTCCATCACGGCGCGGTAGCGCTCCAGCGAGAAGATCAGCGTGACGTTGACGCTGATGCCCTTGCCGATGACCTCGGTGATCGCCGGCAGGCCGGCCTCGGTCGCCGGGATCTTGATCAGCGTGTTCGGGCGGTCCACCAGCCAGGCGAGCTGCTTGGCCTCGGCGATGGTCGCCGTGGTGTTGTGCGCCAGGCGCGGGTCGACCTCGATCGACACGCGGCCGTCCTGGCCCTCGGTCCGGTCGTAGACGGGCCGCAGGATGTCGGCGGCGTCGCGGACGTCCACCGTCGTGATCATGCGGATGGCCTCGTCGACGGTGACCTTGCGGGCGGCGAGGTCCGCGAGCTGCTGCTCGTAGCCGTCGCCGCTGCTGATGGCCTTCTGGAAGATCGACGGGTTGGTGGTGACACCGACCACGTGCTGCTGGTCGATCAGCTCGGCGAGGTTGCCGGACGTGATGCGCTTGCGGGACAGGTCGTCCAGCCAGATCGCCACGCCCTCGTCGGAGAGGCGCTTGAGTGCGTCTGTCATGGGAATTGCATCTCCTACTGGTTCTTGTACCGGTTCAGCGCGCGTCAGCGGCGTTGAGGGAGTCCTTGGCGGCTGCGGTCACGGCCTCGGCGGTCAGGCCGAACTCGCGGTACAGCACGGCGCCGTCGGCCGAGGCGCCGAAGTGCTCCAGCGACACGATCCGGCCCGCGTCGCCGACGTAACGGTGCCAGGTCAGGCCGATGCCGGCCTCGACTGCGACTCGCGCCTTGACGGACGGGGGCAGGACGCTGTCCTTGTACTCCTGGTCCTGCTCCTCGAACCACTCGACGGACGGCATCGAGACCACGCGGGTCGGGACGCCCTCGGCCTGCAGCGCCTCGCGCGCGGCGACGGCGAGCTGGACCTCGGAGCCGGTGCCGATCAGCAGCACCTGCGCGGGGCCGCCCTCGGCCTCGAACAGGACGTAGCCGCCCTTGGCGGCGTCCTCGTTCGCCGGGTAGGTGGGTACACCCTGG
Organism: Streptomyces sp. Isolate_45; assembly: GCF_024721315.2. Classification (GTDB taxonomy): domain Bacteria; phylum Actinomycetota; class Actinomycetes; order Streptomycetales; family Streptomycetaceae; genus Streptomyces. The sequence goes on from NZ_JANFAK020000126.1 coordinate 19,715, forward strand.
CGGGTGAGGGCCAGGCCGTGCGGGGCGCCCTTGCCGAACACCTTGGTGTGACGCCCCAGGATCTCGCGCCAGGCGATGGCGGTCTCGTTCGCGTCGGCCGGGCGGACCACGTTCAGGCCCGGGATGGCGCGCAGCGCGGCGACGTGCTCGACCGGCTGGTGGGTCGGGCCGTCCTCGCCCAGGCCGATGGAGTCGTGCGTCCACACGTACGTCACCGGCAGGTGCATCAGCGCGGACAGGCGGACGGCGTTGCGCATGTAGTCGGAGAACACCAGGAAGGTGCCGCCGTAGACGCGGGTGTGGCCGTGCAGGGCGATGCCGTTCATGGCCGCGGCCATGGCGTGCTCGCGGATGCCGAAGTGGATGGTGCGGCCGTACGGGTCGGCCTCCGGCAGCGGGTTGCCCACCGGCAGGAACGAGGAGTTCTTGTCGATGGTCGTGTTGTTGGAGCCGGCCAGGTCGGCCGAGCCGCCCCACAGCTCCGGGATGACCGCGCCGAGGGCCTGGAGGACCTTGCCGGAGGCGGCGCGGGTGGCGACGCCCTTGCCGGGCTCGAAGACGGGGAGCTTGTCCTCCCAGCCCTCGGGCAGCTCGTTGGCCTCGATGCGGTCGAAGGACGCGGCGCGCTCCGGGTTGGCGGTGCGCCAGGCGGAGAAGTCCTTCTCCCAGGCGGCGCGGGCGTCGCGGCCGCGGTCACCGAGGGCGCGGGTGTGGGCGATGACCTCGTCGGAGACCTCGAAGGTCTGCTCGGGGTCGAAGCCGAGCACGCGCTTGGTCGCGGCGACCTCGTCGTCGCCGAGCGCCGAGCCGTGGGAGGCCTCGGTGCCCTGGGCGTGCGGTGCCGGCCAGGCGATGATCGAGCGGGCCGCGATGAAGGAGGGACGGCCCGTCTCGGCCTTGGCGGCCTCGAAGGCGGCGTGCAGGGCCTTCGGGTCGAGGTCGCCGTTCTCCTGCGCGGCGACGCGCTGGACGTGCCAGCCGTACGCCTCGTACCGCTTGAGGGTGTCCTCGGAGACGGCCGTCTCGGTGTCACCCTCGATGGAGATGTGGTTGTCGTCCCACAGCAGGACCAGGTTGCCGAGCTTCTGGTGTCCGGCCAGTGCGGACGCCTCGTGCGAGATGCCCTCCTGGAGGCAGCCGTCGCCCGCGATCGCGTAGACCATGTGGTCGAACGGAGAGGTGCCCGCCGGGGCCTCCGGGTCGAACAGGCCGCGCTCGTAGCGGGAGGCCATGGCCATGCCCACCGCGTTGGCGATGCCCTGGCCCAGCGGGCCGGTGGTGGTCTCGACGGCGGCCGTGTGGCCGTACTCCGGGTGACCGGGCGTCTTGGAGCCCCAGGTGCGGAACGCCTTGAGGTCGTCCAGCTCCAGGCCGAAGCCACCGAGGTAGAGCTGGGTGTAGAGGGTCAGGGACGAGTGCCCCGCGGAGAGCACGAAGCGGTCACGGCCGACCCACTGGGGGTCCGCAGGATCGTGCCGCATGACCTTCTGGAACAGGGTGTACGCGGCGGGAGCCAGGCTCATCGCGGTACCGGGGTGGCCGTTCCCGACCTTCTGGACCGCGTCGGCGGCCAGGATGCGGGCGGTGTCGACGGCCCGCTGGTCCAGTTCGGTCCACTCGAGCTCTGTGGTGGTCGGCTTGGTGCTCACCGTTGGTCAGGGCTCCTCTCCACATGTTGTTTTCCCGGTGACGAACGGTGCCACCGGCGCGATTCCGAGCCTACCCCCGCCAAGGCGTGCGGCTATTCGAGTGCCGGTAGTGCGTCGCCGGGTCGGCACCCGCCGTTCACCTGGGATCGCGCCTACCCCGGTCCGATCGGCTCAACACGAGGCGACCCCCGCGCGGGGCGACGCAAGAGCAACGTCTAGAGTGGCGTGGTACGCGCAAGCCTTTACCGGACCTTCATCTCATGAAGGGGCCGAGTCGGAGCTTGCTGGATTCTCTCTCAGGGGTGTGCGTGACGGCCGTCGAATCCCGTCCAGCGGGGGTGCTCGGGACGAGCTCCGGTCACCGGCCGTTCGGGGCCCGGGTCATGGCATTCGTGGCGCTGACGAAGCCGCGGATCATCGAGTTGCTGCTCATCACGACGGTCCCCGTCATGTTCCTCGCGGAACAGGGCGTGCCGTCGCTGTGGCTGGTCCTCGCGACCTGCTTCGGCGGTTACCTGTCCGCGGGAGGCGCGAACGCGCTGAACATGTACATCGACCGTGACATCGACGCGCTGATGGACCGCACGTCGCAGCGGCCGCTGGTGACCGGCATGGTGAGCCCGCGGGAGTGCCTGGTCTTCGGCATCTCGCTCGGGGTGATCTCCACCCTGTTCTTCGGGCTCCTCATCAACTGGCTGTCGGCCGCCCTCGCGCTGGGCGCGCTCCTCTTCTACGTCGTCGTCTACACGATGCTGTTGAAGCGGCGCACGTCGCAGAACATCGTCTGGGGCGGGATCGCCGGCTGCATGCCGGTGCTCATCGGCTGGTCGGCGGTGAAGAACGAGGTCTCCTGGGCCGCGATCATCCTCTTCCTGGTCATCTTCTTCTGGACGCCGCCGCACTACTGGCCGCTGTCGATGAAGGTGAAGGACGACTACGCGCGGGTCGGCGTGCCGATGCTGCCGGTCGTCGCCGGCAACCGGGTCGTCGCCCGCCAGATCGTCCTCTACAGCTGGGTCATGGTGGGCGTGTCGCTCCTGCTGACCCCGCTGGACTACACCGGCTGGTTCTACACGACGGTCGCGCTGCTGGCCGGCGGCTGGTGGCTGTGGGAGGCGCACGCGCTGCACGCCAGGGCCAAGTCCGGTCTGACGGGCGCGAAGCTCAAGGAGATGCGACTGTTCCACTGGTCGATCACCTACGTCTCGCTCCTCTTCGTGGCGGTGGCCGTGGATCCCTTCCTCCGCTGACGCTTCCTCCGTTCATTACCCGCCGGTAGCATGCTGTACATGGCAGAGACCGCAGACACCGCAGACAAGAAGCAGGACCGTACGGCGGCGAAGCTGGCCCGACAGATCGGCGCGTTCGCCAAGGAGCACGGCGGCGCCGAGGGTCAGCTCGCGCACATCGGCCAGGCCGGCACCCGGATCGTCCTCGTGGGCACCGACGGCGGCTGGGGCGACCTCGTCGCCCCGACGTACGAGGTGGCCCGGCTGGCGGCGGAGAAGTCCGGCCTGACCTTCCTGGACGAGTTCGACGGGGAGCTGGCCGCCCGCGTGCGGACGGGCCCGTACGAGTGGTCCCGCATGGCCGGCATCCAGCTCGGCGGTCCCGCCAACCCGAAGGCCTGACCGCCGCGGCGACGCGCCGCGAAAATGAGTCCCGGGCAACACCTCATGCCCCGCTCACCCGTTAGGACGTGTGGAAGCCGCTTCCTCACGTCCGCAACGGGATGCCCGGATGATCGAAACGCCGCCCTTGGTGGACCAGTACTGCCACGGGGTGCTCCGCACGGAGCTGGGCCTCGGCACCTTCGAGGCCGCACTGGTCCCGTCGGCCGGCCCGGCCGCCGCGGGCACCACCCTCTTCGACACCCAGACGGGCTTCGCGGTGCGCCGTTGGTGTCCGCCGCTGCTGGGGCTCGAACCGCACTGCGCGCCCGCGATCTACCTGGCGCGGCGCCGGGAGCTGGGCGTCGTCGAGGCGGGGCGCAGGCTGCTGCGGGGCGCGGGAGTCGACTCGTACCTCGTGGACACGGGCCTGCCGGGCGACCTCACCGACCCCAAGGAACTGGCCCTGGCGGGGGACGCGCGGACCTACGAGGTGGTCCGGCTGGAGTTACTGGCCGAGCAGGCCGCCGACACCTCGGGGACCGTGGCCGCCTTCCTGGCCAACCTCTCGGGGGCCGTCCACCACGCCGCGGCGGGCGCCGTCGCGTTCGGCTGCGGGGCCGCCGCCGTCGCGGCCGCCGGGGAGGCCGAGCC
>NZ_JANFAK020000127.1 GCF_024721315.2 Streptomyces sp. Isolate_45
GATACGCCCACCACCGAGATCTACACTTGCTGGAACACTCTTACCAAACACGACGCTCTTCCGATCTCCGGGCGGGTGCGTCCCGGCCGCCGACCCGGGGGTCACGCGCCGGGCCAGGGGCCGGGGGTGGGGCCGTCCTGCTTCTCCTCGGTCTCGGTGCGGAAGACCTTGAAGCCGCGCCGCTGGTAGTTGTCCATCGCGGTCGGGCCGTCCTGGCTGCAGGTGTGCACCCAGACGCGCCGCGTGGGCTCCCGGTCCGGCCAGCGGGACGCGAGGTCCCAGGCGCGGGCCGTCCCGACCGACAGCAGGTGCCCGCCGATGCGGCGGCCCCGGAAGTCGGGCAGCAGTCCGAAGTACATGATCTCCACCACACCGTCGGGCTGCGGATCCAGCTCGACGTACCCCGCCGGGGTGCCGCGGTCGTACGCGACCCACGTCTCCACACCGGGCCGCCCCAGCTGCTCCACCCACTGCGCACGGGTCAGCGACAGCCGGTCCGTCCAGTGGATGTCCCCGCCCACCGACGCGTACAGGAAGCGGCTGAACTCGGGCGAGGGGACCTCCGCCCGCTCGACGCGGACCTCGGGGCCGGGCACGGCCGCCGGGACCAGATCGCCGGGCGCGGTCATCTCTAGGGACCAGGTGGTCAGGGTGATGGTGCTCATGCCGTTCAGGGAACCACATCCGACGCCGGCCCCTCCGGGGCGCCCCAGCCGCCGGCGCCGCCCTGCCGGGCCCGGACCACCGCGGGGGCGGTGGAGTGGGGGAGCAGCCCCGCCGGGTCCCGGGGCCGGACCAGCTCCACCTCCACGTCCTCCGCGAAGCGGTACGGCCGGTGCGTGAGCACCCCCGCGAGGTGGCGGCGGACCCGGGAGAGCTCGGCCCGGACCGTCACCGTGCGCGTGGGGTCCCCGAAGAGTTCCGCGGCCAGCTCCGCCGCCGAGCGGCCGCGCGGGGTCTCCGCCAGCAGGAACAGCAGCTCCGCGTGGCGCGGGCTCAGCTCCTGGGACCAGCTGCCGGCGGCCCCGTACACGGTCGCCGACCAGGAGCGCGGCCGGCTGAGGTCCAGCACCACGCGGCTCACCGGGGCGGCGGCCGCGCGCGGCTCCGCGATCCGCAGCAGCCAGCCCCCGGGCAGCGGCTCGGCCACGCAATCGCCCAGTTGCGGCAGCCAGAGCCGACCCGGGCCGAGGGCCTTGGGCAGCGGGATGCGGTCGGCGGGCGCCAGGCCCGCCACCGCCGCCGTCCAGCCGTGCGGGTCCACGGCCAGGGCCCGGCCCGGCAGCCGGGCCAGCAGCGGGGCCGCGACCGCCCGCAGCCGCTCCAGGGACTCCAGGTGCCGGACCCGCAACTCGCGCTCGGCGAGGCGGGCCACCGAGCTGACCCACGCCAGGGTGGCGGGGTGCATCGTGGCCAGCGGCCCGCTCACGTCGACGACGCCCAGCAACTGTCCGTCGCGGGGATCGCGTACGGGGGCGCCCGCGCAGGTCCAGTCGTGGTGGCTGGACACGAAGTGCTCGGCGGAGAAGACCTGCACCGGGCGCCGGACCACCAGGGCGGTGCCCACGCCGTTGGTCCCGACGACCGCCTCGGTCCAGTCCGCGCCCACCGCGAACCCGAGCCGGTCCGCCTTGCGCAGGATCGAGGCGTGTCCCTCCCGCCACAGCAGCCGCCCGTCCGCGTCGGCGACGACCATGATGTGCAAGGCCTCGTCCAGCGCGGGCAGCAGCCCCTCGCGGAGCACCGGCAGGAGTTCCCGCAGCGGTGAGACCTGCCGCCGCTCCTCCGTCTCGGCGGCGGACAGCACGCGCGAGCGGGCGTCCCGGTCGGGGTGCACCCCGCCGGCCAGCATCCGGCGCCAGGACTCGGCGATCTCCGGGCGCGGGGCGGCGGGCGGGCGTTCCCCGGCCAGCGCGGCGGCCCGTACCCCCTTCAGCAGGCGCGTGGCGTCACGCGCGTCCATGGCCGAGATGCGTGCCACGTCGACCGTGCCGCCTGCGGTGTTGGCCACCGGAACCTCCCCGTGCTGAACAGGACGTACTGCGGGAGCCGCCCGCCGTCGAGCACGTGCCCTTCCCCTGGCGCGTGCGGCGGGCGCCTTCCGATCCGAGGGTTGCAACGGTATGCAACTCTCGCCAACCCCCGGTCACCCGACCGAAACTATCGGCACGCCGCCGAGCGGCGTGACAGCTCCTTCCTCGGGGCTTCTCGGATCAGGGGTGGTGCCGAGTCGGCGCGGCGCCACCCCCGGTCCCACCTCCACGGGCCCGGATCCCGGTGCTGCGCGGTTTGGGGACCGCTCCCAGCCCGTGGTCCGCGCCTGTGCCGGCGCCTTCCGGTGCGGTGGCCGGTGCCCCCGTCAGACCTCGATCCGCGCCCGCTCCACCACGGACGCCAGGTCCAGGCTGTGCGGCAGCGTCCCGAAGGCCGCGCCCCAGTCCCCGCCGAGCCGCGACGCGCAGAAGGCGTCCGCCACCTCCGGCGGAGCCCACCTGACCAGCAGGGACCCCTGCAACACCAGGGCCATCCGCTCCACGACCCGCCGGGCCCGGGCCTCGATGCCGTCGAGGTCGGCCAGCTCGGTGAGCAGGTCCTTGATGGCCGCGTCCAGCCGGTGGTCGGCGCCCCGGGCCAGTCCGACCTCCTGGAGGAACGCGTTCAGGGCCAGCGGCTCGCGCTGCAGGGCCCGCAGCACGTCCAGCGCCTGCACGTTGCCGGAGCCCTCCCAGATCGAGTTGAGGGGGGACTCGCGCAGCAGTCTCGGCAGACCGGACTCCTCGACGTAGCCGTTGCCGCCCAGACACTCCAGGGCCTCGGCGACCATCGGCGTACACCGCTTGGTCACCCAGTACTTCGCGGCGGGCACCGCGAGGCGCAGGAAGGCCTTCTCCTGCTCGGTACCGGCGTCGTACGCCGCCGCCAGGCGCAGGGTCAGCACGGTCGCCGCCTCGGACTCCAGCGCGAGGTCGGCGAGCACGTTGCGCATCAGCGGCTGGTCGATGAGCGGCGATCCGAAAGCGGAGCGGTGCTCCGCGTGGTGGACGGCCTGGGTCAGCGCCTGCCGCATGAGCGACGCCGAGCCGATCACGCAGTCCAGCCGGGTCGCCGCGACCATCTCGATGATGGTGCGCACCCCCCGGCCCTCCTCGCCCACCCGCCGCGCCCAGGTCCCGTCGAACTCGACCTCGCTCGACGCGTTCGACCGGTTACCCAGCTTGTCCTTCAGCCGCTGGATCGCGAACACGTTGCGGGTGTCGTCCGGCAGCACCCGGGGCACCAGGAAGCAGGTCAGCCCGCCCGGCGCCTGCGCCAGGACCAGGAACCCGTCGGACATGGGCGCCGAGCAGAACCACTTGTGACCCGTCAGCAGGTACTCCCCGGAGGCGTCGAGCGGCACCGCCACCGTCGTGTTCGCCCGTACGTCGCTGCCGCCCTGCTTCTCCGTCATGCCCATCCCGAAGAGCACGCCGCCCTTGAGCGCCGCCGGGCGCAGGCCCTGCTCGTACACGTGCGAGGTCAGCCGCGGCTCCCACTCGGCGGCCAGCTCCGGATCCGTGCGCAGCGCCGGCACCGCGGCGTGCGTCATCGAGACCGGGCACCCGTGCCCCGCCTCGGCCTGCGACCACACGAAGAAGCCGGCCGCGCGGCGCAGGTGCCCCGCGGGCCGGCCCCAGGCGTCGGTGAGCCCCGAGGTCACCGCGTGGCCGAGCAGTCGGTGCCAGGCGGGGTGGAACTCCACCTCGTCGATCCGGTTCCCGTAGCGGTCGTGCGTCCGCAACTTCGGCGGACATTCGTTCGCCTGCGTCCCCCAGTCCTGCGCCTGGGCCGAGCCCGCGGCACGCCCGAGCGTCGTGAGCTCCTCCCTTACCTCGTCGAGGAGTTCGGGGGCCGCGTCGGCGAGGTGCCGTTCCACGCCCTCCGTGAGGGCCCGGTCGCCGAGGTAGACCTCGTGGCCCACCAGGGGCGGGGCCTGGTTGCTGACTGTGTGGGTGGTGGCTGCCATGCGGATACCGTAAGGACGTGCAGCCAGCAAAAGAAACACCCGAGCGGATCCCAGGACGGCTCCACCGGGCCCGCGCCCTCTATCGCAACGTCTCGAAGCGGAAGATGGCCTGGCTGCTGCTGAAGGACACCGTCAACTCGTGCATCGAGTACCGGATCCTCGGACTGGCCGCCGAAGCGGCCTTCTTCACGCTCCTGTCGCTGCCGCCGCTCTTCCTCGGCCTGCTCGGTCTGCTCGGTTACGTCGACGGCTGGACCGACACCCAGTCCGTGCAGAGCATCGAGGAGAACATCCTGCGCGCGGTCGGCACGATCCTGTCCGACCGGGGCGTCAACGACGTCGCGAAACCCATGCTCGACGACGTCACCAGCCGCGGCCGGCCCGACCTGATCTCGCTCGGTTTCGCCTTCGCCCTGTGGTCGGGATCCCGCGCCGTCAACGTCTTCATCGACACGATCACCGTCATGTACGGCCTCGACGGGCACCGCGGCATCGTCAAGACCCGGCTGCTCGCCTTCCTCCTCTACATCATCGCCCTGCTGATCGGCGCGATCGTGCTGCCGCTGATGGTCGTCGGCCCCGACGCCGTCGTCCGACTGCTGCCGTGGAGCACGGAGGTCATCGCGGTGCTGTACTGGCCGACGGTCACCCTCCTCTCCATCGCCTTCCTGACCACCCTGTACCACGTCTCCGTTCCGGTCCGGTCGCCGTGGATCGAGGACGTGCCGGGCGCGCTCGTCGCCCTCGCCATGTGGGTGCTGGGTTCGTTCCTGCTGCGGATCTACCTGACCAACACGGTGGAGGGGCCCACGATCTACGGGTCGCTGGCCGCGCCCGTGGCGATCCTGCTGTGGATCGGCATCTCGGCCTTCGCCGTGCTCGTCGGCGCGGCCGTCAACGCCGCGATCGACCGCGTCTGGCCCTCGGTGGCCACCGCCGCGGCCCGTGAGGCGAACGAGCGGGTCCGCGAGGCGGAGGCCGCCCAGCTGGTCGCCCGGGCCGCCGCCTGGCGGGCCCTGGCCGAGGGGGAGTCCGAGGACGACGAGGACGGCGCAATGCCCTCGGAGTTCCCCGAACGCTGGTCGAAGTTCCTGCCGCCGGAGGACTACACCTCCCGGCTCCGCAAGCACTGAGCACTCCGCGCCCTCCGGGCGACGACGGGAGTTCGACGACAGGCCCTAGCCTGGCGGTGTGTACGAGGAAGCGCCGTCCGCAGCCGTGCCCGGGGCCGTCGTGTGGCGGTCCCGCGGGGCCGGCTCGGTGGTCCTGCCCGACGGCTGCATGGACCTGCTGTGGGTCGGCGGCCGCCTGCTGGTAGCCGGGCCCGACACCGGGCCGCACCCAGCCGGGGAGGTACCCGGCGACGCCTTCGTCGGGCTGCGGCTGCCCCCCGGCACGGCGCCCGCGCTGCTCGGCGTACCCGCCCACGAACTGCGCGACCGACGGGTCGAGCTGGCCGGGCTGTGGCCCGGCGCCGAGGTGCGCCGCCTCACCGAACGGATCGGCGCGTACGAGGACCCCCGTACGGGCCTCGAAGCGCTGGCCCGGGTCCGGGCCGCTGCCGCCGGCCCCCCCGACCCCCTCGCGGCCGAGGTGACGGCCCGCCTCCGGGCCGGGGAGTCGGTCGCCGGGATCGCCGGGGCGGTCGGCCTCGGGGAACGGCAACTGCGCCGACGCTCCCTCGACGCCTTCGGGTACGGCCCCCGCACCCTCGGCCGGGTGCTGCGCCTCCAACGGGCCCTGGCCCTCGTCCGGCGCGGACTGCCCCAGGCGCAGGTGGCCCACCTGGCCGGATACGCCGACCAGGCGCACCTCGCCCGGGAGGTCCGCGCGCTGACCGGAACGACCCCGAGGGCCTACGCGGCCGGGTCGGAGGGGTCGGAGGGGGTCGAGGGGGCGAACAGCGAGATCCCGGAGCCGTCCGGGTCGAGCACCACCGCGTAGCGCTGCCCCCAGAACGCGTCCCAGGGCTTCATGTGCCCCTCGTGGCCCGCGCCGGTCAGGTCGGCGTACACCGCGTCCACCTCGGCGGGGGAATCGCACAGGAAGGCCAGCTCCACCCGGTTGCCGCCGACCGGGCGGGACCAGGAGGGGTCGATGCCGCGAATGGATTCCTCCGTGTCCCAGGCGATCCGCGGACCTCCGGGGAGGGCGACCTCGACGTGCGGCTGCCCCTCGGAGCCGGCCGGCACGTCCAGACCGAGACGACGGTAGAAGGCGAGGGAGGCGGCCATGTCGGAGACGACGATGCCGATCATGTCGAGTCGTGGAGTCATGGCAGCAGGCTAGGCGGCCGGGCCGGCCGCCGTCTTGAAGGAAACGGACATCGCACCTCCGCCCCCACCCGGCATCAAGAAGGCGTAAAGACTGCCGGGATCCGGCAATGCGGTCGACCGGTCGGCGCGGACACAATCGGGTCTGTCAACGGGGGTCGGCACCCACGGGTGCCGGGACACGGAAGGGGGAAGGCGATGGCGGAGTTCCTGTCCGTGGTGGTCGCCTTCCCCACCGTGTTCTTCACCTTCGCCCTCGGCGTGATCATCGCGTACTGGCTGATGGTCCTCCTCGGAGCCGCCGAGCACGACACCCTCGACTCCGACGCGGGCTCCTCGGCCCTGGGCACCCTCGGCGTGCCGTTCTCCGTCTCGGCCTCGGTCTTCGTCACCACCGCCTGGTTCGTCAGCCTCGCCGGCACCGTGCTCCTCGACCGGGCCGGCTTCGGCGGCGGCACCGCGCTCCTCGTCCTGGCGGCCGCGCTGCTCCTGGCCCGGGCCCTGACCAAGGCCTGCGTACGGCCGCTGCGCGGGGTCTTCGAACCCGACGTGCCGCCACCGTCCCGCCAGGACTTCCTCGGCCGACTCTGCGTGGTGCGCACCGGCCGTGTCGACGGCTCGTTCGGACAGGCCGAGGTGGCCGCCGACGACGGCTCGACCGCCGTCGTGCAGGTCCGCCAGACCGGCGCCGACCCGCTGTCCCACGGCAGCACCGGCCTGCTCTACGCGTACGACGAACCCGGCGAGTTCTTCTGGGTCGCCCCGTACGACAGCGCGCTCGATCCGCGCGCCTGAGGCCTGCCGGACCCGTCGCCCGTCCGACCTGTGGAACCCGCTGCCCGTTCGCCCCGTTCGCCCCGTCGCCCCACCGGCCCGTGGCCCGTGCGGTCCGTCGCGCCCGTCCGCCCGGTCCGTCGCCCGCCCGGCCACCGCTCCCCACCCGAAGGATTCCCATGGATGCCATCACCCTGGGCGTCGGCGTGCTCGTCGGCGTCGTCCTCCTCCTCGTGTTCGTCGCGCTGATCGTCATCAGCAGGCTCTTCCGGAAGGTGGAGCAGGGCAAGGCGCTGATCGTCTCGCGGATGCGGAAGGTCGACGTGACCTTCACCGGGCAGGTCGTCCTGCCCGTCCTCCACAAGGCCGAGGTCATGGACATCTCGGTGAAGACCATCGAGATCTCCCGCACCGGCCGCGACGGCCTGATCTGCCAGGACAACATCCGGGCGGACATCCGGATCTCCTTCTTCGTCCGCGTCAACAAGACCGCCGAGGACGTCATCAAGGTCGCCCAGGCCATCGGCACCGCACGGGCCAGCGACAAGGCGACCCTCCAGGAACTGTTCAACGCCAAGTTCTCCGAAGCCCTCAAGACCGTCGGCAAGCAGCTCGACTTCACCGACCTCTACACCAAGCGCGACGAGTTCCGGGACCGGATCATCGCCGTCATCGGCACCGACCTCAACGGCTACAGCCTGGAGGACGCGGCCATCGACCACCTGGAGCAGACACCGCTCACCCAGCTCGACGCCTCCAACATCCTCGACGCCCAGGGCATCCGGAAGATCACCGAACTGACCGCCATCGAGCACGTGCGCACCAACGAGTTCCAGCGCACGGAGGAGAAGGAGATCACCCGGCAGAACGTCGACGCCCGCGAGGCCATCCTGGAGCTCGAACGCCGCCAGGCCGACGCCGAGATCAAGCAGCGCCGGGAGATCGAGACCGTACGGGCCCGTGAGGAGGCGGAGACCGCCAAGGTCGTCGAGGAGGAGCGGCTGCGCGCGCAGGGTGCCTTCCTGCGCACCGAGGAGCAGCTCGGCATCCAGCGCGAGAACCAGGCGCGCGAGGTCGCCGTCGCCGCGAAGAACCGCGAACGGGTCATCGCCGTCGAGAGCGAGCGGATCGAGAAGGACCGCCAGTTGGAGGTCATCGCCCGGGAACGGGAGACCGGACTGAGCCGGATCGCCGCCGACAAGGAGGTCGAGACGGAGAAGCGGGACATCGCCGAGGTCGTGCGCGAGCGCATCGCCGTGGACCGTACGGTCGCCGAGCAGGAGGAGTCCATCAAGCGGCTCCGCACGGTCGAGGAGGCCGAACGGACCCGGCAGGCCGTCGTCATCGCCGCCGAGGCCGAGGCCCAGGAACGCCTCGTCAAGGACATCAAGGCGGCGGAGGCGGCCGAGGCCGCGGCGGTGCACCGGGCCGCCGAGCAACTGACGCTGGCCGAGGCGCGCGTCAAGGCGGCCGAACTCGACGCCCGGGCCGCGCTGCGGCACGCCGAAGGGGCGCAGGCCGAGGCGGCCGCGGCCGGGCTGGCCGCCGTACAGGTCCGCGAGAAGGAGGCCGACGCGATCGAGAAGTCGGGGCTCGCGGAGGCGAACGCCACCGAGGCCCGGCTGCGGGCGCAGGCCGCGGGCACCCGGGCACAGGCCCTGGCCGACGCGGAGGCCATCGGCGAGAAGCTGAAGGCGGAGGCCGCCGGCCTGACCGAGAAGGCCGCCGCGCTGGCCGCGCTGGACGCCGCCTCCCGGGAGCACGAGGAGTACCGGCTGCGGCTGGCGGCCGACAAGGAGGTCCGCCTCGCCGGGCTGGAGGTGCAGCGGCAGGTCGCCGAGGCGCAGGCCGTGGTCGTCGCGGCCGGCCTGGAGAAGGCGGACATCAGCATCGTCGGCGGGGAGTCCGTCTTCTTCGACCGGCTCGTCTCCTCGATCTCGCTGGGCAAGGGCATCGACGGGTTCGTCGAACACTCCCGGACCGCGCAGGCCCTGGCGAAGCCGTGGTTGGACGGCTCGGCCGGCTTCACCGACGACCTGACGCGGGTGCTGGGCGGCGTGTCGACCGCGGACGTACGGAACCTGACCGTGTCGGCCCTACTGACGAAGCTCATGAAGGGCGCGGGCACCTCGGCCGCCCCCCTCGGTGAACTCCTCGTCCAGGCCCGGCGGATGGGGCTGGCCGACCTGCCGCTGGCGGCCGTGGCCGGCGGCGCGGTGAACGGGGCGCACCCGGTGCACGGGGCCGGTGCGTCCGTGCCGCCGAGCGGCGCGTAGGGCGTCCCCTCCGCGCCCCGCCCGACATCCGATACGACGTTCAGGAGTGCAGGTGGCCACCGACATCGAGGCCGGGACCTACGAGGTCCTGCGGGACCGGCTCGCCGGACAGGCCGCGGAGCTGGCGCGGCGCGCCTCGGCGCTCAACGAGCTGCGCGTCGAGGCCTTCGGGTCCACCGGCCTGTCCCTCACCGGCACGGCCCCGGCCCGCACGGACGGCCCCTGCGTGGCCCGGGACCTCGCCGCCGTGGGGGAGTGGCTGCTGCTCGGCCACGAGGTGCCCGTGGGCCACGCCGGGGAGGTCCGGCCCGGCGAGGTCTTCACGCTGTACGACCGGGACCTGGAGCCGGCCCCGCCGGGCTCGGTGCCCGGCCTGCTCGACGACCCCGCCTTCGTCCGCGAGTTCGGCGCGCTGTTCCGCTACTACCGCCAGGCCCGGTTGCTGCGGCTGCGCCACGTCGACGGCAAGCTCCTCGCCGTCTTCCGCACCGGCGAAACGGAAGCCGACATCCGCGTCCTGCGCTGGCGGATCGCCGGGGGGAGCGCCGAGTTCCTCGACGCGCAGGGCGAACGGGACCACCTGCGGCCCCACGCGCCGGACGACGTGCGGTGGACGCGGGCCACCCGCGAGGACCAGGTCCCGGGCCGTCACCCGCACCTGGCGGTGGCCGGCGAACTGTACGTGTCCACCGTCGGCGGCAGCCTCACCGTCAAGACGGAGAACGACACGGAGACCGCCGACGGCATCCACTCCGAGCCCGTCACCGACCCCCTCCAGGCCCTCGCCGACGCCGAGGTCGCGCACGCCCGCGTCGGGCCGCTCATCCTGCTGCGGGTCCGCCCGTACAAGGAGGAGCAGGACCGGCACCTGGTCTTCAACACCCTCACCCGCGACGTCGTACGCCTCGACGGCATCGGCGGCGGCTGCCGTCGGCTGCCCGGCGACCAGGGCATCGTCTTCCCCGGCGGCTACTGCCTCGCCGGGGGAGCCCACAAGACCTTCGACATCGACACCCGGGGCCTCGGTCACGAACGGACCGTGCGCTCCCCGAACGGCGAGGACGTCCTCCACGTCTTCTCCGGCACGGGGCGCACCCTGCTGCTGCCCTACAACCTGATCCGCAAGGAGGCGGCCACCCCGATCACCTGTCACGGCCACGCCCTCTTCGACGACGGCACGCTGACCGTGCTGCGCGGCGCGGACGGTGCCACCCGCGTCCACCCGCTCCAGGTGTGGCGGTCCCCCTACCGGACCGACGCCCACGCCGCCGCCGAGGCCTCGGCGGGCGACGGCGGCCCGCTCGCCCGGATCGGCAACGCCGACCTCGTCCGCGGCATCGCCGACTGCCTCGAACTGGCCGCCTCCGTACGGGACGTGACCGAGCCGACCACCGAACTCCACACCGCCCTCAGCGCCGCCTGCGGACGTGCGGGCGACCGCTACCACTGGCTCGGCGACCCCGAGGTCGGCGACCTGCTGACCCCGCTGACCGCCCTGCGCGACACGGCCGAACAGGTCCTCGCCGAGTTCGAGACCGTACGGGAACTCACCCTGCGGGCCGCCCGGGCCCTGGAGGAGGCCGCGGCATCGGCCGCCGGCCTGATCCGCCGGGCCCGGGGCGAGGCCCCGCGCGGCGCCGGGGCCTGGGTGGACCAGCTCACCGCGCTGCGCCGGGCCCGGGGGAGGCTGCTCGCCCTGGCCGAGCTGCGCCACGCCGACACGGCCGCCATCGCGGCGGCGGCCGACTCGGTGGCCGCCGAGCTCGACGCGGCCGGCCGGCGCGCCGTCGGCTTCCTCGGCCGCGAGGACGCCTTCGCCGACTACGGCACGGAGATCGCCGCCCTGGTCGCCGAAGCCGCCCGGATCACCACCGCCGCCGGGGCCGCCCCGCTCGCCGAGCGGCTCGCGGCCCGGGCCGAGGGGCTGCGTACCGTCACCGAGGTCGTCACGGGCCTGG
Organism: Streptomyces sp. Isolate_45; assembly: GCF_024721315.2. Classification (GTDB taxonomy): domain Bacteria; phylum Actinomycetota; class Actinomycetes; order Streptomycetales; family Streptomycetaceae; genus Streptomyces. The sequence goes on from NZ_JANFAK020000127.1 coordinate 11,285, forward strand.
ACATCGCCGACGCGACCGTCCGCACCGGCGTCCTGGAACGGGTCGCGGACGTCCTCGGCGCCTCCAACCGGGCCCGGGCCGTCCTCGACTCCCGGCGCCGGGAACTCGTCGAGGCCGAGGGCCGCTCCGCCTTCGCCGCCGAGTTCACCCTGCTCGGGCAGGCCGTCACGGCGGGCCTGGCGGCCGCCGCGACCCCGCAGGGCTGCGAGGAGGAACTGGCCGGGCTGCTGCTGCGGGTCGAGGACCTGGAGGCCCGCTTCGGCGAGTCCGAGGAGTTCCTCGCCAGGCTGGAGACCCACCGCACCGAGGTGTACGAAGCCTTCACCGGCCGCAAGCAGACCCTCCAGGACGCCCGAGCCCGGCACGCGGAGCGGCTCGCGGCCTCCGCCGGCCGGATCCTGGACACCGTCGCCCGGCGCCTCGCCGCCCTGCCCGACGACGACGCCGTCCACACCTTCCTCGTCTCCGACCCGATGGTCGCCAAGGTCCGACGGACCGTGGAGGAACTGCGGGGCCTCGGCGACCGGGTACGGGCCGAGGAACTCGACGGACGGCTCGCCGCCGCCCGCGAGGAGGCCGGGCGGGCCCTGCGCGACCGCCGCGACCTCTACACCGACGGCGGGGCCGTCGTCCGCCTCGGCCGGCACGCCTTCGCCGTCAACGCCCGGCCGCCCGAGCTCGGGCTCGTCCCGCAGGGCGACGGGCTCGCCTTCGCCCTGTCCGGCACCGACCTGCGCTCCCCGGTCACCGACCCGGCGTTCGCCGCCACCCGGCCCTACTGGAACCAGTCGCTGCCCTCGGAGAACACCGATGTCTACCGGGCCGAGTACCTGGCGGTGCGGCTCCTGGCCGAGCACGGCCCGGACCCGCGGCCGGAGGCCGAACTGCGGGCCCTCGTACGATCCGCGGCGGAGGCCGCCTACGACGAGGGGTACGAGCGCGGCGTCCACGACCACGACGCCGCCCTCCTGCTCGCCGCACTGCGCCGGCTGCACGCGAGCGCCGGCCTGCTGCGCTACCCGGCGCCGGCCCGGGCCGCCGCCCAGCTGTTCTGGGCGTACGGGACGGGCGAGGCGGCCCGTACGGCTTGGACCCGGCGCGCCCGGTCGATGGCGAGGGCCCGCCGGGCCTTCGGGAACGCGCCGGCGATCGGCGAGTTCCTGGCCGAACTGGCTTCGGGGATCGAGGTGTTCGGCGGAGACGGGGTGTCCGCCGAGTACCTCTTCGAGGAGCTGGCCGGTGACCCGGAGGGCTTCGTCGTCGACCCGGGCGTACGGGCCCTCCTGGACAAGTTCACCGCATGGGAAGGGAGTTCCGGCTGCCGGGAGGACCTGGCGGCACTCGGTGAGGACCTGCCCGCCCGGCGCCGGCTGGCCGAGACCTGGCTGGCCGGCTTCGCGGCGGCGCGGGGCGAACCGCTCGGCGAGGGGGAACTCGCCGAGGCGGTCGCCGTGGAACTGTGCGGGGCGCTGCCCCACCGGGACCCGGACGCCGACGGCGCGACCACCGCCACGGTGACCGGCCTCCTCGGCGCGCACCCCCGCACCGAGGGCGGCAGCCTCCACCTCGACCTACCCGAACTGCTCACCCGCGTCGGCGCGTTCGCGGCGACCGTGGCGCCGGGCCACCGGGCCTACCGCAGGCGCGCCGCCGAGCTGGTCGCCGCCGAACACGCCCGGCTGCGGCTGGACGAGTACCGGCCCCGGCCCCTGCCGGGCTTCGTGCGGGGCCGGCTCGTCGACGAGGTGTACCTGCCGCTGATCGGCGACAACCTGGCCCGCCAGCTCGGCACGACCGGCGCCGAACGGCGCACGGACAGCAGCGGACTGCTGCTGCTCGTCTCCCCGCCGGGCTACGGCAAGACCACGCTGATGGAATACGCCGCCGACCGGCTCGGCCTGATGCTGGTCAAGGTCAGCGGGCCCGCCCTCGGCCGGAACGTGACCTCCCTGGACCCGGCGCAGGCCCCGGACGCCACCTCCCGACAGGAGGTCGAAAAGATCAACTTCGCGCTGGCGGCGGGCAGCAACGTCCTCCTGCACCTCGACGACATCCAGCACACCTCCCCGGAACTGCTGCAGAAGTTCATCTCCCTCTGCGACGCCACCCGCCGGATCGAGGGCGTCCGGGACGGCGTCGCCCGCACCTACGACCTGCGGGGCAAGCGCTTCGCCGTCTCCATGGCCGCGAACCCGTACACCGAGACCGGTGCGCGCTTCCGCATCCCGGACATGCTCGCCAGCCGCGCCGACGTCCGGAACCTCGGTGACGTGCTGACCGGCAAGGAGGAGGCCTTCGCGCACAGCTTCGTCGAGAACGCCCTCACCTCCCACCCCCTCCTCGCCCCCCTCGCCGGCCGCGCCGGCGCCGACCTCGACGTGCTGGTCCGGCTCGCCGCGGGCGACACCGGCGCCCGCCCCGACCGGCTGCTCCACCCGTACGCCCCCGCCGAACGCGAACGGATCGTCGCGGTGCTGCGCCACCTGCTGACCGCCCGGGACACAGTGATCACCGTCAACCGGGCCTACGTCGACTCGGCCACCCGGGCCGACGCCACCCGGACCGAGCCGCCCTTCCGGCTACAGGGCTCGTACCGCGACATGAACAAGATCGCGGCGCGGATCGACCCCGTCATGAACGCCGCCGAACTCGAAGCCCTCGTCGACGACCACTACCGGGCCGAGGCGCAGACGCTCACCGGCGCCGCGGAGGGAAACCTCCTCAAACTCGCCGAACTGAGAGGGGTGTTGACGGCGGAGCAGGCTGAGCGCTGGAACGAGGTGAAGGCCGCGTACGTACGCTCCCTGACGCCCGGCGGACCGGGCGCCGAGCAGTTGGCGGCGCGCGCGGTCGGCGCCCTCGGCCTCCTCGCCGAGCGGCTGGCCGCCTTGGAGACGGCGATCCGGGGGCGCGGCCGAGGGCTCGGGGGCTGAGGGCCTGGGAGCGGGGAAGCGGTTCGCGGAAAAAGAGGTGGCGGGGCCGGAGGAACGCTTGTTACCGTGAACCCGTTCCCGCCGACCGGTGCGGAACCGCGGCGCGTGCACGATCCGGAGGTGAGTTCATTGATGACTGTCATGGCGCAGGGCCCTGCCCGCACTCAGAAGACCATCAATGTCACCTCCGTGGTCTCCGGCTGACCCCACACCACTTCGCGCGCCGACGAGCGCACGCTGCCGGGACCACCCTGTGAAGGGTTCCCCTTGACTTCCTCTTCTTTCCCGCAGGCCTCCCTCGCGCACGCCCTCACCCCCTTCGGGTGGGACGACGCCTGGGCCGCCGCCTTCGCCCCGTACGTCGCCCAGGGACTCGTCCCCGGCCGCGTCGTCCGGGTCGACCGCGGCCAGTGCGACATCGTCACCGCGGACGGCACCGTCCGCGCCGACACCGCCTTCGTCACCCCCCACGACCCGCTCCGGGTCATCTGCACCGGCGACTGGGCCGCCGTCGAGGCGGCCGGGAACCCGCGCTACGTGAAGGCGTACCTGCCGCGTCGGACCGCGTTCGTACGCTCCACCTCCTCGCAGCGCTCCGAGGGCCAGATCCTCGCCGCCAACGTCGACCACGCGATCATCGCGGTGTCGCTCGCCGTCGAACTCGACCTGGGCCGCATCGAGCGGTTCCTCGCGCTGGCGTGGGAGTCCGGGGCGCAGCCGTTGGTCGTCCTGACCAAGGCCGACCTGGTCCCGGACCCGGTGACCCTGGGCCACCTGGTCGAGGACGTGGAAACCGCCGCGCCGGGCGTCCAGGTGCTCACCGTCTCCTCCCACACCGGGGACGGCACGGACGTGCTCGGCGCGATCGTCGCCGACGGCACGAGCGTGCTGCTGGGCGTCTCCGGCGCGGGCAAGTCCACGCTGGCGAACGCGCTGCTCGGCACGGAGGTCATGGAGGTCCAGGCCACCCGTGACATCGACGGCAAGGGCCGGCACACCACCACCACCCGCAACCTCCTCGCCCTGCCGGGCGGGGGCGTCCTCATCGACACCCCGGGACTGCGCGGTGTCGGGCTCTTCGACGCGGAGGCGGGGGTGGGGCAGGTGTTCTCGGAGATCGAGGACTACGCCGCCGAATGCCGCTTCCACGACTGCGCGCACGAGGCGGAGCCCGGGTGCGGGGTGCTGGCCGCGTTGGAATCGGGGGCGCTGGCGGAGCGGCGGCTGGAGAGCTACCGCAAGCTGCTGCGCGAGAACCAGCGCATCGTGGCGAAGACGGACGCCCGTCTCCGCTCGGAGATCCGCCGCGACTGGCGGCTGAAGTCGGCCGAAGGCCGTGCCAACTACGCGGCGAAGAGGAACGGGCGCGCCTGACCCTCCCCTGGCCGGGGTTTCACGTGTGGGCCCCGGCCCTGGGGGTGGGGCGGGGTGGGGTCGGTGCGGGTGCGGGTGCGGGTGCCGGTGCCGGTGCCGGGCTGCGGGTTCGGCTGCGGGTGGGTCGGGGCCGGTGCCGGGGTGGGGTGTCGTCCGGGACGGGCATGATTTATGGCGCCCTGTCCGGGGCTGCGTTGGCCGGGCGGTACCGCGCGCCAACAAATCACGTTTTAGTCCCGGACGACACCCCACCCCGTCACCGTCCCCGACCCACGGCACGCCGACCTGTTCCGGCCCCCCGCCTCGTATCCAGCCTCGCCGCACATTCATCGCCGGCGTTTGAGGCGTGGGGTTCGGGTCGGTGGCCCGTGCTGCTCAGCCCACCGACCCCCGACCGGACGCACCCAGCCCGGCGACGGTGCCCCGCCCGTCCAGCCTCGCCGGTTTGAGGGGCGGAGCCCCGGGGGTTTGGCTCCGGTGGGCGGGCCCGCCCGGTGGCGCGGGGTTATGTGAGGGCGGTGGTCAGCCAGGCGGCCGTGACCAGGAGGCAGGCGAGGAGTTCCATCAGGACGCTCGCCCCCGCACCCCGCATCACGGTCCGGACCGCCGCCCACGCCGCCCCGTGCGTCCCCAGCCGGCGGCGTTCGCACAGGTAGATGCCGCCCATGAAACCCGGCACCGCCCCCACCACCGGGAAGAGGACGAAGCCCAGGACCGCGCCGCCGCCCGCGTACGCCGCCATCCGGGGCGTGACGCCCAGCCCCTGGATCCGCCTCGGCGGGAGCAGCGACTTCACGCCCTGCACCAGCAGGAGCAGGGCCGTCGAGGAGGCCAGCAGCACCCACGAGGCCCCCGACCGCACGTGCAGCGCCCACCACAGGACGCCCGCCCAGACCAGCCAGGTCCCCGGGACGCCCGGGACCATCACCCCCACCACCCCGAGCAGGAGCACCAGTCCCACCAGGACCAGCTGCGGCAGCTCCATCTGCTCAGGGTGACCGACCCGGGGCTATCGGGCCACCCAGCCCCGTTCGTGGGCGTGCCAGCCGAGCTGGAGCCTGGTCGTGACGCCCGCCAGCTCCATGAGGCCCTTCACCCTCCGCTGCACGGTCCGCAGCCCCAGTTCCAGGTGTTTGGCGACGCTCGCGTCCGTCATGCCGGCCAGGAGGAGGGAGAGGATCTCCAGGTCGGTGGTGTCGGGGCCGCCGTCCCCCTCCTCCGCGAACCCCGTCGACCCCAGCCGCAGCGGCAGCGACTCCCGCCACACCGCCTCGAACAGGCCGAGCAGCGATTCCAGCAACCCCGACGCGTGGACGACGAGGGCGGCCGGCTCCGCTCCCCGGGCGGTCAGCGGGACCATCGCCAGCGTCCGGTCGGCGATCACGAGTTTCGTCGGGACCTCGCCAGTCACCCGGATCCGCTCGCCGCGCGCCAGGGCCGTCGACGCCTCCCGGATCCCCGTCGGCAACGTCAGCACCTGCCGCTCGATCACCACCCGGTACTCCACGCCACGGACGGAGGCCCGTTCCTCGGCCTCGTTCTCCGTCCCCGTCACCACCTGCGGGCGGCCGCTGACGAGCGCGCACACCTCCTCCGTCGCCCCCAGTTGGAGCTGGTGGAAGCGGTGCGCCACCGCGCTGGCCCCCGTCACGACCTCCACCAGGTCGTGGACGGCCATCTCGCCCGCCTCGGCCCGGTACTCCTCCGCGAGGAGCACCGCCGCCAGCTCCGCCTGCTCCAGCTCGTGCCGCTGCTGGGTCAGGAGCGCGCCCAGCGCCACCCCGGGCGGCGCGGCCACCCACCGTCCCGGCCGCGCCGAGGACTGGGCCGCGAGCCCCTGGCGCTCCAGGTGCCGCAGCGCCCGCTCCGTCTGCGGCACCGGCAGCGTCAGCCGGTGCGCGAGGTCGGGCACCTCCGCCGCCCCCAGTGCCACCAACGCGCGGTACGCCGACTCCTGTCCCTCGTCCAGACCTATCGCACCCAGCAACCCGTCCACCCCACTCTCAGTGCCGTTCCTGGCGGGAAGCGGCCACGGCGCAAACCCGCCGCCGACATCATCGCCGCACCTCCCGCCTCTCTGCCAAGGTGTCGCCACCGCAGCACCACCATCCACCGGCCAGAAGCCACGTGTACGTCAGCTATGCCGTGCAAGAGAGCAGTTGGCCGGAATTCACCTGGGGAGAGCGATGCGCCCGATATCGCGAACGGCAGTCGGGGCGGCCACAGCGGCCGTCCTCGCCGTCACCGCAGTCGGCCCGTCCGCGGCACAGCCGAGCGACGGACAGCCGGGACCGAGACCACTCGTCGGGAGCGGGGCGGCGGGCGCGAGGCCCGCGGCGCCCGTCACCGTCACCCTCGTCACCGGAGACCGCGTCCTGGTCTCCACTGACGCCACCGGCCGCACCGCCGCCACCGTGATGCCCCGGGACGACGGCAGCCTGCCGGTCGTCCAGACCCGGCAGAACGGCAAGGACGTCTACGTCTATCCCGAGAGCGCGGTCAAGGCGCTCTCCGCCGGCCGGGTCGACGAGGAACTCTTCAACGTCACCGGCCTGATCCGGCAGGGCTACGACGACGCCCACAGCAAGAAGCTGCCGCTGATCGCCGTGTACGACGGTTCCGTCAGCGTCGCGCGCAACACCCCGCCCGCGCCCCGCGGCGCCGACCGGTCGCTGGTCCTCGGCTCCATCGGGGCCGTCGCCCTCGCCGCCGACAAGCAGCGGGCCGCCGACTTCTGGGCCGACGTCTCCGCCGCCGGAGCCTCGCGCGCCGCGGGCGGACTGAAGAAGCTGTGGCTCGACGGCAAGGTCCGGGCGAACCTCGAACGCTCCACCCGGCAGGTGAACGCCACCGCCGCCTGGGCCGCCGGACTCGACGGCGCCGGCACCAAGGTCGCCGTCCTCGACACGGGAACCGACCTCGACCACCCCGACCTCAAGGGCCGCGTCGCCGCGTCGAAGAACTTCACCGACTCCGACACCGACGCCGACCGGCAGGGCCACGGCACCCACACCATCTCCACCGTCGGCGGATCCGGAGCCGAGAGCGGCGGCGCCAAGAAGGGCGTCGCCCCCGGCACCGAACTGCTCAGCGGCAAGGTACTCAACGACGAGGGCTACGGCCTCGATTCGTGGATCATCGCCGGGATGGAATGGGCCGCCGCGAGCAAGGCCGACGTGGTGTCCATGAGCCTCGGAGACCCCTCACAGACCGCCTGCGACGACCCGCTCGCCGCCGCGGCCGAGCAACTCTCCCAGCAGGGGCCCCTGTTCGTCATCGCCGCTGGCAATTCCGGACCCGGCAACAACACCGTCTCCTCGCCCGGTTGCGCCCCCAGCGTGCTCACCGTGGGCGCCGTCGACCGCGACGACACCACCGCCAACTTCTCCAGCCGCGGACCCGCGGGCCTCGCCCACACCCTCAAGCCCGAGATCGCCGCCCCCGGCGTCGGGATCTCCGCCGCCGCGGCGGGCGGCCGGGGCGTGTACGCGTACCAGTCGATGTCCGGCACCTCGATGGCCACCCCGCACGTCGCCGGAGCCGCAGCCATCCTCAAGCAACGCCACCCCGGCTGGAACGCGCGGCAGCTCAAGGCCGCCCTCGTCGGCTCCGCGAACACCGCGGTCCCCGGGGACGTACGGGAAACCGGAGGCGGCCGGCTCGACGTGAAGGCCGCCCTCGACGCCACCGTCACCGGCGCCCCCGCCGTACAGGGCGGAACGTACAACTGGCCGCAGGACCGCAGCGACCGCACCAGCGTCGAGGTCCCGTACACCAACACCGGCAGCCGGCCCGTCACCTTGAACCTCGGCGTCGAGAAGGTGACCGGCAACGACGGCTCCGCCGTCCGCTCCCGGGTCGCCCGCCTCGACCGGAGCACGGTCACCGTCCCCGCCGGCGCCACCGTCAAGGTGCCGCTCCACCTCGACCCGGCCGCCGGGCTGGAGCGCTCCCAGTACGGGGACGTCACCGGCCGCGTCGTCGCCACGGCCGGCGGCGTACGCGTCTCCACCCCCTTCTCCCTGTACGTCGAGCCCGAGACCGTCACGCTGCGGGTCAAGCTGATCGACCGTGCGGGCCGGCCCGCCGGCGGACCCTCCTCGCTGGACGTCATCGGCACCGACGACGCCTCCGGTGAGCGCCGCTTCAACGAGGGCTCCGTCGACCAGGTCTACCGCGTACGCCCCGGGGCCTACTTCCTCTCCGCCTTCGTCGGTACCCCCGACGCCGGCGAGGGCGCCGAACTGATCGATTCGCTCACCTACTTGGGCCGCCCCCAGACCGAGGTGAAGAAGGACACGACCATCGTCCTCGACGCCCGGAAGGCCGGCCGCCTGACCATCGACGCCGACAAGCCGATCGAGGCCCGCGGCACCACCCTCGGCTTCGCCCGCAGCTGGGACGACACCTGGCTGCACGCCGGAACCGCCATGGGCGGCCGAACCATCCGCGGCTACTACGCCTCCGTCGAAGGCCGCGCAAAGGACGGGGAGTTCGAGTTCGCCGGCTACTGGCGGGCCGCCGCCCCGCTGATCTCCGAGCTGAAGGTCGTCGGCGGCCCGACGCTCCACCCGATCACCGCCTCCACGGGCAGCGACAACCTCGACGGAACCGGCCGCGCCCGCCTGGTCGACGCGGGCACCGGCACCCCCGAGGAACTCGCCAAGGCCGGTGTCGAGGACGCGATCGCCCTGGTGAAGGCCACGGACGGCGCCCTCCACGACGTCGCGCAGGCCGCCAAGGACGCGGGAGCCAAGGCCGTCCTCGCCCACCGCGACGGCCCCGGTCGCTGGGTCGCCTTCACCGGCTACGCGGGCGGCGCCCTCCCGACCCTCACCGTCGAGTCCGCCGAGGGCCGGACACTGCTCGCCCGGCTCGCGGCCGGCCCCGTCGCACTGGAATGGAAGGGCACCGCGAAGAGCCCCTACCTCTACAACCTCGCCTTCCCCGAGAGCGGCGAGATCAGGTCGGACCACACCTACCGGGTCCGCGACCGCGACCTCGGTCGGGTCGACTCCACCTACAACTCCATGGGCGTCGCCGCCGACTTCATCGACCTGTCCGGGGCCTACCGGCCGATCGGCAGCGCCGTGTACTTCGGCGGGTTCGAGACGGTCGCCGCGCCGGGGACGCGCACCGAGTTCTACACCGCCGGGGACACGGCCTGGGACCAACTGCTCTCCAGCAGCTTCCCCTGGGGCGAGTTCATGACCGGGGAACAGCGAACGTACGTCAAGGGACGTACGACCAAGGCGACTTGGTACGACGGGGTGATCGGGCCCGTCGCACCCCGCGACCCGGCCGGCAGGGAAACGCTCGCCGCGGAACGGCAGGGCAACCTGATCGGCTTCGCCCCCGCCATGTGGGGGGACACCGCGCACCACGCGCAGCCCGGTTCCTTCGGTGACATCGGCGGCCTCCAACTCGTGCGCGACGGGAAGGTCATCGGGGACAGCCCCTACCCGTTCGGGGTGTTCGAGGTCCCTGCCGAGGCCGGCCGTTACGAACTCACCCAGTTCACCGAGAAGATCGGCCCGCCCGCCCGCACCTGGCAGCGCTCCACGGCGGTACGCACGACCTGGGGCTTCGCCTCGAAGCTCGACCCGTCGGCGCATTCGCAGGGCCTGCCCGTCCTCTTCCCGAGGTACACGGCGCCGCTCGACGGCATGAAGACGGTCGCCGCGGCGGACGGCCAGAGCATCGGACTGGGCGTCACCGGACACGCGGGCTACGCGCCGGGAGCACTGAAGTCGGCGAAGTTGTCGTACTCCTACGACGGTGAGACCTGGACGGCGGCGAAGACCGCCGAACGGGGCGGCCGGTGGACGGCCGTCGTCGACCACGCGGGAGCCTCCGGCAAGGCGGTGTCGTTGAAGGTCGAACTGGCCGACGCGAACGGCGCCACGGTCACCCAGACGGTCACCCGGGCGTACGAAGTCCGCTAGTCCGTACGGGTGGAGGGGAGAGGGTCCACCGGGCGGCGGCCCGGTGGACCCTTTTCGCGCATTCGGGGTTTTCCGCCGCCCGGGTGGGCCGACAATGAGGGCATGAGTCAGCAGGGCGCGGAGGACTGGTGGCAGAAGCTCTACGACGATCCGGAAGCGGGACCCGGGCCTGATCCGGGGGACACCCTGGACCACCGGTTCCGCTCGGCGGCCGGCGTGGTGACCGACGCGCCCCCGACCCCCCTGATCCCACCCCAACCCGGCCCACCGCCACCCCAGGCCCCGGACCCGGCAACGAACCCACCACCGGGCGCCTCTGCGGGCCGGGGGCCGGAGCCGTCCGCGGGCGGGGCGTCGGGTGGGGGGTCGGAGCCGTCCTCCGGTACGTCGCCGGGCCAGGGGCCGGCGTCCCCAGCGGGTGCCTCGCCGGGCCGGGGCCCGGAGTTCCCCTCGGGCCCCTTGTCGGGCCGGGGGCCGGAGGCGTCCCCGGGCTCGGCATCGGCTCAGGGCGGGCAGTCGTCCTCGGGCTCGTCATCGGGGAACGAGCCACCGGCGGCCCCGGGCTCCGTGCCGGCACACGACGCGCCGGAGGCCCGGAGCCCCCGGGCGCACGGCACGTCGTCGGCGCAGGGCCCGGCGGCGGCGGTCCTCGGCCCGCCTCCGGTTCCGCCGCAGCCGGCGATGCCGCCGGCGTCGTCCGCGCAGGCTCCCGCGCCGCCCGTGGCGCCGCCGGTCCGGCCGGAGCAGCCCCCATCGCGGCCGGTCCCGCCGGCGCGGGAACTGTCGCCGGAGGTGCCGCTGCCGCGGATCCCGTCCGCGCCGCCCCCGACGTCACCGACTTCGGCGACCCGGCCTCCGCTCGCGCAGGGTCCGGGGCCGCGGCCTCCATCGGTGCCGGGCGCCTTGGATCAGGTCCCGCTGCCGTGGGAACGGTCGCAGGAGGGGCCGTCCGCGCCGGTTTCCGGGCCGCCGCCCCCGCCGCCGCAGCAGGCTCCGGCCACGCAGCCGCCCGGGCGGGACGCCGGGGCGCGGATTCCGGTGGCGCCCCCGTCGCAGCAGGGGCCGTCGGCGCCGATCCCGTTGTCGGGGGCGTCGTCGGGGCAGGTTCCGCCGCCGGAGGTGCCGTCGGGTCGGAGTCCGTCGGCGCAGGCACCGGAGGGCCCGGCTCCGGCCGCTTCGGGTTCGCCGCCGTCGGAGTCGCTGCTGCCGGGCCCCCGGCGGGGTTCCTCCGGGCCACCGCCGCCACCGCCACGCGTGCCGCGTGACCCCCGCCTGACGGGGGAGACGGCCTACGCGCAGGGGGACGTAACGGTGCCGCCGGAGCCGACCGAGCCACCCGGACCGTTCGAGTCGCCCCGCCTGTCCGTACCGCCCGCCGACCCGGCCTCCGGCAACCCGGTCGCCGGCCCGGGAGCAACGCCCGAAGCCGGTTCCGGGCCCGGACCCGCGCCCGCGTACGGCGCCTCCGCCGAGCTGCCGCCCTGGCTCTGGGGCGCGCCGCCGGCCCGTACGGTCGGCCCCGGGTTCGGGCAGGTCCCGCCGCCCCGACCGGCCGGCCAGGACTCCCCGCCGACCCCGACCGCCGGTCCCGGCGGGTCCGACGTCGGGCAGGACCCACCCGCCCGATCCGGCGTGCCGGCGTCCCGGCAGGGTGCGCCCGACGGTGCGCCCGACGGTCCGGGCAGGCCGGAGTACCCGCCGGCTCCCCCCGCTTCGGCCGGCCCGACCCTCCCACCGGGTCCCTCCGCTCCCGCCGGCCCGTCGCGCCCGCAGGTCCCGCCCGTACGGAACGCGGGGGCCGGTCAGCCGCAGGCGCTGCCCGCACGGCCCGTCGGGCCCGGCGTCCCGCAGGAGACCGCCGCCGG
>NZ_JANFAK020000128.1 GCF_024721315.2 Streptomyces sp. Isolate_45
GGGGTCGAGCGACCGGCGGCCCCCGCCCCCGCCCCCGCCCCCGCCCCCGCCCCCCCCACCCAACCCCCCCCCCCCCCCCCCCCCCCCCCCCCCCCCCCCCCCCCCCCCCCCCCCCCCCCCCCCCCCCCCCACTACCGCGTCGACTCTCGCGCCCACCGCGTTCTGCTCCGGTACCGTCACCATTCGCGCCGCCCCCGCACCTGTCGCTCCGTGTCGGCCGGGACGGCCGACTCCACGTCGGCCCGGCCGTTTTCGGCCCGACCGTATCTAGAGGCCGGCATCCCTGGCCAGCAGGGCCGCCTGCACCCGGTTGTCGCAGCCCAACTTCGCGAGGATCCGGCTCACGTACGTCTTCACGGTGGCCTCGCTCATGTGCAGCCGCCGGCCCGCGTCCGCGTTGGACAGGCCCTCCCCGAGCAGGGCCAGCACCCCGCGCTCGCGCTCGCTCAGCTCCGCGACGCGCCGCCGGGCGGCCTCTCCCCGGCCCGCGACCCGTCCGGTGGCCAGCTGGTCGACCACGTGTCGGGTCGCCGAGGGGGAGAGGTAGGCGTCCCCGGCGGCGGCCGCCCGGACCGCGCCGATGAGCTCGCCCGGCGCCGAGTCCTTCAGCAGGAACCCCGCGCCGCCCTCGCCGAGCGCCCGCAGCACGTTCTCCTTCTCCCCGAAGGTGGTCAGTATCAGGGCCCGCACGTCCGGTGCGGCCCGTCCCAGCTCGCCCAGCGCGGTCAGTCCGTCCATGACCGGCATCTGGATGTCGAGGAGCATCACGTCGGGTGCGTGGGAGCGGGCGAGTTCCACCGCCTCCCGCCCGTTCGCACCCTCCGCGACGACCTCGATGTCCGGCGCCGAGGTCAGGATCATCCTGATGCCCGCCCGGATCAGTGGCTCGTCGTCAGCGATCACCACTCTGATCACCTTGGCTGTCACCCGCGCTCCTACTGCTTGACCTCGTACGCCTGCTTCTCGACGAGCTTGCCGTCCTTGAAGCAGAACCGGAACACGTCGTCGGTGGACAGGTCGTCCGAGTCGTCCTCCGACAACAGCGCCAGGCACTCCGACCCCTCGGGCCTGGGCGGTCCCTTCCGGTCGAGGCCCGACGTCATGATGCTGTCCCCGGAGGGCAGCCGGTCGCGGACGGCCTTCTCCGTCTCGCCGACGCGCACCGCGTCGTACTCTTCGCCGCTGATCATCGCCTTGTTCGCGGAGCTCACCAACAGCGCCACCCCGGCCCCCATGACGATCACCAGCAGCACGAGCGCCGCGACGGCGATTCCGCAGCCCAGGGCCCAGCCCGCCGGCCGGCTGCGCAAGGGCGTCGCCAGTTCGCGGTCCACCGCCGCCCAGTCGAGGGGCGGTGCCCCCTTGGCCGCCGTCGCCAGGGCCTGCGACCGCTGCCCGAAGTCGTCGGCGACGTCGTCGACGACCCCGGCCGGCTCCGCGCCGTACGGGAGCACCCCGGCCACCCGGAAGCCCCCGCCCTCGGCGGCGGCCGCGTGCACCATGCCGCCGACCAGCCGGGCCCGCTCCCGGAGCCCCGTGAGCCCCTGGCCGCCCGACACCACCTCGCCGACCCCGGAACCGGCCGCGGGCCCGTTGGCGATCTCCACCACCAGGGAGTCGTCCTCGTACCGCAGTTCCACGGTGATCGCGGCCCCCGGAGCGTGCTTGTAGGCGTTGGTCAGCCCCTCCTGCACGATCCTGTACGCGGCGTGGTCGCAGGCCGCCGCAAGGGGACGGGCATGCCCCGCCACCGAGAGCCGTACGTCCGTCCCGGCGCCCCGCGCCGCCTCCACGATGCCGCCGATCCCGGCGACCCCGCGTGCGGCGGGCTGCGCCTCCTCCACGGGCAGCGGCGCCTCCACCCCGTCCCGCAGGATGCCGACGACCTCCCGCAGTTCGTGCATCGCCGCCACCGAGGCCTGCCGCAGCACCCCCACGGCCTCGCGCTGCCGGTCGGTGATCGCGGGATCGACCTCCAGGGCGCCGGTGTGCACCGAGATCAGCGCGAGCTGATGGCCCAGGCTGTCGTGCATGTCCTGGGCGATCCGCTGCCGCTCCCGCAGCCGGGCCTGCCCGGCCACCATCGTCCGCTCGCGCACGAGCTGGGCGTTGCGTTCCTGGAGGGCGCTCAGCAGGGTCCGGCGCTGGTGCCAGTAGCGGCTGGCCAGCCCCGGCATGACCGTCGACGCCAGGAACATCAGCGTGGAGAACACGATCACCAGCAGAGGGCGCAGCTGCGACCCCTGGTCGATGAGGCTGATGCCCACTTCCGCGACGAAGGCGACGACGAAGACGCCCAACGCCCGGCCGACGCCGACGATCCGCCGGCCCGCGGACCAGCCCAACACGATCGTCACGAGGAACACACCCGGCAGCAGCCCACTGGCCGCGGCGCCCACGATCAGGGTCGTCGCGGGCAGGCGCCGTCGCAGCAGGGTCAGGGCGACCACGAGAACGGCGGCCGCCGTCGTCTTCAACACGGAGCTCCGGCTGAGCTCGTCGACCCCCACGCCGAGCAGCGCTATCGCCGCGGCGAGCGTCAGATCCCCCGCCAACGTGCTCCGGGACCAGGGCTCCGGCCCCTTCAGCCAGTCCCAGCCCGCCCGCGCTCTCGCCCTCGTATCCACGCCAGCGACCCTAGACACCCGTCGTCGCTCGCGGCTGCCTCCTTTCGTCGCACCCCACGCGACGAAAGTCGGAAGGTGGACGACCGGCGGCCGGCGGAAGGAGGTTGAGGAGGACCGTGATCCGCGGGGCGAACCCGCCGCCACCGCTCCGTCGCGCCCTCCGCGATGGGAAGAGGCCGATGGCCGACAATGCAGGAAGCCCCGATCCGTATTCCGGATCGAGGCTTCCTCGATGTGGGCGAGGGGGGATTTGAACCCCCACGTCCCGAAGGACACTGGCACCTGAAGCCAGCGCGTCTGCCGTTCCGCCACTCGCCCGAGCAGCTCTCCAGTGGTTCTTCCCTTTCGGGCCGTTCCCCTGGCGACGTCGAAACATTAGCACGTAGGACGGGGTGGAATCACATCGCTTTCCCGGCACCCCCGAGGGCGGACGGGACGGCCCCTCCCGCAGTCCACTCCGGGTGCGGGACACTGTCACCTGAGCACCCCTACGATCCCTTGTGAGGACCAACACTCCTGCGCACGGGACCGAAGGGGAACCAGCCGAATCCGCCACGCGTGGATACGATCAGTAAGCAGTACAGGGCGACAACGACGGAGGAGGTGCCCCATGGGAGTTCTGAAGCGGTTCGAGCAGCGACTCGAAGGTCTGGTGAACGGCACCTTCGCCAAGGTGTTCAAGTCCGAGGTCCAGCCGGTCGAGATCGCCGGAGCCCTCCAGCGGGAGTGCGACAACAACGCGACCATCTGGAACCGCGAGCGGACCGTCGTCCCGAACGACTTCATCGTGGAGCTCAGCGCGGGCGACTACGAGCGCCTGAGTCCCTACTCGGGCCAGCTCGGCGACGAACTCGCGGGCCTCGTCCGCGACTACGCCAAGCAGCAGCGCTACAGCTTCATGGGCCCCATCAAGGTCCATCTGGAGAAGGCGGACGACCTCGACACCGGTCTGTACCGGGTTCGCAGCCGTACGCTGGCTTCCAGTACCTCCCAGGACGGACCACAGGGCGGACAGCAGGGACAACAGGGCGGCTACGGCTACCCGCCGGTCGCCGCCCCGCCCATGCCCGCCGGACCGCCTCCGGGCGGACCCGGCAACCGCCCGGGCCCGGGCGGATCGGCTCCCACCGGCGCCCCGGGCACCACGCGCCGCTGGATCGAGATCAATGGCACACGCCACCAGATCTCGCGCTCCACGCTCGTACTCGGCCGAAGCACCGAGGCCGATGTGCGGATCGACGACCCCGGCGTATCGCGCCGGCACTGTGAGATCCGGACCGGAACACCCCCGACGATCCAGGATCTCGGGTCCACCAACGGCATCGTGGTGGACGGACAACACACCACCCGCGCTACGCTCCGCGACGGCTCGCGGATCGTCGTGGGTAGCACCACCATCATTTACCGGCAAGCCGAAGGGTGAAGCGGGGGCAATGTCAGAGCTGACCCTGACGGTCATGCGGTTGGGTTTCCTGGCCGTTCTGTGGCTGTTCGTCATCGTGGCCGTTCAGGTCATCCGCAGCGACCTGTTCGGCACGAGAGTGACGCAACGCGGCTCGCGCCGCGGCGGCGCCACCAGTGCGCCGCAGCAGACCGGGCGGCAGTCCGCGCCACCCCAGCAGCGCCAGCGCCGGGGTGCGCCGACCAAACTCGTCGTCTCCGAAGGCACCCTCACGGGCACCACGGTGGCCCTCGCCGGCCAGACGATCACGCTGGGCCGAGCCCACGACTCCACGATCGTGCTGGACGACGACTACGCCTCCAGCAGGCATGCCAGGATCTACCCCGACCGTGACGGCCAGTGGATCGTCGAGGATCTCGGGTCCACCAACGGCACGTATCTCGACCGGACCCGGCTGACCACCCCGACGCCCATTCCGCCGGGCGCCCCGATCCGCATCGGCAAGACCGTCATCGAGCTGCGGAAGTAGTACGAGAATGAGCGAGCGGAGCGAGCGAGCCGCGGCGGTCCGTCCCACCGGGGACACGGACCCGAGCGCGCTCCCGACCGGAGGGTGGGCAGTGTGGCTCGAGACCGGTTGTACCCGGAGGCAGCGTCGACAGGGCAGGTGCGTATGAGTCTGTCCCTGCGGTTCGCCGCCGGATCGCACAAGGGCATGATCCGGGAGGGCAACGAGGACTCCGGCTACGCCGGTCCCCGGCTCCTCGCGATCGCCGACGGCATGGGCGGCCAGGCCGCGGGCGAGGTCGCCAGCTCCGAGGTGATCTCGACCCTCGTCCAGCTCGACGACGACGTCCCGGGCTCCGACATCCTCACCGCGCTCAGCGTGGCCGTGCAGCGGGCCAACGACCAGCTGCGCGTGATGGTCGAGGAGGACCCCCAACTGGAGGGCATGGGCACCACGCTCACCGCCCTCCTGTGGACCGGTCAGCGCCTCGGGCTCGTCCACGTCGGCGACTCGCGCGCCTACCTGCTCCGCGACGGCGTCCTCACCCAGATCACCCAGGACCACACCTGGGTGCAGCGCCTCGTCGACGAGGGACGCATCACCGAAGAGGAAGCCACCACCCACCCGCAGCGCTCGCTCCTCATGCGGGCGCTCGGCAGCGGCGACATCGTGGAGCCCGACCTCTCGATCCGCGAGGTCCGGACCGGTGACCGCTACCTCATCTGCTCCGACGGACTGTCCGGCGTCGTCTCCCACCAGACCATGGAGGAGACCCTCGCCGACTACCACGGCCCGAACGAGACGGTGCAGTCCCTGATCCAGCTGGCCCTGCGCGGCGGCGGTCCGGACAACATCACCTGCATCGTCGCCGACGTCCTCGACACCGACAGCGGCGACACCCTCGCCGCCCAGCTGAACGACACCCCGATCGTCGTCGGCGCGGTCGCCGAGAACCAGCACCAGCTCTTCGACGGCGGCAACGCCATGCAGACCCCGGCCGGGCGCGCCTCGGGCCTCGGCCGTCAGGCCGCTCCGCCCGCCGGTTCCTTCGGCCCTCCCGGCAGCGGCGAGGCCCCGGGCTACGGATACCCCGACCAGAACCCGGGCGGCGGCGGCTACGGCAGCTTCGGCGAACCCGACGCCTACGAAGCCGACGCCCAGTACGAGGACACGTACGACCACCCGCGCAGGCGCCGCAGCAAAGGGCGCAAGTGGACCACCCGGACCCTGATCCTGCTGATCGTGGCCGGTGTCGTCGGTGGCGGGCTGTACGCGGCGCACCGCTGGACGCAGACCCAGTACTACATCGGTGTCAAGGGTGAGCACGTCGCGCTGTATCGCGGCATCAGCCAGAACCTGGCCTGGATCCACCTCTCGAAGGTGGAGACGGATCGCCCCGACATCGAACTGAAGTACCTGCCGTCCTTCAAGCGCAAGCAGGTCGAGGCCACCATCACCGAAGGCAGTCTCGACGGCGCCCGCAAGAAGGTCGACGAGCTCGGCACCCAGGTCGCCGCCTGCAAGAAGGACGAGGCCCGCCGCGCCGCCGAGGCGCAGAACAACCAGACGCCCGGCCCCGTTCTGACTCCCGCGGAGCAGACGATGGCCGGTCTGTGCGAAAAGCAGTAGAGATACGCGGGCACAGGGGGCCCGCCACACCATGAGCGTTGTCACCAACACGACCACCATCGGCGCCATCGAGGCGCCGAGCCGGCGGAACACCGAGCTCCTGCTGCTCGTCTTCGCCGTGGTCATCCCGATCTTCGCGTACGCCAACGTCGGCCTGGCGGTCCACGGCGAGTTCCCGCCGGGCATGCTGCTGTACGGGCTCGGCCTGGGCGTGCTCGCCGGCATCGCCCACTTCATCGTGCGCCGCTACGCGAAGTACGCCGATCCGCTGCTGCTGCCGATCGCCACACTGCTCAACGGTCTGGGCCTCGTCCTCATCTGGCGGCTCGACCAGTCCGAGCGGCTGCAGAAGCTCGCGAAGCGCAACTTCGGCGCCTTCTCGGAGTCCGCGCCGCGGCAGATGATGTACACGGCGCTGGCCATCGCCCTGTTCGCCGTGGTGCTGCTGGTCCTCAAGGACCACCGCGTGCTCCAGCGGTTCACGTACATCTCCATGGCGAGCGCCCTGGTCCTGCTGATCCTGCCGGTCATCCCCGGTCTGGGCGCGGACGTCTTCGGCGCCAAGATCTGGATCAGCGTCGGCGGCTTCTCCATCCAGCCCGGCGAGTTCGCGAAGATCGTCATCGCGGTGTTCTTCGCGGGCTACCTCATGGTCAAACGCGACGCCCTGGCCCTGGCCAGCCGTCGCTTCATGGGCCTCTACCTGCCGCGCGGGCGCGACCTGGGCCCGATCCTGATGATCTGGGCGATGAGCCTGCTCGTCCTCGTCTTCGAGAACGACCTCGGTACCTCGCTGCTGTTCTTCGGCATGTTCGTGATCATGCTGTACGTGGCCACGGAGCGGACCAGCTGGATCGTCATCGGTCTGCTCATGTCGGTCGGCGGCGCCGTGGTCGTCGCCTCCTTCGCCAGCCACGTCCAGGCCCGCGTCAACGCCTGGCTCGACCCCTTCGAGTGCTACGCCAAGTCCGGGGCCTGCGAGCAGGTCGGACAGTCGATCATGAGCTTCGGTTCCGGCGGCGTGCTCGGCACCGGCTGGGGACAGGGCAACTCCGACCTCATCGGCTTCGCCGCGAACTCCGACTTCATCTTCTCCACCGTCGGCGAGGAACTCGGCCTCACCGGCGTCATGGCCTTCCTCCTGCTCTACGGCCTGATCATCGAGCGCGGCGTCCGCACCGCCCTCGCCGCCCGTGACCCCTTCGGCAAGCTCTTCGCCATCGGGCTCTCCGGCGCCTTCGCCCTGCAGATCTTCGTCGTCGCCGGCGGAGTCATGGGCCTCATCCCCCTCACCGGCATGACCATGCCCTTCCTCGCGTCCGGCGGCTCCTCCGTCCTCGCGAACTGGGTGCTCATCGCCATCCTCATCCGGATCAGCGACACCGCACGCCGACCTGCCCCGGCCCCCGCCCCGTCCCCCGACTCCGAGATGACCCAGGTGGTCCGCCCGTCATGAACAAGCCCCTGCGCCGCATCTCGCTGTTCTGCGGGCTGCTCGTCCTCGCGCTGCTGATCCGGACCAACTGGCTGCAGTACGTCCAGGCCGAGGATCTCAGCACCCGCAAGGAGAACCGCCGGGTCCTGATCGCCCAGTACGCCACCGAGCGCGGCAACATCGTCGTCCAGGGCGGGCAGCCCATCACCGGCTCCGCCGAGACCGACGGCAGCGACTTCAAGTTCAAGCGGACCTACACCGACGGCCCCCTGTGGGCACCCGTCACCGGCTACGCCTCGCAGGTGTTCGGCTCCACCCAGTTGGAGAACATCGAGGACGGCATCCTCACCGGCAACGACGACCGGCTGTTCTTCGACCGCACCATCGGCATGTTCACCGGTGAGAAGAAGCAGGGCGGCAACGTCGTCACCACCCTGAACACCGCCGCCCAGAAGGCCGCCTTCAACGGCCTCGGCAACCGCAAGGGCGCCGTCGCCGCCATCGACCCGCGCACCGGCGCCATCCTGGCCCTGGCGAGCACCCCGTCGTACGACCCGTCCAGCTTCGCCGGGTTCTCCGAGGCCGACGGCAAGGCCTGGAACGACCTGAACGCCAGCCCGGACAAGAACCTGGTCAACCGCGCCCTGCGCGAGACCTACCCGCCGGGTTCCACCTTCAAGGTGGTCACCGCCGCCGCCGCGCTGGAGAACAACGTCGTCACCGACGTCAACGCGCCGACCGACACCCCCGAGCCGTACATCCTGCCCGGCACCCGCACGCCCATGGTCAACCACGCCAAGGGTTGCGAGAAGGCCAGCCTCAACTTCGCCCTCGAAGTGTCCTGCAACTCGGTCTTCGCGAACCTGGGCGACAAGGTCACCCGCGACAAGATGGTGCAGACCGCCGAGAAGTTCGGCTTCAACGACACCATCGACACCCCGGTCCGCGCCTTCGCCAGCGTCTACGACAAGACCATGGGCAGGGACGGCAACGCCCAGAGTTCCATCGGCCAGTTCAACACCGCGGCCACCCCCCTGCAGATGGCCATGGTCTCCGCCGCCATCGCCAACGACGGCAAGCTGATGAAGCCGTACATGGTCGACCAGCTGACCGCGCCCAACCTCGACGTGATCGAGAAGCACTCGCCGCAGGAGATGAGCCGGCCCCTCTCCGCCGCGAACGCGCAGAAGCTCCAGCAGATGATGGTCAACGTCGTCGAGAAGGGCACCGGCGGCAACGCCAAGATCAAGGACTTCGTCGTCGGCGGCAAGACCGGTACCGCCCAGCACGGCGAGAAGAACGCCAAGCGCCCCTACGCCTGGTTCATCTCCTACGCGGAGAACCCCGACGGCACCTCGCCCGTCGCGGTCGCCGTCGTCATCGAGGACAGCGGCGCCGACCGCGAGGACATCAGCGGCGGCGGTCAGGCGGCTCCCGTCGCCAAGGCCGTCATGGAAGCCGTGCTGAAGAACAAGGGATGACAACCGGGGGCAGGGTCCGAGCGCTCGGTACCGGTCCGATATCAGCCTGTGGTCACGAACGGATCACCGACGATCGGCCGGTAGCCTTGCCGCGAACAGCACACCGCCGGACCACACACGGGTGCGGTCGGGACTGACGGAGAGGGCTGCAAACGTTATGGAAGAGCCGCGTCGCCTCGGCGGCCGGTACGAGCTGAGCCACGTGCTCGGCCGTGGTGGCATGGCCGAGGTCTACCTCGGTCACGACACCCGGCTCGGCCGTACCGTCGCCGTCAAGACCCTGCGCGCCGACCTCGCCCGCGACCCGTCCTTCCAGGCCCGGTTCCGCCGCGAGGCCCAGTCGGCCGCGTCGCTCAACCACCCGGCGATCGTCGCCGTCTACGACACCGGCGAGGACTACGTCGACAACATCTCCATCCCGTACATCGTGATGGAGTACGTCGACGGCTCGACCCTGCGCGAGCTGCTGCACTCCGGTCGCAAGCTGCTGCCGGAGCGCACCCTGGAGATGTGCATCGGCATCCTCCAGGCCCTGGAGTACTCGCACCGTGCCGGCATCGTGCACCGCGACATCAAGCCCGCCAACGTGATGCTGACCCGGACCGGACAGGTCAAGGTCATGGACTTCGGCATCGCCCGCGCCATGGGCGACTCCGGCATGACGATGACGCAGACGGCCGCCGTGATCGGCACCGCCCAGTACCTCTCCCCGGAGCAGGCCAAGGGCGAGCAGGTCGACGCGCGCTCCGACCTCTACTCCGCGGGCTGCCTGCTGTACGAGCTGCTGTGCGTCCGGCCGCCGTTCGTCGGGGACTCCCCGGTGGCCGTGGCCTACCAGCACGTCCGCGAGGAGCCCCAGCCCCCGTCGAACTTCGACCCCGAGATCACGCCCACGATGGACGCCATCGTCCTGAAGGCACTGGTCAAGGACCCCGACTACCGCTACCAGTCCGCGGACGAGATGCGGGCCGACATCGAGGCCTGCCTCGAAGGCCAGCCCGTCGCCGCCACCGCGTCCATGGGCGCGGCCGGGTACGGCTACCCGGACCAGGGCGGATACGGACACCAGGGCTACGACCAGCCCACCACCGCCCTGCGCTCCCCCGACTCCGGCCAGACCTCGATGCTCCCGCCGATGCCCCCGGGCGACAACGGTTACGGGGACCAGGGACACGGCGGCGGGTACGACCAGGGCGGTCACGGCCGCCGCCAGAAGAAGAGCCGTGCCTCCACGATCCTGCTCGTCCTCGCCGGGGTCCTGGTCCTGGTCGGCGCGATCCTGATCGGCCAGGCCCTCTTCAACAAGACCGCCGACAACCGGGCCACCGTGCCCAAGTTCATCGGCGAGACCCTCGAATCGGCGCAGGGTCGTGCCCCGAACGCGGGCCTCAAGGTGGTCAAGGCGGGCGACGAGCCCTGCGACAACCAGCCGAAGGGCAACATCTGCTCGCAGGATCCGGCGCCCGACGTGAAGGTCGACAAGGGCTCCGAGGTCAAGGTGAAGGTCTCCTCGGGCGCCCCCAAGGTCCCGGTGATCGACGTGCTGCGCATGAAGTTCGAGCTCGCCGAGTCCACGCTGAAGGACAAGAAATTCCAGGTCGAGAAGGAACTCAAGGAGTCCGACTCCAGCCCTGGCATCGTCCTGGAGCAGAACCCCAAGAGCGGGACCGAGGCCGAGAAGGGCTCGGTCATCAAGCTGATCGTCTCCAAGGAGATCTCCAAGGGCACCGTTCCCGACCTGACGGGAAAGACCAAGGAAGAAGCGATCAAGGCGCTCACGGCCGCCAAGCTCAAGCTCGGCAGCACCACCGAGGTCGACCGGCCCGGCGCCGCGCCCAAGACGATCGTCGATCAGCAGTACCCGCCGGGTGAGCAGCTCGCCAAGGACACCCCGGTCAACGTCAGCATCGCCAAGGCGGCCGCTGCGCCGACCCCGGTGCCGCTGCTCTTCGGCCGGACCGTGGCCCAGGCCAAGGACGACCTCAAGCGGGCCGGCCTGGTCTTCGGGTCGGTCCTGTCCGGCCCGGCGGACGAGAACGCCACGGTCCTGCAGTCCGACCCCACGGCCGGAACCCCGCAGCCGGCGGGCACCGTCATCAACGTCCACACCTCCCCCGGCAGCGGCCAGGGCGGCCAGCAGGGCGGCGGGAACGGCGGTGGCTTCATCGGAGGCCTCGGCGGCCGCTGACCGGCCGCCTCACCCCGTACGAACGAAGGCCCGGCCCCTCTCCACGGAGAGGGGCCGGGCCTGTTTCACGTGAAACGCCCGTTTCACGTGAAACACCGTCCTGCTGCGGCTCAGCGCAGCTCCGCCGGCAGCGTCCGCTTGTCATCCACCTTCTCGGTCCGCACGAGCTCGCCCCACACGATGTACCGGTACTTCGAGGTGTAGACGGGAGTGCACGTGGTCAGCGTGATGTAGCGTCCCGGAGCCGTCCTGCCCGACTCCTTGGGGACCGGGCTGATGACGTCCACGTTGTACTTCGAGGTCTGCCGCAGCTCGGCGAAGACCTTGTACACGTACCAGTTGTCACGGGTCTCGAAGACGATCGCGTCGCCGTTCTTCACCTTGTCGATGTTGTGGAACTTCGCCCCGTGGCCGTCGCGGTGCGCCGCCAACGAGAAGTTGCCCTTGTCGTCCCAGGGCAGGGCGGACTTCACCGGCTCGGTGTAGTAGCCGGCGACCCCGTCGTCCAGGATGTCCGGCGCCGTACCCGGCTTGACCAGTACCTCGCCGTTCTTCATGGCCGGTACGTGCAGGAACCCGATGCCGTCCCCGGTGTCGAGCGCGCCGGGGGCGGCCGGCGCACCGGCGGGCGCCCCTGCGGGCGGCGCGGGGCTCTCCTGCCACAGCTGGCGGATCTCGTCACCGCGCGCCGAGGCCTCACGGTCCGCGAGGACGTTCGTCCACCACAGCGAGTACGCCACGAACAGGGCCAGGACCAGGCCCGTCGTGATCAGGAGCTCCCCCAGCAGGCTCAGGAACCCGGCGATCACGCCGCGGTTTCGGGGCGGCGGTGCGGAGCGGCGGCGGGCACGAGACACTGCGGATTCGTCCTTACGGGCTGTTCAGCGCGGGCGGTGCGCCCTGACTGCGGGGGCGTTCTTCGGTCATCCTGCCCCATACGATCATCCGGTAGGTGCTCGTGAACTCGGGAGTGCAGGTCGTCAGTGTGATGTACCGCCCCGGGCCGGTGAATCCGGAGCCATCGGGCACGGGCTTGATCACGGAGACGTTAGTCGGGGGAGTCTGCGGCAGGATCGAGGTCATCTCGTACGTGTAGAACGCGTCCCGCGTCTCCACGACGATCGGATCCCCCGGCGCCAGCTTGTTGATGTAGCGGAAGGGCTCGCCGTGCGTGTTCCGGTGTCCGGCCACCGCGAAGTTCCCCTGCGGGTCGGACGGCATCGCCGTCTTCAGCGCACCCTCGCCGTAGTGGCCGACCATCCCCCGGTCCAGCACCTTCGGCTTGCTGATGCCCTCCGCGACCGGCACCTTCAGGTCCAGCTTCGGGATGTGGAGGATCGCGAACCCCTGCCCCGGTTCGAAGGCGGCCACCGGGGGCGCCGCTCCCTGGCCGGCCTTCGCCGGGTCCGGGGCGCGTTCCCAGGTCTGCCGCAGGGAGCCGGCGGCCCCGTCCGCGGTCCGCTGCGCCAGCAGGTTCGTGTACCAGAGCTGGTAGGTGACGAACAGCAGCATCACCAGGCCGACGGTGATGAACAGCTCACCGACCGCCCGGCTCAGCACCACGACCGGTCCCCCGGAGCGCGGGCGGGCGCGCCTGCGGCCCCGCCCGCCCCGTCGGCGCGCCCGTGCGTGCGAGCGCTTCGCGGCCTCCTGAGCGGCCCTGCGCCGCGCGGCCCGGCCCTCGGTGGGCGCGGACGGCGCGACCGTCGTCACGCGACGGCCTTGCCCACCACCGGGGCCAGCCCCACCGAGCGCTCGACGGCTCCCGCGTCCCCACAGCGGATCAGCCAGTTCGCGAGCATCCGGTGACCCCATTCGGTCAGTACCGACTCGGGGTGGAACTGCACGCCCTCGACGTCGTGCTCCCGGTGCCGCAGGCCCATGATGATCCCGTCCTCGGTGCGCGCCGTGACCTCCAGCGCGTCGGGGAGGGTGAGGGGCTCGGCCGCGAGCGAGTGGTAGCGGGTGGCGGTGAAGGGGGAGGGCAGCCCGGCGAAGACGCCCAGTCCCTCGTGCACCACGGGCGAGGTCTTGCCGTGCAGCAGCTCGGGGGCCCGGCCCACCACGCCGCCGTAGGCGACCGCCATCGACTGCATGCCGAGGCAGACCCCGAACACCGGGACGCCGGTGTCGGCGCAGTGGCGGACCATGTCGACGCAGACGCCCGCCTCCTCGGGGGTGCCCGGTCCGGGGGAGAGGAGAACGCCGTCGAAGCCGTCCTGTGCGTGGGAGAGTTCGACCTCGTCGTTGCGCAGCACCTCGCATTCGGCGCCGAGCTGGTAGAGGTACTGGACCAGATTGAAGACAAAGCTGTCGTAGTTGTCGACAACCAGAATGCGCGCGCTCACGGAGTGGCTCCCGATCCCTCGTCCACCGTCACATCGTTGAACGGAAGGAGCGGCTCGGCCCACGGGAAGACGTACTGGAACAGCACGTACACCACCGCCAGGACCAGTACGAGTGAGATCAGCGCGCGCAGCCACGCGTTGCCCGGCAGGTGCCGCCAGATCCAGCCGTACATTCCGTCCGCGTCCCTTTCGCTCCACGCACCGCAGGGGCGGTACCGCAACAGCCTAAAGGGCAGCGGCCCCGCGGGGTGGGTCACCTGGGCGATCCTTCCGCTCGGGTGGGCTCCGCGGACCGCGTACCCGTGAGTTCGGCCCAGATGACGAGACGGTGGCTGTGGCCCCATTCCGGCTCGCAGGTGGTCAGCGTCAGGTACTTGCCGGGGGTGGTGAAGGGGGACTTCTCCGGCAGCGCGTCGACGACTCCCGTCTCGGTGGGCAGGACGCGCAGGGCCGGCGCGCGGACCGTGTACGTGTACCGGTGCGTGGCGTCCCGGACCTCCACGGTGTCTCCCGGCCGCAGCATCGGGATGTCCTTGAAGGGGTCGCCGTACGTCCGCCGGTGCCCGGCGACCGCGAAGTTCCCGGTCCCGCCGGGCCGGGCCGAGCCGCTGTAGTGACCGAGGCCCTTCTTCAGCAGCTCCGGATCCGTACCCTCCAGGACGGGCTTGGTCCAGCCGGCACCGAAGCGCGGGATGGTCATCTCGGCGAAGGGCCGGCCCGTCGGGTAGGGGGTGGGCGCTGCCGGGTCCGTCGCGGGGGCCGCGGTGGGCGCCCCGGGCCGCTGGGAGGGCGGGGACGGGGTCGAGGGGCCCCCGGGAGCGGCGGCGGCCCAGCCGGCGCGCAGCCGGTCCCGTTCGCCGTCCATGGCCCGGTCGGCCTTCACCCCGGTCCACAGCAGCACGTAGGCGACGAAGAGCACGATGAGCGTGCCGACCGTCAGGCACACCTCGCTGAACGTCCGTACCACCAGGCGCAGTACGACGTCAGGGCGCGGCGGACTCCAGCGGCTTCGCATAGTGGAGGTCCACTGTGCCGGAGTAGCCGGGCAGTGTCAGCTTCTTCTCCTCGTCCACTTTCCAGCCCAGCCCGTAGGCGTTGACGTACAGCTGGTAGTTCTGCAGGGCGGGGGAGTCCGCGAGGGCCTTGCGCAACGCGCCCGGGTCGCCGACCGCCGACACCTTGTAGGGGGGCGAGTAGACGCGGCCCTGCAGGATGAGCGTGTTGCCCACGCAGCGCACCGCGCTGGTGGAGATCAGCCGCTGTCCCATGACCTCGATGCCCTCGGCTCCACCCAGCCAGAGCGCGTTCACCACGGCCTGGAGGTCCTGCTGGTGGATCACGAGGTCGTTCGGCTGTGGCTCCGGCACGCCCGGGACGCGGGCCGTGGCGTTCGGCGGCGCGTCGTTGAGCGTGACCGTCAGGCCCTTGCCCGAGAGCTCCTCGGTGCCCGAGGCTGTGCGCAGGGCGGCCAGCTTGGCGTCCTCGGCCTTGGTGCTGCCGTCGTCGCGGTCGGCCAGGGCGTCGACCTGGCGGCGCAGTGTCGCGGCGCTCTTCTCCAGCTCGGCGTTGTCGGCGCTGCGCTCGTGGATGAGGTCGGACAGCTTCAGCAGAGACGCGTCCGTGCGGATGTTCGTACCCTTGGACGTGTTGAAGCTGGTGACGAAAATGAGGCCGGCCAGGGCGAAAACGGCGGCCGTCAGCAGCCGGACCGGTCTGGCCCGCAGACGGGGACCCGCGGAGGAGTCGTCGGAATTGCTCAACGTACCCTTCTCCTTCAACGCCACAGGTCCACTACGCTAACGGACGCCCGGGGCAGGCAAGGTCCCCCAGCGCATCGACAGGAGAGCCCCTCGTGCCGAAGTCACGTATCCGCAAGAAGGACGACTACACACCGCCGCCGGCGGGGAAGCAGGCGCAGACGATCAGGCTGACGAACCGCAGCTGGGTCGCGCCGGTCATGCTGGCGTTCTTCCTCATCGGTCTCGCGTGGATCGTCGTCTTCTACGTGACCGATACCCAGCTGCCGGTCGAGGCCCTGGGCAACTGGAACATCGTGGTCGGTTTCGGCTTCATCGCAGCGGGGTTCGGCGTCTCCACGCAGTGGAAGTAGTACGCGTCCGGCGCCGTGGCAGGGCGCATCCGGCGCCGGAACGCAAGCTCTCCCCATGAGTTATCCACAGCGTCATCCACACCTGAGGAAAAGACAGAAGATCTGTGGATAACTCTGTGGAGAGTTGACGCCGGTGTGATCAGGTGAGTTCGACCGTCCGGACCAGGATCAGCGCCGCCGCCAGCAGGAACACCGCCGCACACGTACCCCACTGGATGAGTGTGCGCTTCCTGCCCGTGGCCGGGCCGAGCAGGCCCATCGCGACCAGGGCACCGGTCACCAGTCCGCCGATGTGGGCCTGCCAGGACACCGACCAGCTGCCGCCGAACGGTACGAAGGTCACCACGAGCATCAGCACGAGCGTGACCATCACCGGTCGCATCTCGTAGCGCAGCCGGCGGGCGAGGACGACGGTCGCGCCGAGGAGTCCGCAGATGGCGCCGGAGGCGCCGAGGGTCGGGGTGTTCGGCGCGGTCAGCAAGTAGACGAGGGCGCTGCCGCCGAGCCCGGACAGCAGGTAGAGCGCCAGGTAGCGGACGCGGCCCAGGGCCGCCTCCAGCGGGCCGCCGATCACCCACAGGGCCAGCATGTTGCCGATGATGTGCCACCACTCGACGTGCAGGAACACCGAGGTCAACAGCCGGTGGTACTGCCCGGTGGCGACCCCTTCGACGGGCGCCCCGTAGTACTCGACGTAGCGGCCCAGCAGCTCCAGATGGATGGCCAGCCCCGGAACCAGGAACGCCGCGAGGAACACGGCCGCGTTGATCCCGATCAGGACCTTGGTGACGAGTACGGGATCGGCGGCGACGACCCCGCCCGCGATGGTGCGCGGGGCATTGGCCGTGGCCGCGTGCCCCGTCCCCGAGCCGTCGCGCACGCACTCGGGGCACTGGAAGCCCACCGAGGCGCTGATCATGCACTCCGGGCAGATCGGGCGTTCACAGCGGGTGCAGGTGATGCCCGTGTCGCGGTCCGGGTGTCGGTAGCAGCCCGGCAGACGGTCGGTGTCCATCGGTCCCCTCGATCGGCGGCGGGACAGCGGCGCCCCGCCGGTCCGGTACACAACCAGGACGGACGGGCGGGGCGGAAAGGTTCCCGGGGTCCGGGTCGGGGAGGCGGTCAGCCCTTGTCGAGGCTCGTGCCGCGCTTCTCGATGACGACGGACTGGATGATCACGTCGTCGAGCGGCCGCTCGGTGCGCGGGTTGGTCGCGCCGGACGCGATCTCGTCCACGACCTTGCGAGCCGCCGCGCCGCTGACCTCGCCGAAGATGGTGTGCTTGCGGGTCAGCCAGGCGGTCGGGGCGACCGTGATGAAGAACTGGGAGCCGTTGGTGCCCGGCCCGGCGTTGGCCATGGCGAGCAGGTAGGGCTTGGTGAAGGCCAGGTCCGGGTGGAACTCGTCGGCGAACTGGTAGCCGGGGCCGCCGGTGCCGTTGCCGAGCGGGTCGCCGCCCTGGATCATGAAGCCGCTGATGACGCGGTGGAAGACGGTGCCGTCGTAGAGCGGTGCCGTGGTCTTCTGGCCGTCCGTGGGACGGGTCCACTCGCGGGCGCCGGTGGCGAGTTCCACGAAGTTGCGGACGGTCTTCGGGGCGAAGTTCGGCAGCAGCTCGATCTCGATGTCGCCGTGGTTGGTCTTCAGGGTGGCGTAGAGCTTCTCGGCCACGAGCCTGCCTTCCATAGTCATCACTGTCGGTCCCGATCCTCCCACGGAGGGCAGCGCCGCACAGAAATCCTCCACCCGTATGCCCTGTCACGCATGCCCGGCGGTGTCAGGGCAGGCATGATCCGACAAAGGGTGGAAAGGTGAACTGTGTCCGCCACCGAGGAGGAGAATCCCGTGACCCGCAAGGACAGCGTGCGCCTGGCCGCCGAAAGCGCCAGGGATACCGTCCGGCACGCAGCGGAAGTGGTGGCGCCGTACGCAGAAACCGCCAAGGGCGCGGCTGTGCACTACGCGCACGAGGCGAATGAGCGACTGGCGCCGATGGTGTCGAACGCGGCCAACGAGGCCGCGCGGCAGGCCCGTACGACGTACGACAGTCATGTGCATCCACGCCTGAGGCAGGCGCGGACCCACGTACCGCCGGGTGTGGACCGGGCGGCGACGCAGGCGGTGGTCTCCACGCGCCACGCGGCGCGGCAGGCCGCCGACTACACCCAGCCGAGGATCGAGAGCGCCATCGCGGCCGCCACGC
The DNA here is from genome assembly GCF_024721315.2 of Streptomyces sp. Isolate_45. Taxonomy (GTDB): domain Bacteria; phylum Actinomycetota; class Actinomycetes; order Streptomycetales; family Streptomycetaceae; genus Streptomyces. Next base: position 17,932 of record NZ_JANFAK020000128.1, read on the forward strand.
CCGTGGCGGAGGAGGCCGCTTCCCGGTCGACGGCCGCCTTCGCGGCGCTGCGCGGCCAGGTGTCGGCGAAGGAGGTCCACAAGCTGGTGCGTCGCCACGAGCGGCGCGCGAAGTGCGGCCGGGCGGCGCGCGGCGTGGCGCTGGTCGGTGTGCTGGCCCTGGGCGCCTTCGTGGCGTGGAAGTGGTGGGACCGGCAGTCCAACCCGGACTGGCTCGTGGAGCCCCCGGCGGCCACCGAGCTGTCGGACCGCGACGCCGGCCCGACCGCTTTCGACGAGGAACTGGCGCAGAAGGAGCGTGAGGCGGGGGCGGGCCCGGAGGGCTCCCCCGACAAGCAGCTCTGACGGGCGGCTCCGTCGGAGCGGCTCCCCGCCGGGTGCGGCTCCGAGGAACGGCGGTACACGGGAAGGGGCCCGGATCCACCAGGATCCGGGCCCCTTCCCGTGTACCGCCGTTTCCCGTACCGGCCGGTGTCAGCCCGGCAGGGTGAGGACCATGCCCGGGTGGATGAGGTCCGGGTTGGGGCCGACCACGGCCCGGTTCATGGCGTAGAGCTCGCGCCAGCGGCCCTCGTTGCCGAGCTCGCGGCGGGCGATGGCGGACAGCGAGTCCCCGGCACGGACCGTGTAGGTGCGCTTCGCCGCCGGCTTGGGCGCGGCCGCGGGCTTGGGCGACACCGGAACGGCCTTGTGCGCGGCCGAAGTCGGGCTGGGCGCCGCAGGAGCCCCGGGCGCGGTGCTCCTGGGCGGCGCCGCGGCGGACTTGGGCGTGCCGGCGGGCTTGTGCGCCACGGGCACGGCCTTGTGCGCGGCGGACGTCGGGCTCGGCGCCGCGGGGGCGACGGCCGGCTTCTTCGGCGGCGCGGCCGCGGCCATCCGGTCGGCGGCCGCCTTGGTGGCCGTCGCCGCGTCGGTGTACTTGGATCCGATGTCGGCCGGCGCGTTCGGCGCTGCGGGCGGGGCGGCCGCCGCGGACCGTTGTGCCACCTGTTCCCGCGTCTTCTCCGCCTCGTGTTCCTTCTTCTTGTCGGACTTCAGGAAATCGAAGAGTCCCATGTGCGTGCGCCTCCGGCGTGTGTGGCCCCCTGGCTCGGTGCCTGCCACCCACTCTCGGACACGCCGGGCCCCGTGGCCCTGTGACTGGGCCGTACGAGGGACATCCGCGAGCCGCTACTGACGGGCGCGGCGGGCCGGACGGGGGCTCTCGGACGGGGTGTCCAGGGCGCCCCCGACGAGCAGCCTCAGCCCGCGCAGGAGGGCTTCGCGGTCGGTCGCGGAGAGGGACCCGAGGGCCTCGGAGTGCACGCGGTCGACGATCCGGGTGCTCTCGGCCGCGACGGCCGCGCCCCGTTCGGTGACCGCGATGACACGCGCCCGACGGTCGGTGGCGGAGGGCCTGCGCTCGGCCAGCCCGGCCTTCTCCAGGGCGTCGACGGTGACGACCATCGTCGTCTTGTCCATGTCCCCGATCTCCGCGAGCTGGATCTGCGTGCGCTCCTCCTCCAGGGCGTGCACCAGTACGCAGTGCATCCGGGCGGTGAGGCCGATCCCGTCGAGGGCAGCGGCCATGCGGGTGCGCAGGACGTGGCTGGTGTGGTCCAGGAGGAAGGAGAGGTCGGGCTCGGTCCGGGCGGGCGCCATCGCAGTCATGGATCCAGGGTACAACTCGATCCGAAAAATATAGTCTGCAACAAAACCATCTGCTACGGTCTCACCATTCGCCGAGCCCCGCACCCCTCCCACGACCGGAGACTCCGATGCCCGCCACCACCGCCACCACCGCTGCGCCCGCCGCGCCCGCCGCACCACGCACCACCCCCGCCGACCGCCTCCGCTCCCGCTGGACCGCCCTCGCCGTGCTCTCCACCGGCATGCTGATGACGGTCCTCGACGGCAGCATCGTCACCGTGGCGATGCCCGCCATCCAGAACGACCTCGGCTTCACCCCCGCCGGCCTCAGCTGGGTCGTGAACGCCTACCTGATCGCCTTCGGCAGCTTCCTGTTGCTGGCCGGCCGGCTCGGCGACCTGATCGGCCGCAAGCGGATGTTCCTCGCCGGCACCACCGTCTTCACCGCCGCCTCCCTGCTCGCCGGTTTCGCCGCCTCCCCCGCAATGCTGATCGCCGCCCGCTTCCTCCAGGGCGTCGGCAGCGCGATGGCCTCCGCCGTGAGCCTCGGCATCCTGGTCACCCTCTTCACCGAGCCCCGCGAACGCGCCCGGGCCATAGCCGTCTTCTCCTTCACCGGTGCGGCCGGGGCCTCACTGGGCCAGGTGCTCGGCGGGGTGCTCACCGACGCCCTCGACTGGCACTGGATCTTCTTCATCAACCTGCCCATCGGAGCCGCCGCGCTCGCCCTGGCCCTGCCCGCGCTGCCCGTCGTACGGGGCCTGGGGCTCCGCGCCGGGGCCGACGTACTGGGCGCCGTCCTGGTCACCTCGGGGCTGATGACCGGGATCTACGCCGTCGTCGAGGTCGAGGCGTACGGATGGACCTCCGCGCGCACCCTCGGGCTCGGGGCCCTCTCGGCCGCCCTGCTGGCCGGCTTCGTCGTCCGGCAGGCCAGGACCGCGAACCCGCTGATGCCGTTGCGGATCTTCCGCTCCCGCACCGTGACCGGCGCGAACCTGGTCCAGATGCTGATGGTGGCCGCGCTGTTCTCCTTCCAGATCCTGGTCGCCCTCCACCTCCAGCGGGTCCAGGGGTACGGCGCCGCCGAGACCGGCCTCGCGATGCTGCCCGCCGCCCTGGCGATCGGCGCCGTATCGCTGGGCGTCTCGGCACGCCTGAACGCCCGGTTCGGCGAGCGGACCGTCCTGCTCGCGGGGCTCGCCCTGCTCGTCGTCGGACTCGGCCTGCTGACCCGGCTGCCCGTCGACGCCGACTACGTCACCGACCTGCTGCCCGTGATGCTGCTGGCCTCCGGCTTCGGACTGGCCCTGCCCGCGCTCACCACCCTCGGGATGTCGGGCGCCGGCGAGGAGGACGCCGGGCTCGCCTCGGGCCTGTTCAACACCACCCAGCAGATCGGAATGGCCCTCGGCGTCGCGGTCCTCTCCACCCTGGCCGCCTCCCGCACCGAGTCGCTGACGGCCGCCGGACACGGCTCAGCCGAAGCCCTGGCCGGCGGCTACCACCTCGGTTTCGGCGTCGGCGCGGCCCTGCTGCTCGTCGCCACGGCACTCGCGGCGACCCTCCTGCGGACGGCCCGACGCCCCTGAGGAGCGCGCGGACCCGCACGCCTCCATCGCGCGAACAGGGCCGCCAACCGGGGCCGTTCGGCCCGGCCCCGCCCCGCCCCGACATACGAAAAAAGGTCCCCTGACCCGCGTTTCCGCAGGTCAGGGGACCTTCAACAGGTGGAGCCTAGGAGATTCGAACTCCTGACATCTGCCTTGCAAAGGCAGCGCTCTACCAACTGAGCTAAGGCCCCGTACGACGCAACGCGCCGCTCCCCCGGAAGGGAGTGGTCGTTCCGCAGGACAGAGTACCCGGTGTACCCCCTCATCCCGCAAAATGATAGGGACTCCCGCCCCGCGACCACGCTCCGTAAGATGCTCGCGAGGTTCGCACCAGCGAAGGGGAGTAGTAAGAGTGGACGCAGTACAGCAAGAGGCCACGGCCAGAGCCAGGGAGCTTCAGCGCAGTTGGTACGGGGAGCCGCTCGGCGCGCTGTTCCGACGGCTCATAGATGACCTCGGTCTCAACCAGGCCCGCCTCGCTGCCGTCCTCGGCCTGTCGGCGCCGATGCTGTCCCAGCTGATGAGCGGCCAGCGCGCCAAGATCGGCAACCCGGCCGTCGTCCAGCGGGTCCAGGCCCTTCAGGACCTCGCCGGCCAGGTGGCGGACGGAAGCGTCAGCGCGGGGGAGGCCACGGACCGGATGGACGAGATCAAGAACACCCAGGGGGGCTCCGTCCTCAGCAACAGCGGGCAGACCACGACGAGTTCCGGGGCTCCCACCGTCAAGCGCGTCGTCCGCGAGATCCAGTCGCTGCTGCGCTCGGTCTCCGCGGCCGGCGACATCATCGACGCGGCGGACACCCTCGCCCCCAGCCACCCGGAACTGGCAGAGTTCCTCAGGGTGTACGGCGCGGGCCGCACCGCGGAGGCGGTGGCCCACTACGAGGCCCACCAGAACTGACGCACGGGGATGACGGGGGACGGGCACAGCAATGGGTGAGGTCTTCGCCGGCCGGTACGAACTGGTCGACCCGATCGGGCGCGGTGGCGCGGGCGCCGTGTGGCGGGCCTGGGACCACCGGCGGCGCCGCTACGTCGCCGCGAAGGTCCTCCTGCAGAGCGACGCCCACACCCTGCTGCGGTTCGTGCGCGAGCAGGCCCTGCGCATCGACCACCCGCACGTGCTGGCCCCCGCGAGCTGGGCGGCGGACGACGACAAGGTCCTGTTCACCATGGACCTCGTCGGCGGCGGCTCCCTCGCCCATGTGATCGGGGACTACGGCCCGTTGCCGCCCCGGTTCGTGTGCGCGCTGCTCGACCAGCTCCTCTCGGGGCTGGCGGCGGTGCACGCGGAGGGCATCGTCCACCGCGACATCAAACCGGCCAACATCCTGATGGAGGCCACCGGAACCGGGCGGCCGCACCTGCGGCTGTCCGACTTCGGCATCTCGATGCGCAAGGGCGAGCCCCGACTGACCGAGACCAACTACGTCGTCGGCACGCCCGGTTACTTCGCCCCGGAACAACTGATGGGCGCCGAGCCCGACTTCCCCGCCGACCTCTACGCGGTCGGCCTGGTCGCCCTCTACCTGCTGCAGGGCCGCAAGCCCGATTCGCAGGCCCTGGTCGAACACTTCCTGGCCCACGGCACCCCGGACGCCCCCGAGGGCGTCCCCGCGCCGCTGTGGGACGTCGTCGCGAACCTCCTGCAACCCGACCCCGGGGCGCGGTTCCGGACGGCCACGGGGGCCCGCAAGGCCCTCGCCGAGGCCGTCGAGCTGCTGCCGGCGCCCTCCCCCGAGCCGGATCCGGTGGAGGTGTTCGACCAACTCGGCCCGCTCCCCGCCGGTTTCGACCCCCAGGGCCCCCAGAGCCCCACCGGCACCACGCCCACCGGAGCCCCCACGGGCCCCCAGGCGGCCCAGGAGCCGTCCGCGGCGACCACCACGCCCTCCGGGCCCGCGACGGGCCCCACGGCCGCGCCGGTGCCCG
>NZ_JANFAK020000129.1 GCF_024721315.2 Streptomyces sp. Isolate_45
CGCCGGCGCCGGGGCCGGGCACGGGGGTGGTCCGCCGGGTCGGTTCGATGTCGGGGAGTTGCAGCATCCGGGCCGAGCGCTCCGCGATCAGCTGGAGCAGCGGCGCGGGCAGCCAGGGGCCGGGCGCGTCCCCGGTCAGGGCCGGGCGCAGTTCCTCGGCCGTCGGGCGGTCGGCGGGGGCCTTGGCGAGGCAGGCGGCGATGACGGGCAGCAGGTCGTGCGGGATCCCGGTGGTGTCGGCGGTGTCGTGGACGGTGCGGAAGAGCATGGCCTCGACGGGTCCCGAGCCGAACGGTCGGCGCCCGGTGGCCGCGTACGCCAGTACGCAGCCCAGCGCGAAGATGTCGCTCGGCGGGCCGACGCGGCCGCCCTGCGCCTGCTCCGGGGACAGGAAGCCCGGGGAGCCGATGACCACGTCGGTGGCGGTCAGCACGGTGTCGTCGAGGGCCCGGGCGATCCCGAAGTCGATCAGCCGGGGTCCGTCGGAGGCGAGCAGGACGTTCGCCGGCTTGACGTCGCGGTGCACCAGGCCGGCGCCGTGCACGGCCCCGAGGGCCTCCGCCAGCCGCGCCCCGAGGAAGCGCACGCTGTCGGGCGGCAGTCCGCCGGCCCGTGCGACGGCGTCGCCGAGCGGCGGCCCGGGCACGAACTCGGTGGCGAGCCAGGGCGCGGCGGCCTCCGTGTCGGCGTCGACGACCGGCACGGCCCAAGGGCTGCGCACCCGGCGGGCGATGGCCACCTCGCGGCGGAAGCGCACCCGGAAGGCGGGGTCGTCGGCGTATTCGGCGCGGACGAGTTTGACCGCGGCGAGGGCTCCGCCGGCGGAGCGGCCGAGCAGGACGACGCCCATGCCGCCCGCGCCGAGGCGGCCGAGGATGCGGTAGCCGCCGACCCGGGCGGGATCGGTGGCGTGCAGGGGCTGCATCAGCGGGCGCTCCCGCCCCGTGCGCCGGCGCGGAGGCTCACTTCAGCTCCAGTTCGACGCGGTACAGGGCCTTCGCCCCGCCCTCGGCGGCCAACAGGAGCAGGTCGCGGGTCTCGTACCCCTGCGCGCCCTTGACGGAGAGGGCCATCACGACGCTCCCGATCCGGGACTTGGTCCACACGTAGCCCTGGGGTGCGCCGGAGCCGCCCGCTTCGGCCGGGATGAACTTCCCGGACTCGAACATCGAGGCGTCGGCGTTCAGGACCGACTCCTTGGGCTGGTGCATGGACATCAGGCCCCGCAGGAACTGGCCGCCGCCCAGATCCTGGTCGGGGCAGCGGAAGCTCTGCTGCACCGTGTCCCGCATGTCGCGGTCGGCGGCGGCCACGTCGCGGTGCACGGTGAGCGTCACCGAGCCGAGGACGCGGCCCTTGCCGTCCTTGGCCGGCATGTCGATCCGCCGGGTGTGGCTGTCGAGCACGTCGGCGGGCAGCGGCCCGCGCGACCACGCGCAGTCGGCGGACAGGACGGGCCGGTCCCCGCCGCCCTCGTACGGGTCGTGCCGGACCATGCCGGCCGACCAGGAGTCGGGGTCCAGCGCGGCGGCCCGGGTGAACCGGCGCGCCTCCTCGGCGGTGTGCGGGACGCGCGCCGGGTCGGGCGTGAAGGTGTAGGCCGTCGGCAGCGTCCCGGGGGGCGTCGACCCCGAGGGGACCGGCGCGGGCGTCCCGGCGGGCGGTCCGGTACCGGCCGTCCCGGAGGGCGTCGCCGTGACGGCCGTCCCGGAGGTGCCGGGCCCCGGTTCGGCCCCGCCGGCGTCCTTGCCGCATCCGGTCAGGAGCAGGGACGCCACCAGCGCCCCGCCCAGTGCCCCTGCTCCCGTCAACGCCCTCGCACGACGCATGACCGCCCCCTGAACTGCCGTCCGTTCCCCTGCTCCGCACACCGTAGCCGGCGCGGCCGGTCGGCCGCCTGAGTACCTGAGCCCAATCACCTGAGTAGGAGCGGCAGTTGTCGTGGCCGGGAACGACCGCCCGGGCGACGGGACGGTGGGTGGGGCCGGCGCGCCGGGCCCCGGACCCGCCCCACGAGCCCGGCCGCGCATTGGGCATATCGGGCTAAAGGGCGGTGCGTCGGCCGGGCCCGGCGGCGTCGCCTCGCCATAGTCGTCCCTGGCAGCCGCCTGGTTGCCGCCCCGCGCCGCGCGCCGCGGCCGGGCGGAAGTCTTCGTAGAGGAGCGGCTCATGCTGAAGCCCACCAGGACCATCCTCGCTCTCGCCACCGGAAGCCTGGTGCTCGGTCTGGTCGGTGCGGGCCTCGCCGTCGCGGACGACGGTCCGTCCTTCGACCAGCCCGCGCAGGAAAACGTGTACGACGACGTCCAGACCGGGGGGCCGGTCATCTACCCCAAGCCGCGACACGCCCTGGGCAAGGTCGTCTCCCGCGGGCCGCTGAAGGTCCGCAGCAAGCCGAGCACGCACGGGTACGAGCTGGGCAAGGTGTACCCGAACCAGAAGCTGGCGATCGAGTGCAAGCAGCGCGGTGAGCGCGTCGGCGGGAACGACCTCTGGTACCTGCTCGACCGCAAGGACCGCCAGGAGAACATGAACGGCAACGAGCCGGTCGGCCGCGACGATTCGGACGGCGCCCGCGGCGACGAGCGCCGCATGGACCACAAGGAGGCCTGGGTCTCCGCCCGTTACGTCAACAACATCACTCCCGTGAAGTGGTGCCGCTGACCCTCCCGGTCACTCCAGCGGGCGTACGCTCCGGGGCCCCGCGCACTCGGCTCCGTACGCCCGCACCCGCTCGCGCAGTTCCCGGTCCGCCGTGACCACGACGCAGCCGCGGCCCGCGTGGGCCGCGGCCAGCTCGACGATCCGGTCGTCGCCGCTCCCGGGCGCCTCGTCCACCCGTACGCCGGGCACGGAGGCGACGCCCCGGGCGGCGCCCTCGACCACGAGGATGATCTCCTCCCCCGCGTCCCGCAGCGCGAGCCGGTCGCGCAGCCGCTCGGCGGCCCCGCGCCGGTCCCGCCACCAGCCGTCGGGGACGGACCCCACCACGTTCGCGGCGTCCACGATGAGGACCGTCACGGCGTCACCCCTCAGAAGTCGCCGTAGTTGACCTGCCAGGTCGGCAGGCCCATCCGGCGCCAGATCGCCACCACCCGGTCCCGGTCGTCGAGCGAGAGGCGGACGGCGAACCGGTCGCGCACGTGCGCGTCGAAGAGCTCCGCCTTGACCACGTCGTCGCGGCGGGTGTCCCCGGCGGCCCGCATCCACAGCTCGTCGTAGGGCACCCGGTGGCTCCGCAGCCAGGATTCCGTCTGCGGGCGGTGTTCCTCACCGCGCCCCGACAGCAGCACGATCGTGTCGCCATCGGCGCGCCGGAAGGCGTCGAGCGCGTGCCGCACGGACTCGTTGAGCAGGTCGAGCTCGCAGCGCGAGAAGTCGTACGGTCCCCTGTTGCCCAGCAGGGCGAGGGTGCCGTCGATGTCGCACATGACGGCCGAGGGCAGTGCCGGGTCGGGGACGTACGGCCGCACGGCCGGCAGGGCCGCCCCGCCGGAGCCGCCGTTCAGCCATTCCGCCGTGAGCCGCCAGCCGCCCTTGCGGGCCTTCTGGTGCTTGTCCGCGAGGATCCGGATGATCTCCTCGCCGACCTGGCGTTCCCGGGCCGCGTCGCGGCGCAGGCACTCCTCCAGGGGCACGTCGGTGAAGTCGTGTACGACGAAGGTGGCCAGCCCGCCGACCGCCGCCTTGAGTCGCTTCGGGATGTTCTTGGTCAGGTGGGTGTTGTCGACGACCACGTCGAACCCGCCGTCGACGGCGGCGCGGACGGCCGCGTCCTGTACCTCCAGGACGGTCTGCTCGTGCGCGAAGGACCGGCCCCGCTCGGGGTCCGGCAGGTCGAGCATGGCCCGCAGGTCATCGAGGTTGACGCGGCGCATCCGCCCGCCCGACCGCGCCTGCAGCGCGCGGGCGGCGGTCGTCTTGCCGGAGGCTGGCAGTCCCGTCATGACGTGCACGACGGGCAGCACGGCCTCCCCGTCCGCGTCCACGGCTTCCCGCGGAGCGGCCTCGCGCGGAGCGGATTTCCGCACGGCGGGGGCCGCCGGTCGGGCCGCGGCCGGTGCGACGGCGCGCGGCGAGTCCCCGGGCACGGGGCGGGGCGTCGCCGCGGGTCCCTCCGTACCCTCCTCGTCGGTGGTGTGGGCGTCGGCCACGTCGGGCCGTACGTGGCGCCAGCTGGTGAGTTCGGTCGGTCGGCCTTCGAGCCGCATGAACATCGCCGGGCGGACGTCCCGGTTGGGCAGTTCCTTGACGGCGCGGGCGAAGGCTCCCCGGTCGGCGGTCAGGTGCGCGAGGCTCGCGTAGGCCTCGTCGATGGTCCGCTCGTGGTCCGCGGCCTGCTGCTCCAGGCGGGCGATCACCTCGCGGACCCAGACGTCGAACTCGTCGGGCACCTGCTCCAGCAGGGCGTCCAACGGCTTGCCGCCCGAGGCCTCGATGTCGGCGAGGGTGCAGTTGAGGCCCTGCGCGAGCCGCTTGCCGGGCACCCCGGCGAACCGCTGGATCCCGTGGCCGCGCCAGATGTCCCGCTCGTTGACGCCGGTGAGGACGTGGTGGAGCCGTACGTACTCGGAGAGCTTGGCCTTGGCGCGCACGCCGGAGGCGAAGCGCAGGACGAAGCCCTCCGCGTCGGTGCCTGTGGCGGCCGCGCCGCCGGGCATGGTGTTGGACTCCGTGAGCGCCATCAGCTCGTCGAGGGGCATGGCGGGCCACACCTTGACGACGGAGCCGATGCCCTCCCAGTGGGCCGCGGCCTCGGCGAGCGGGACCTCGGTGCCGTCCTGGCCGAAGGCGGCGAGGAGGACGAGGTCCCGGCGCTCGCCGTAGTTCACGACGATGCGGTTCTGCGGGTACAGGATCTCGGCGAGGTAGGTGACGCCCGGACGCAGCGCCGTGGTGTCCTTGCCGTCGAGGCGCCGCTGGGCCCAGGTGGCCTGGGTGCTGACGAAGGACCCCTTGGAGGCGACACGCCAGCGGCCCGCGTAGTGGAAGACCACGGCGAGGCTGCCGTCGACCTTGTCGTACACCTCGAACGGCTCGTCCGGGAGGGCGGGCGCGTACGGCATGCCGGCCTCGTGCTCGCCGACGTTGAAGAACTTCGGCAGCGGCAGTGCGACGACCGCGCCGGTGCTGTCGTCCGCGACGAGTCCGCGGCAGCGCGTGGTGACCTGGTTCCAGACGCCTTCGTACTGGGCCGACCTGGTGTAGGTGTAGATCGACAGCGGCAACTCGGGGTGCGGCTTGCGGGTGACGTACCCGGCTGCGATCGACTCGGCCAGTGCCTGAGCGGGCACCAGGTCATGCAGAGTCAGGTGGTCCTGGCTCATGGGTTCCTCCCGGTTCGAGATGGCTCATTCTCGCCTGCGGGAGGGAGCGCCCGGTAGTCAATTATGCCTGGTGGGGGCAGCGCCCAGGCGGTTGATGTCCCGGGGTCGCAGGATGCGGCCGGGGACCTCGCCGCCGGCGGCGACGGCGATCATGGCGCGGCCGAGGTCCTCGGTGGTGGTGACGAGGTTCGGTGCGATCCGCCGGAGCACCGCGATCAGTGGTGCGGTGACCGTGTAGAGGGTCCGGTAGAGCCGGGTCTTCGAGGGGATCCCGCGGACGGGTTGGACGATCCCGGGGCGGAACATGTAGGCCCGGAAGGGGAGTTCCAGGAGGTCGTTCTCGGTCCTGCCCTTGACCCGGGCCCACATGGAACGCCCCCGGCCGGTGCTGTCGGTGCCTTCGCCGGAGACGTAGACGAAGGTGAGCCGGGGGTTGGCGGCGGCGAGCGGTCGGGCCACGGCGAGCGTCAGGTCGTGGGTGACGCGGCGGTAGGCCTCCTCCTTCATGCCGACGGAGGAGACGCCCAGACAGAAGAAGCAGGCGTCGTGGCCGGGGAGCTCGGCGGCGAGGCCCGACAGGTCGGACGGGTCCGGTTGTACGACCTCGCGCAGCTTGGGGTGGCTCACGCCGAGCGGGGTGCGCCCGACCGCCAGGACGCCGGTGACGGCGTCGTCGCGCAGGCATTCGCGCAGGACTCCCCGCCCGATCATTCCGGTTCCGCCGAAGAGGATGACGTTCACGCGGGCAGCCTACGTCCCGTCAGTACGTGATGCAGAGTTCGTTGCCTTCCGGATCGGCGAGGGTGGTCCAGCGGAAGGGGCCCTGGTTGCCCTCGTGGAGGTGGGTCGCGCCCATGGCGAGGAGTCGCTCGACGACGCTCTTCGGGTCGTCCTCCCCGATGCGGACGTCGAGGTGGACGCGGTTCTTCACGGTCTTGGGCTCCGGCACCAGCTGGAACAGGACGCGCGGCGCGTGTTCGGGTCCTGCGGGGTGGCGGATCGCGGCTCCGACCTTCCAGACCAGCGTGCCGCGGTGCGTCGTGGTGTCCTCTTCGGTCGCGTGTCCGGCCGCGATCACGCCGCGGATGAACTGTTCGTCGCTGGGCTCCACTTCCCAGCCGAGCGCCTCGGCCCACCAGTCGGCGAGCGGGTGGGGGTCCGTGGAGTCGATCGTCACCTGAAACGTGTACGCCATGCCGGGACCCTACTGAGTGCCCCGGCGGCCCGCCACCTCAGGCGCCGCCCGGCCCGCCGGCGGCAGGGCGTCAGGTGCCCGGTACGGCGGAACCCGGGCCGGAGGGGTCCCGGCCGCCCCGCCGGGACAGGAAGAAGGCGGTGCAGGTGAGGACGCAGGCTCCGACCGCGATCCAGAGCAGTACCTCTCCCAGCGGCCGCAGCCAGCCGGGTCCCGTCGCGGCCGCGGTGAACAGGCAGGCCGTTGCGGTCATGCCGAGCGGGAAGACGGTGGACCAGCGGCGGATGTCGTAGTGCGGGCGGGGGCTGCGCACTTCGGCGGCGAGGAGGACGGCGTACCAGCCGAGGGAAACGGCGAGGCAGGCCAGGGTGAGGGTGCGCAGCGCGGTGTGCGCGGCGCCGGTCCAGAGCGGGGAGGCGGTGAGTTTCGCGCCCGCCAGGGCCGTGATGGACAGGGCCCCGCCGGCCACCCAGTGGTCGCCCGCTCCGCCGGTGACCTCCCGGAAGTCGAAGCGCGGCAGGGCCAGTGCGTAGAGCAGCAGCCCGAGGCAGAAGCAGGCCAGGGCCGCCCGGGCGAGCCAGTCGAGGCGCCGTCCGTCGGCCAGGGTGGCCGCGAGTACGGCGAGCCCCTGGGTGGCGACGCAGGCGAGGAAGGCTGCTCCGGGCATCCGTCGGCGCCAGTGCCGGACGACGGCGCCGAGCAGTCCGGGCCACAGCAGGGCGGCGAGCACCAGCAGCGCGGTGGCCGTGGTCTGCGCGGCCGGCCGGTCGAGTTGCGCGACGCGGGTGCCGAGCACGGTGGTGGCGGCGACGGCCGTGAGGGCGGAGGGGGTGTAGGCCTCGGCCCTGAACCTGCCGCGGTCGGCGACGAGCAGGCCCGCGAAGTCCGCGGCCAGCACGAGCCACAGGGCCGCGGCGACGGCGAGCGCCCCGAGGGAGATCCAGGTGCGGCCGACGAGGTCCAGGCCGACCGAGAGGATGCCGGTGGCCATGACGACGCCCCCGGCGGCGGGTGTGAGTCCGGCCCACCGGCCCCGGAAGCGTTCGACGACGCTCATGTTCACCGGCTTTCGGTTGTTCACCGGCTTCCGTTCCCATCCGGCCCGCGCGGGTGCGGTTCTCGGGCGCGCCCCCATGACACCTCAACGCGGGGGCGCCGGCCGAGTCGGCGCGCCGGGTCCTCACATGACCGCGCCGGGTCCTCACATGACGCCGCGGGTACGGAACTGGACGCTGATCCGGGGGCCGACGGCGCGTGACGTCTTGGGGACGGCGTGCTCCATGGTCCGCTGGCAGGAGCCGCCCATGACGACGAGGTCGCCGTGGCCCAGGGGCAGGCGGAGCAGCGCGGGGCCTCCTTCGCGGCGGCGCAGCACGAGGTCGCGGGGGTCGCCGACGGAGAGGATCGCGACCATGGTGTCCTGCGTCGCGGAGCGGCCGGTGCGGTCCCCGTGCCAGGCGACGCTGTCGCGGCCGTCGCGGTAGAGGCACAGTCCGGCGGTGACGAAGGGTTCGCGCAGCTCGGCGGCGTAGTGCCGGCCGAGTGCCGTGCGGGCTTCGGTCAGGGCGGGGTGGGGAAGTTCCGCACCGTCCCCGTAGAAGGCGAGGAGCCGGGGCACGGCCAGCTCGCGGTCGTACATCTGCCGGCGTTCGGCGCGCCACGGCACCTCGGCGGCGAGGGTTTCGAAGAGGGCGTCGGCTCCGGTCAGCCAGCCGGGCAGTCGGTCCACCCAGGCCCCGGCGCCGAGGTGCGTGCGCCGTATCCCGGCGAGCGGGCCGAGCCGGATCTCGTCGGTCTGGTCGAAGAGGGAGCCCTGGAGCGCGTGCATGGTTCCACGATACCCCCGAATACGAACACCTGCTCGAATATGCGGTCGACGGCGGCTCCGCCCGGCCGAGGTCGGCGCCCGGCCGGAGTGCCGACGCCATCCCCCTGTGCCACGCTGAATCGGGGGATCACCCGTCCAGGCTGCTCGTCCGGCTCTGCCATCCGAGGAGACCCACATGGCCAGTGACGCCACCCGCCCCCAAGCAGGGCGCCCGTACCCCAGTCCCACGCACGCGCACACGTCCGGGACCACCGTCTTCGCCGCAGCCCTGATGATCTTCGGCGGGGCCATGGCGATCTTCGAGGGGATCGCGGCCATCGCGCACGACGGCCTGTTCCTCACGACCCGCCACTACGTGTTCGAGTTCAGCCTGGCGGGCTGGGGCTGGATCCATCTGATCCTCGGCATCATCCTCCTCCTCGCCGGCTGCGCGGTGCTCAGCGGCGCCGTGTGGGCGCGCTACTTCGGCGTGGCCATCGCGGGCCTGGGGGCGATCGCCAACTTCCTCTGGCTGCCGTACTACCCCTTGTGGGCACTGGTGCTGATCGCCGTCAACCTCTTCATCATCTGGGCCCTGTGCACGGGCATGCACCGCGAGGCGGACGCGGCCACGGTGCACTGACCCGGACGGGCGAGGCGGGGCCGGCCGGCGCCCCCTCCCCCGGACTCCCCGTGCGCCGAAATCCGAGTGCGTCGGCGCACGGGGAACCGCTACCGTCGGCCCCATGAACGTCACCGGCCGGAACACCACCACCGCGACCGCGCGAGCGACCAGCTCGCCGGCCGCCGCCGCCTGACGTTCCCCCTCCCCCGGCGACCGGACACGGTCCGGTCCGCCGGTGGTTCCCGCGACGTTCCCGTCGCCCTCGATCCCGCGACTTCCGGTTCCCCGTCGTCCGGTGCCTCCCCGCCCCACGCGAAGGAGCCACCCCATGCAGACGGAACACGTCGTCCGCACGTTCGTCGAATACTTCCAGGAGCGCGGGCACCGCCGCGTCGCCGGCTCGACGCTGCTGCCGCCGCCCGGCGATCCGGTGCTGTTCACCACCTCCGGCATGCATCCGCTCACCCCCCATCTGGAGGGACGCCCCCACCCCCTGGGCAGGCGGCTGGTGAACACCCAGCGCTGCCTGCGCACCACGGACCTGGACGAGGTCGGCGACACCACCCACCTGACGGTCTTCGAAATGCTCGGCACCTGGTCGCTGGGCGACTACGAGGGCCCGCAGAGCCTCGACTGGGGGTACGGGCTGCTCACCGAAGGACTGGGAGTGGATCCGGGGCGGTTGCACGCCACGGTCTTCGGCGGCGACGACCGGACCGGCCCGGACCTCTCCTCCCTGGAACTGTGGCAGGGCCTCGGGGTCCCCGTGGAACTCACCGTCGAGGACAACTGGTGGTCGAACGGACCGACGGGCCCGTGCGGACCCGACTCGGAGATCTTCCTGTGGACGGGTGACACCCCGCCCCGGTCCACCCCCACCCACGACGACCGCTGGGTGGAGGTGTGGAACCACGTGATGATGCGCCACCGCCGGCTCGACGACGGTTCGCTCGTGCCGTTGCCGCAACGGAACGTCGACACCGGGCTCGGCCTGGAGCGGCTGGCCGCCCTGCTCCAGGGCCGCACCTCGGTGTTCGACTGCGACGTGTTCGCCCCCTGGCGCCGCCTCGTACCGACCCTGTGGCCCCTGGACGAGCCGTCGCTGCGGCTGGTCCACGACCACCTGCGCTCGGCCGTGGTCGTGATCGGCGACGGGGTCCGACCGGCCCATACCGGGCGCGGCTACGTGCTGCGCCGGCTGGTGCGGCGCGTGCTCACCCTGCTGTGGCGCGGCGAGCGCTCGCGCAGTCTCGGCGACCTGCCGGACGAGCTGCTGCGTCACACCCTGGACCACTTCCGGCAGGACGTGGACCCGGACGAGGTCCGCCGGATCCTGCTGGAGGAGGAGGGCCGCTTCGCCGGACTCCTGCGGCGCGGCCGGCAGGTACTGGCCCGACCCCGGTTCCGGGGACCGCTGGGGGATGGGGACTTCCGCTACCTCCACGACACCCACGGCCTGCCGCGCGACCTGGTCATGAGCCTGCGTCCGGAGTGACGGGGCCACCCCCGCCCGGTCCGCCCGCCGCGGCACGGACCGGGCGGGGTCAGGCGATGCCGTTGGTCAGGCGATGCCGTACCGCGCTTCGATGCCCGCGATCAGCAGGCGCAGGCTTTCGTCGAAGCCCGTCGCGTAGTCCTGGAAGAGTTCGGCGCCCGCGGCGGCGGCGAGGGGGAAGTCGGCCAGGCGCGCCGCGCGTTCGGCGACGTCGTAGCCCTCCCGGCGTTCACCCGGGGCCGGCTCGACGCCCTGCTCCTCGGTGACGAAGCCGAGGGTGAAGAAGTACGCCGTGGACGTGGCGCGGACGGCCTGCGAGAGGGTGAATCCGGCGTCGACGAAGGCGCGGAGGTCCTCCTCCATGCGGACGGCGTGCTCGGTGCCGGTGAACCGCGAGCCGCTGTAGACCTTCGCGCCGTCCCGGTAGCCGAGCAGGACGTCGCGCAGACCCGCGCTGGTCGTCATGAGTCGCTGCTGCCACGTGGCGTCCGGCGCGGGCTGCTCCCCCGTGGCCATCCGGCGGTACATCTCCGTGGCCATCTCGTCGAGCAGTTCCTGTTTGTTCTTGAAGTGCCAGTAGAGGGCGGGCGCCTGGACGTCCAGCTCCTTGGCGATCGCGCGCAGGGTCAGGCCGTCGAGGCCGACCTCGTTCAGCAGCCGCAGCGCCGTGTCGACGGCCTGCCTCTTGTCCAGCTTGGGGGTTCTCCTGGTTGCCACGCTTGACAGCTTAACACCGTTAAGTGCATGCTCCGGGAGCAGTTACTTAACAACGTTAAGGAGGTTTCCCGTGTACCAGGACACCGATGTGCTCGTCGTCGGAGCCGGCCCCACCGGCCTCACCCTCGCCGTCGACCTCGCCCGGCGCGGGGTCCGCGCCCTCGTCGTCGAACGGGCCGACCGCCTGTTCCCCGGCTCACGCGGCAAGGGGCTCCAGCCCCGCACCCTGGAGGTGCTCGACGACCTGGGCCTGAACGAGGCGATCCGGTCGGCCGGAGCCCCGTACCCGGTCGGCATGATCTGGCAGGACGGGGCCCGACAGGGCGAGCACGCGATGTTCGACGCGACCGAACCGGACGAGGGCTCCCCGTACGCCACGCCCTGGATGGTTCCGCAGTGGCGGACGCAGGAGATCCTCCACACCCGCCTGCGCGAGCTGGGCGGCGGCGTCGCGTTCGGCCGGGACCTGGTGGGCCTCACCCAGGACGCGGACGGGGTGACCGCCACGTTCGCGACCGGCGCGAGCGTCCGCGCCCGGTACGCCGTCGCGGCGGACGGCGGCCGGTCCACGGTGCGTCGCTCCCTGGGCATCGGCATGACCGGGGAGACCGTGGACCCCGGCGCGATGCTGGTGGCGGACGTCCGCATCACCGGCCTCGACCGCGACCACTGGCACCTGTTCCCGCCCACCCCCGGCGGCGGGTACCTCTCCGTCTGCCCGCTGGCCGGCACGCAGGACTTCCAGATCGTGGCGCAGTTCCCCGAGGGCGAGCCCGACCTCTCCCTCGAAGGCGTCCGCACGGCCGTCGCCGCCCGTTCGCACCTCGCGCCCACCGACGTGAGCGAGGTGCGGTGGGCCTCCGACTTCAGGCCGCGGGCCGCCATGGCCGACCGGTTCCGCGCCGGCCGCGTCCTCCTCGCCGGCGACGCCGCGCACGTCCACTCCCCCGCGGGCGGCCAGGGCCTCAACACCGGCGTCCAGGACGCGTACAACCTCGGCTGGAAGCTCGGCGCCGTACTGCGGGACGGCGCCCCCGAGTCCCTGCTCGACACCTACGAGGAGGAACGCCTGCCCGTCGCCGCCGACATGCTGAGCCTGACGACCCGGGTGCACCGCGGCGAGACCCGGCGCGGCGAGGCCACCACCCAACTCGGCCTCGGCTACCGGGATTCCTCCCTCGCGGTCGAGACGCGCACCGAGCCGCCCGGGAACGCCCTGCGCGCGGGCGACCGCGCGCCGGACGGCCGGCGCGAGGGCGTGCACCTCTTCGCGGAGTTCCGGGGCACGCACTGGACCCTGCTGACAGTCGGCCCGAACCCGGCCGCCACCGGGCCCCACCTCCGGGATTCCCCCGCCGTCCGCACCGTGCGGATCCCGTCGTACGGGGCCTACGGGGACGGGGTCTTCCTGATCCGCCCCGACGGCTACGTCGGCTGGGCGGGCGACACGACGGCGGGCGCGACGCCGTACGCCGCCCGGTTCGGCCTGTAGGAGACGGGCGCGGCAAGGGGGTTGGCCCGGGGGCGCGCGGGAGAGGATCATGAGCGCGCCGGGCCCCAGGGTCCCCGCGCACACCCGTCGTCAGCCAGCCGTCCGTCCGCCGCCCCCGCGGCGGCGGCGAGTCCAGGAGGTACGTGTGTCCGTCGCGTCGAGTTGTGCGTCCGGGAGCGTGGAGGTCCCCCTACTGGACGAGACGATCGGGGACAACCTCGACCGCACGGTGCGCCGGTTCCCGGACCGCGACGCCCTCGTCGACGTGGCCGCCGGCCGCACGTGGACGTACGCGGAGCTGGCGGCCGACGTGGACGCCCTCGCGCTCGGGCTGCTCAACCTGGGCATCGTCAAGGGCGACCGCGTCGGGATCTGGTCCCCCAACCGCGCCGAGTGGACGCTGACGCAGTACGCCACCGCGAAGATCGGGGCGATCCTCGTCACCGTCAACCCGGCCTACCGGGAACACGAGTTGGAGTACGTGCTGGGCCAGTCCGGGATCCGGCTCCTGGTCGCCGCGGACCGCTTCAGGTCCTCCGACTACGCGGCGATGATCGAGGAGGTCCGGCCGCGCAGCGCCGGGCTGGAGTTCGTCGTCCTGCTGGACGGACCGTCGTGGGCCTCGCTGTTCGCCCGGGGACGGGCGGCCGATCGGGCCGCGCTGGTCCGGGCGCAGGCCGCCCTGGCCCCGGACGAGCCGATCAACATCCAGTACACCTCGGGCACCACGGGCTTCCCGAAGGGCGCCACCCTCTCGCACCGCAACATCCTCAACAACGGCTTCCTCGTCGGGGAGTCCTGCGGCTACACCGAGCAGGACCGGGTGTGCGTCCCGGTCCCCTTCTACCACTGCTTCGGCATGGTCATGGGAAACCTGGCCTGCACCAGCCACGGCGCGGCGATGGTGATCCCGGCGCCCGCCTTCGATCCGGTGGCCACCCTGGCGGCCGTCGAGGCGCAACGGTGCACCTCCCTCTACGGGGTGCCCACGATGTTCATCGCCGAGCTGGCCGCCCCGGGGTTCGACGGGTACGACCTGTCGAGCCTGCGGACCGGCATCATGGCCGGCTCACCCTGTCCGGTCGAGGTGATGAACGAGGTCATCGAGCGCATGGGCATGACCGAGGTGTCGATCTGCTACGGAATGACGGAGACCTCCCCGGTGTCCACGCAGACCCGGGCGGACGATCCGGTGGAGCGCCGGGTCTCCACCGTGGGCCGGGTCGGCCCGCACCTGGAGGTCAAGGTCATCGATCCGGACACCGGCCGGACCGTACCGCGCGGCACCCCGGGCGAGCTGTGCACGCGGGGCTACTCGGTCATGCTCGGCTACTGGGGGGAGCCGGAAAAGACCGCCGAGGCCGTCGACGCGGAGGGCTGGATGCACACGGGCGACCTGGCGGTGATGGACGGGGACGGCTACCTCGCCATCACCGGCCGGATCAAGGACATGGTGATCCGGGGCGGCGAGAACCTGTACCCGCGCGAGATCGAGGAGTTCCTCCACTCCCACCCGGACGTGCTGGACGTCCAGGTGATCGGCGTGCCCGACCCGAAGTACGGGGAGGAGCTGATGGCGTGGGTACGGATGCGGGAGGGCGCCGAGCCGCTGACCGCGGACGCCGTCCGCGCGTACTGCCACGGACGGCTCGCCCACTTCAAGATCCCGCGCTACGTGCACGTCGTGGACGAGTTCCCGATGACCGTCACCGGGAAGATCCGCAAGGTCGAGATGCGCGCGGTGGCGGCCCGGCTGCTCGACGGGCCGTAGCGGCGACGGCCGCCGTCCCCCGGCCGGCACCTCGCGGCCGGTGCGCGCCGGTGATCGGGCCGCGGCACGCCGGCAGGCCGCGGCCTCACACCCGGACGACGACCTTGCCCCGCACCCGACCCTCCCTCAAATGTCGTATGGCGTCCGGGACTTCGGGCAGGGTGTACGTCCGGTCGACGGCCGGGACGAGCGCGCCCGAGTCGATGAAGCCGGCCAGCGCGAGCAGGTCGTCGGCACGGACCGCGGAGGCCAGCGCCCGCAGGCGGTGCCGGACGAAGGGGGACAGCAGCAGGGCCCGCAGCTGACGGTCGTTGCCGCCGATCCAGCGCCCCTCGCTCTCGCCGCCCACGATGACGAGGGTGCCGCGCGGGGCGAGCGCCCGACGCAGGCTCCGCAGGGGGCGGTTCCCGGCGATGTCGAGGACGAGGTCGTAGCGCCGGGCGCCGTCGACCGGGTCCTCGGTGGCGTAGTCGACGGTGTCGTCGGCGCCGAGCGAGCGGACCAGGTCCGCCTTGGCGGCGCTGCACACCCCGGTGACGTGGCCGGCTCCGAGGGCCTTGGCGAGCTGCACGGCGTACGTTCCGACGCCGCCCGCCGCCCCGATGACCAGGACGCTCCCGCCCGGCCGGAGCCGGCCGGCGCCGCGCAGGGCCTGGAGGGCGGAGACGGCCGACACCGGTACGGCGTCCGCCTGTTGGGGGGTGAGAGCGGCGGGTCGGGGGGCGAGGCGGTTCTCCTTGGCACAGGCGTACTCCGCGAACGAGCCGTCGCAGATCCCGTACACCTCGTCGCCCGGACCGAAGCGGGTGACGCCGGGGCCGACGGCCTCGACCCGGCCCGCGACGTCCAGGCCGCGGATGCGGTCCTTGGGCCTGCGCAGGCCGAAGCCGGCGGCGCGTATCAGATAGGGCCGGCCGGCCATGAGGTGCCATACGCCCTGGTCGACTCCGGCGGCGTGCACCCGCAGGAGCACCTCGCCCCGGCCGGGCACGGGCCGGGGCACGTCTTCGAGGCGCAGCACCTCGGGCGGCCCGTAGACGTCCTGGACGATCGCTCTCATGGGGTCTCTCCCTCGTTGCCCGAAGTGGCGCGGGTGGCGGGCGCGGCCGGTGCCCCTGGCGTGGTGGCCGTGGTCGGTGTGGCGGGCGTGGTGGATCCACCCGCGTACTGGAAGACGCTGTCGAGAGGGACGCCGAACACCGCGGCGATCTGGAAGGCCATCTCCAGCGAGGGCGAGTAGCGGCCCTGTTCGATGGCGATGACCGTCTGTCGGCTGACGCCGATGCGGCGGGCGAGTTCGGCCTGGGTCATCTCGCCGTGGGCGAAGCGTCGGGCCCTGATGGTGTTGGTGACCCTCGTCGGCTTCACCACGGGTGGAATCCGAACCGGTAGGAAATGATCTTGACCGTGGAACCGAGGGCCGACGACAGCACGAAGGCCAGGTAGATCGCGTTGGCGATCCAGAAGGGGGCGGCCTCGGCCATCGCCAGCAGGAGTCCGGCCACCGCGCCGATCACGACGAACGACTGGCCGACGTACTCGCCGAACCGGTGGATCTCCCGGTCCCGCCGGTCCTTCGTGTTGTCCTCGGCAGAGGCGAGGGCGGCCACCGTGACGTGCCCCGCGACGGAGGCGGCGATCGACAGGCCGACCGTCCACAACAGGGTCGCCGCGTAGGGCGCTTGGGCCAACGCCAACCCTGCGGGTCGCTCCAGCACCACCCACAGGTACACCGCGTACGACGTCACCGCGACCACCAGCATGATCCAGGCACGTTTCTCTTCGACCGCCACTGCCACCACCACCCATGTCAAGAAAACCAGACACCTGGAGTGTCAAGGAGTCACGACACCATGTCAAGCTTTCTTGACCTCGCTCCGCACCCGGCCCCGCACGGGTTCCACAGGAGGGGTCATGACAGGCTGGGGCCATGCAGTTGCGCGATGTGATCTCGTCCCGGCTCCTTCGGCTCCTCGACGACGGCCGGGACGGCCACGACGCACTCGACCGGCCCGTGCACCGCACGGTGACCATCGATCTTCCGGACCCCCGGCGGTTCGTCTCCCCCGGCGACCTCGTACTGACCGGACTGACCTGGCTGCGGCAGGATCCCGAGCGGCCCGACGCCTTCGTGCGGATCCTCGTGGAGGCCGGGGCCGCGGCACTGGGCGCGGGCGAGGCCGAGTTCGGGCACGTGCCCGTCACGCTGGAGGAGGCCTGTACCCGGCACGGCCTGCCGCTGCTGGCGATCGGCGTGGACGTCCCCTTCACCTCGGTCGCCGAGTTCGTCGCACGCCGGCAGGCCGGTGCGCGGGTGGGGAACCTGGCGGCGCTGGTGGATCGGCACCGGCGGCTGACCGCGGCCGAACGGACGGGCGGCGGGGCCGAGGCCCTCCTCGAAATGCTGCTCTCCGAACTCGACCTGCGCGCGCACGTCCTGTCCCCCACAGGCCGGATCGTCGCCGGCACCCGACCGGCCCTGACCGAGGAGACGGCGACGGCCCTCGCCGGCCGGTTCCTGGCCGCCGAGCGGGCCGGACGGCGGGCCCCGCACCGCACGACGGTCCGTACCGTGTCCTACTCGCTGTTCCCCGTGCGGTCGGGTCCGGCGGCCGCGGCCGCGCGGACCGACTGGCTGGTGGCGGTGGAGGCCGACAGCGGCGACTGGCCCGGCGAGCACATCGACCTCGTGGAGCGGCTGGCCGCCCTGATGGCCGTGGAACGCGCCGGCCGGCACGCCGACCGCGCCCCCGGACGGCGGGCCGCCGGTCGGCTCCTCGGCCCGCTGGAGTCCTCCGCGGGTGGCGCGGCGGCGGAGGCCGCGGCCCGCCTGGCCACGACCCTGACCGGCAAGAACGGACCCGGCTCAGAGCCCCGTTGGCAGCCGGTGACGGCCCGGCTGGACACCCCGGCGGGCGGGGCGCACGTACGGGACCTGCTGGAGGAGGTCCTGCTGCACCCGCACTGCCTCGGCCCCGACGCCGCGCACCGGATCGCGGTGACCACCGCCGGGGACGCCCGTGAGGCGGTCGCCTTCGTCCTCCTCGCGCCGGACGAGGAGCTGACGTCCGAGGCCGTGCGGCACGTGGCGGGCGGGGCGCTGCCGCTCGCGCTGCGGGACGGGGAGCGGCTGACCCTCGGGCTGGGTGACCCGGTACGGGACGCGGCGGACCTGCGGCACGCCCTGGCGGAGGCCCGCCACGCCCGCGTGGCGGCGGCCGCGCCGGACGCACCGGGGACGGAGCCGGTGTCGTCCGTCGGCGTGTGCGGCCCCGCGGACATGGCCTCGCACGTGATGTCCCTGCTGCCGCTGATCCCGGCGGAGGTCCGACGGGCGTTCAGCCGCCGGCTGCTGTCCCCGCTGCACGAGTACGACCGCCGCCACCACAGCGATCTGGTCACCACGCTCCGGGCCTTCCTGGACCACGACGGCTCCTGGGCCCGGTGCGGGGAGGCGCTGCACCTGCACGTGAACTCGTTGCGCTACCGGATCAGCCGGATCGAGTCGCTGACGGGCCGCAACCTGACCCGGCTGGAGGACAAGATGGACTTCGCCGCGGCGCTGCGCATGCACTGAGCCGGCCCGAGCCCCGGTGGCCCGGGACCGCAGCCCCGGGCCACCGGACTCAGGCGCGTCCGGCCGGGTCCTGGTCCTGGGCCGGCTGCCGGTCCGGCACCGTTTCCGGGGACTTCGCCGGGGAGGGCACCGCGGACAGCACGGGCGGGGCCGACGGCGTGCGGAGCCCGGTGATCCATACGCCCAGGGGCTGGGTGTAGCGGGCGGTGAGCGGCCCGATGACCACCAGGATCAGGACGTAGGCGGTGGCGAGCGGTCCCAGCGCGGGTTCGATCCCGGCGGTGACGGCGAGGCCCGCGATGACGATGGAGAACTCGCCGCGGGCGACGAGCGTGCCCCCGGCCCGCCAGCGTCCGTTGACGCCGACCCCGGCCCGCTTGGCGGCCCAGTAGCCGGTGGCGATTTTCGTGAGGGCGGTCACCACGGCGAGCGCGAGCGCCGGCAGCAGCACGGGCGGGATGCTGGCGGGATCCGTGTGCAGGCCGAAGAAGACGAAGAACACGGCGGCGAAGAGGTCCCGCAGCGGACTGAGCAGGGTGTGAGTGCCCTCGGCGACCTCGCCGGAGAGGGCGATGCCGACGAGGAAGGCGCCGACGGCGGCGGAGACCTGGAGCTGCTGGGCGACACCGGCGACGAGCAGGGTCAGGCCGAGGACGACGAGGAGGAGCTTTTCCGGGTCGTCGCTGGAGACGAAGCGGGAGATGACCCGGCCGTAGCGGACGGCGACGAACAGGACGGCGCCCGCGACGCCGAGGGCGATGGCCAGGGTGAGGCTTCCGGCGGCCAGGCCGACGCCCGCGAGGAGGGCGGTGACGATCGGCAGGTAGACCGCCATCGCCAGGTCCTCCAGGACCAGGATGCTGAGGATGACCGGCGTCTCACGGTTGCCGAGCCGGCCCAGGTCCCCCATCACCTTGGCGATGACCCCGGAGGACGAGATCCAGGTGACCCCCGCCAGGACCACGGCGGCGACCGGCCCCCAGCCCATCAGGAGCGCGGCGACCGCGCCGGGCACGGCGTTGAGGGTGAAGTCGACGAGGCCGGCCGGGTACTGGGTCTTGAGGTTCGACACCAGATCGCTCGCGGTGTATTCGAGGCCCAGCATGAGCAGGAGCAGGATGACGCCGATCTCGGCGCCGATGGCGACGAACTCCTCGCTCGCGCCCAGCGGCAGGAGTCCACCGGTACCGAAGGCGAGGCCCGCGAGCAGGTAGAGCGGGATCGGGGAGAAGTGGAAGCGGCCTGCGAGCCTGCCGAGCAGACCCAGGCCGAGGATGATCGCACCGAATTCGATCAGGAAGACTGCGGAATGCACGCGCGGATCACTCCCGTCCGAGTATCGAGGCGGCCGCGTCGACGCCCTCGCGGGTACCGATCACGATGAGGGTGTCGCCGCCGGCGAGGCGGAAGTCGGGCGCGGGCGAGGGCCGGGCCTCGGCGCGGCGCAGGACGGCCACCACGGAAACGCCCGTCTCGGTGCGCATCCGGGTCTCGCCGAGCACGCGGCCGTTCCAGTGCGAGTGCGCCGACAGTTCGATGCGTTCGGCGACCAGGCCCAGGTCGGTGGTGTGCAGCAGGTTGGGGCTGTGGTGCGCGGGCATCAGCGCGTCGATCAGGGACGTGGTCTCCGCCCCCGTCAGGTGCAGGGACTGCGCGCACGCGTCGGGGTCGTCGGCCCGGTACACGTTCACCGTCCGGGTTCCGTCCCGGTGCGCGATCACCGACAGGTGGCGGTGTTCCCGGGTGGTGAGGTCGTACTGCACGCCGATGCCGGGCAGCGGTGTCGTGCTCATCCGTGGAGCAGGCACAGCCCATCCCCCTCAATCTCGTTCTTTGCGATGGTGGTGCGGCGCACGGCGAATTCGGGCAGGTGATCCGGCGCGGCTCGACCATATGTTGCCACCTGCGAACGAGCCGGGGATATGGGTGTCATGACGGATGGACACGGCCCCGAACGGCGGGAAGGATGGGGCGGGGGCCTGTCGCACGAGAGCGGCACGAATGTCGCACGAAGGAGTCGTCGTGACGCGTTGGACCGTCGCCCATGACGCCGGCAGGCCCGAGGGGCGCGCGTGCGGGCACCTGGACACCGCGGGCGAGGGCGGGCCTCCCGCGCGGAGCGACGGATGCGCGCGCTGCCTGGAGACCGGACGTCGGTGGGTGCACCTGCGGCTGTGCCTGGCCTGTGGTCACGTCGGCTGTTGCGACAGCTCCTCCGGGAAGCACGCGGCCTCCCACGCCGCCGCGTCCGGTCATCCGCTGGCCCGTTCGGCCGAGGAGGGCGAGGCGTGGGCCTGGTGCTACGAGGACGAGCTGTTCCTCGTCCCGGCGACCGGGGCGGAACCGGCCTGAGGCGGCTCAGGCGCGGACGGCCGCCAGCACCTCGCGCGCGGCGCGGGCCCCCGAGGCCAACGCGCCCTGGAGCGAGCCGGTCGCCCGGTGGTCGCCGCACAGGTGGAGGCCGTCGGCGACGCGGGTGGGCCGGCTGAGGGGCCACGGCGGGAGCATGACGGGCAGCGCCCCCTCCACTGTGACGGCGGCGACCGGCTCCCACGCCTCCGCGTCGGTCCCGTAGGCCTCGGTCAGCGCCGCCAGCAGGGTCGCCGGGGCCTCGGGGGCGCCCCTGCCGAGGACCGACGTCGATACGAGCGCGCGGCCGTCGCTCGCGTAGGAGGGGGCGACCTCGGTCAGCACGCAGCTGTTCAGGAACCTCCGCCGGGCGTCGAGCAGCAGGGTCGGTTCCCGCAGCGGGGACGTGGCGCAGGCGTGGTAGTACGTGGTCACCGTGCGGGTCCCGGCGACCGGGCAGCCGGGGGTCAGGCCGGCCGCGGTGGCCGGGTCGGTGGCGACGACGACTGTGTCGGCCTCGCGGGAGGAGCCGTCGGCGAGGACGACTCCCCCCTCGGAGACCGTGGCGACGGCGGTGCCCAACTCCAGGCGGCCCGCCGGGACGGCCTCGGCGAGCTGCCGCGGAACCGCGCCGATGCCCGCGGCGGGCAGGGCCAAGGAGCCGCGCAGGAAGCTGCGCCAGGTCATCCGGAACACGCGGCTGGAGGTCTCCAGCCGGTCTTCGAGGAACACGCCGGCCAGGAAGGGGCCCAGCACCTCGTCGACCAGGGAGCCGGGTACGCCCCAGGAGCGCAGGGCCTGGCGCGTGTCGGTCTCCGGCAGCCGCTTGAGGAGCCGGGCCGGCATCAGCAGGCCGGCCGCGCCCAGCGCGCCCGCGGCGGCGGCGCCCGCCGGGGACAGTCGGGCGCCGCGCAGCAGGCCGAGTACCTCGCCGGGGCGCCGGGTCGGATCCGCGAAGCGGACGCGTCCCCGGTCGGTGTGGACCAGTACGCCGGGGGTGAACGGGTGCAGGCGCAGGGCGCGCAGGTCGAGGCGGCGTTTCACCTGGGGGTAGGAGGTGTTGAACACCTGGAAGCCCCGGTCCAGCCGGAATCCGTGGCGCACGTCGGTCCGCATGCGGCCGCCCACCCGGTCGGAGGCTTCCAGGAGCGTCACCTCGATCCCGGCGCGGGCGAGGTCCGCGGCGCAGGCGAGCCCGGCCGCACCGGCGCCGACCACGATGACGGAGTGCTTTCCTCCACGGGTGCCGCGCATGGGCCGCCGTCCTTTCCGGTCCCTCGAGGCTCCTGCCGTCACCGCTTCCTTCGGCCGGGAGCCGCCGGGC
Organism: Streptomyces sp. Isolate_45; assembly: GCF_024721315.2. Taxonomy (GTDB): domain Bacteria; phylum Actinomycetota; class Actinomycetes; order Streptomycetales; family Streptomycetaceae; genus Streptomyces. Next base: position 21,680 of record NZ_JANFAK020000129.1, read on the forward strand.
GGATGCACCCCTCGGACGCCGCCTCGCCCGGCGGGCACCGGCCGGGTGGCCTCAGCGGCCGGTGGCGGGCATGGGGCCCAGGCCCAGGAACGCGAGGGCCGCGGCGGTGGCGGTCCGGTGCCAGGTCCGGGCGTCGCGGAGCATGGCGTGGTTCCCGTGGGGCATCGCGATGCCCCCGGCCCGTATCCCGCAGGCGCGGGCGCGGCGCAGGAATTCCCAGGAGTCCTCGGCGCGGGTGACCCTGTCCTGTTCGTCGTGGAGCAGGACGATCGGGGTGTCCTGGAGGTGGACCACCGGCTCGCCGGGCGGACACCAAGGGGCGAGGCCAACGACGCCCCGGACGTGCGGTTCGTCGGCCACCCGGAGCGCGGCGCGGGCGCCCATGGAGTGGCCGATCAGGACGACGGGCACGGGCCCGGCGGTGCGGCGCAGTTCCCGCAGGGCCCGCCGGGCGTCCCGGACGGGGTCGGCCCGGTCGCCGTTCCAGCCCCGGTGGCGGTAGCGGACGTCGGCCACCAGGACCCGGTCCGCCGGGGTGGCACGCAGCACGGCGGCGGCGAACGGGAGCATGCGCAGCCGGGGCAGGCCGGCCCTCGGGGGCGGCGCCAGTCCTTCCGCCCGGCCCCCGTGGAGCAGCAGGACGGCGCAGACGGGCCGCGCTGCGCGTCCGACGGGCGCCGGCGCGGCC
>NZ_JANFAK020000012.1 GCF_024721315.2 Streptomyces sp. Isolate_45
CCCCCCCCCCCCCCCCCCCCCCCCCCCCCCCCCCCCCCCCCCCCCCCCCCCCCCCCCCCCCCCCCCCCCCCCCCCCAGGCCGGTCGGGAACGTGCTCCACACCGACGACCTCGCCCCCGAACGCGGCGACCAGGGACGGCAGCAGCGGACCGAGCGCGTCCCGCACCCGGCCGGGGCCGGGCAGCCCGGAGCGGTCCAGCTCGTCGCCGGTGACGAACACCTGAACCCGGGGCCGGGGCCGTACCCGCAGCGCGTCGTGGCCGCAGGACGCGGCGAGCCCGAGCAGGGCCGGCCCGGCCCGGGTGCCGGCCGGGGCGAGACGGGTGCCCGCCGGGGCGTCCTCACCGGCCCGCCGTACGTGCTCCCCCGGTGCGGGCACCGGCCCCGACACCCGGCCCGCGCGGTCGGCAGCCAGCTCCAGCGGCAGGACCGCACGGGTCCCGGCCGGCACCGGAGCGCCGGTGGAGATCTCCACGGCCTCGCCCGGCGCCAGCATCCTTTCCCGGACACCGCCCGCCCGCACCGAGCCCACGACGCGCCACGGCCCGGGGCCCGCCACCGCGTACCCGTCCATGGCGGCCGTGTCGAACGCCGGAAGGGCCCGGGGCGTGCACAGGTCCGCGGCCGTGGTGAGCCCCGCCGCCTCGGCGAGCGGCACCGTACGGGGGGCGAGGGGCTGCGGCGCCCGGTGCGCCAGCTCCCGGGCCCGCTCCCAGGGCACTTCCCGGGCGGGCGGCGTGGGCGCGACCGTGGTGGGCAAGGTGGGCGGGGTGGCGGTGGTGGGCACGGCGGTGGTGCCGGTCGTCGTCGCGGGCATGCCGCCAGCCTGCGACCGTCGCTTTTCCCGCGTGCACGGGGCGCGTTGCGTTTCCGCGCCGTCCTGCTCACCTCCGGCCCCGGTGTGCCGTGAGCCCCGGGGCGGCGCGGCGATGGAAGCCCCGCGTGTCGATCGCGGCGTTCGACGCGCAGGGGCTCCGTCCTGCCGGGACGGAGCCGCCGCGCCCGGTCCCGTCACAAGACGTTCATCAGGATGATGGCCAGGAGGTTCAACAGGATCACGGCGATGACTCCGCCGACGGCCATCCAGGCCCGCTGCGATTCGTCCATGCGTACCAGGCACCTCCCGGCTCGGGCGTGTCGCCACGCGCGGCTCCGGCGGCGGCCGCTCGGGGCCGGTCCGCCCCCGGCCATCATGCCCCGGTTCCGCACGGAGCACAGTTCGGCCGCCGGGGGCGGCCCCGCACGGTTGCGCCCGCTCCGGCTCCGCCGGCGCGTCGGCCGGTCAGGAGACCCAGCCGGTGGTCATGCCGAGGACCGCGGAGCCGTCCCCGTCGGCCAGCTTCGTACCGGTGAAGTCGCGGGCCCACTGCGAGGTCTGGATGCGGAACGCGGGGCGCTCCGCGGTCAGTGCCTCCATGACCGCCTCGGCCGCGCCGGCCGGGGTCTGGGCGCCGTCCAGGAACTGGCCGACCGTACGGTCGACGTAGCTGCGCATGGCGTCGGCGTACGGGCCGGCGGCGGCGATCCCGCCCTCGATGTCGAGTCCGAGGTTGTTGACGAACTCCGTGGCCACGGCGCCGGGTTCGACGACCGAGACGCTCACGCCGACGGCGCCCGCGACGGGGGCCAGGCTCTCCATGTATCCCTCGACGGCGAACTTCGCGGCGCAGTAGGCCTCGTTGAAGGGCTGGCCCACGACGCCGCCGACGCTGGTGACCGTGATCAGCCGGCCGCCGGAGGCCCGCAGGTGCGGCATGGCGGCCTTGGAGACGTTCAGCACGCCGAAGAAGTTGACCTCCATGACCTCGCGGACGTCGGCGACGGTTTCGAGTTCGAGGGTTCCGACGTGTCCGGCGCCCGCGTTGTTCACGACGGCGTCCAGGCGCCCGTGGTCGGCGATCACGCCGTCGACCGCGGCGGCGACGGAACGTTCGTCGACGACGTCGAGCTGCCGGATGTCGACCTCCACGCCCGCCTCGGCGGCGGCCTCGCGCAGGGCGTCGGCCCGACCGGTGTCACGCAGCGTGGCGACCGTGCGCCAGCCGGCCCGGGCGGCCGCGATGGCGGCGGCCAGACCGATGCCGGAGGACGTTCCGGTGATCAGGACGGTGGGGCGGGCCGCGTCGGGAGTGGTTTCGGGGGTGGCGGGGTAAGAGGTCATGACGGTCACCTTTCACGGAACGTGATTTATGTGCGTGCACACACACCATAAAGTTATGTGTGCGCGCACGCAACCTTTAGACTGCCGACATGCCGAAGAAGCTCACCGAAGCCGCGATGCCACCGGCCGACTACGCCTTCTACGGACTGGTCTGGGCAGGCACCGTGATGACCGACCGCGTCGACCGGGCGCTGGTGAAGGCGCACGACCTTCCGGTGTCCTGGTTCGAGGTCATGCTGTGGCTCGCCTCCAGTCCCGAGCCCGTGCCCGCGTCCGTCCTCGGCAACAGCACCCTGCTCAGCCGCAGTCAGGTGTCGCGGGTCGTGGACGCCCTGCAGGCCCGGGGCCTGGTGACGCGCACGCCCTCGGCCCGCGACGCGCGGTCGGTGGAGGTGTCCCTCACCGAGGCGGGTCGGACGGTGTTCGCCGAGGCCGACGCCACCCGGCGCGAGGCCCTCGCGCCGGCCTTCACGGACCTCCTCGACGAGCGCGACCTGGAAGCCCTGGGCACCGTGTGGCGCAAGCTCAAGGCCGCGAAGGACGTCAAGGGCGCGTAGCGCCCACGCCCCCGCCGCCCGGCGCGTCCGCCACACCCGTGGCGTCCGGGCCCTCCGACGCGAGCCCGGCGGCGGCGGCGAAGAGGCGGGCGCAGCGCAGCGTCATCGCGGCGGGGGTCTGCTCCGGGTGCTTGACCCACCAGCGGACGAGGGTGGCGACCAGGTCCCGCCAGACGTACTTGAGAGCGTCGGCGTCGAGCGGGTCGGTGGATCCGGCCGCGCGCAGCAGCTCGGCGGTACCGCCCGCGGCGAGCCGGTCGATGGCCGACCAGTACTCCGAGGCCCGCCGCACCGCCTCACCGCCGGGCGGCAGGGTGGTGTCGTAGAGGACGAACCACGCCTCCCGCTGCCCCTCCAGGGCGGTGAAGAGGGCTCGGAGCACGCGCAGGGGGGTGTGCGGCGCGGTCCCGTCCGGCCCCATGGCCGTGCGGATCGTGCCGAGGACGCGGTCGCCGATCGGGACCAGGCAGGCGACGTACAGGTCCTCCTTGGTCCCGAAGTACTGGTGGAGCAGCGTTTTGGTGACGCCCACCCGGGCGGCGATCGCGGGGAGCGAGGCGGCCGCGTAGCCACGGGTTCCGAACTCCTCCGTCGCCGCTTCGAGCATCTGTTGCCGGCGGTGCTGCCGCGGGACTCCCTTGGTGCCGGCTTTCGAAGGGGGGGTTGCCATGCGCGGATATTATCAGTAAGTAATTTACCCCCAGGTAAATTCCTGCCACCTTCGGAGCGCTTCCATGGCCGGCACCACCGTTCAGCCGACGTCCCGTACCCGCTCCTGGTGGGGCTGGGGCTGGGCGGACGCCCACCCCGACGACGCGGAGTGCGTCGCCATGGGCGCCCTGCTCCCCGGCACCCTCGCCCGCCCGCTCCCCGTGCCCCGCGTCGCGGACCTGGACATCGCCGGGCCCGCCGTCACACCGCCGCCGAGCCTCGTCCACCTCGTCTCCGACGACCCGGCGGACCGCGCGGCCCACGCCATGGGCAAGGCGTACCGCGACGTCGCACGCGCCCTGCGCGGTCGGCCGGGCCGCATCCCGGACCTGGTGGCCCGGCCGACGGACGAACAGGGGGTGGCGGACCTTCTGGACTGGGCCGGTGACCGGGAGGTCGCGGTGGTCCCGTACGGCGGGGGTTCCTCCGTCAGCGGGGGCGTGGAGTACCGCGGCGACGCCCACCGGGCCGTGCTGTCCCTGGACCTGACGGCCATGGGCCGCGTCCTGGAGGTCGATACCGAGGGCCGGGCGGCACGCGTCCAGGCAGGAGCGCTCGGTCCGGGACTGGAGGACCAGCTGCGGCCGCACCTGCTGACCCTGCGGCACTTCCCGCAGAGCTTCGAGTTCTCCACCCTGGGCGGCTGGCTCGCCACCCGGGCGGGCGGCCACTACGCCACCGGGCACACGCACATCGACGACTTCGTGCAGTCGCTGCGCGTGGTCACCCCGGCCGGCACCAGTAGCTCCTGGCGGCTGCCCGCCTCCGGGGCCGGCCCCTCCCCCGACCGACTGTTCCTGGGCTCGGAAGGGGCGCTCGGCGTCATCACCGAGGCCTGGGTGCGACTCCAGGAACGCCCCCGCCACAAGGCGTCCGCGGCGGTGACCTTCACCGACTTCCAGGACGCGCTGCGGGCGGTGCGCGCCCTCGCCCAGTCCGACCTCTCCCCCGCGAACTGCCGACTGCTCGATGCCGGCGAGGCCGCCCTGGCGGGCGCGGCGGGGGGTGACCGCTCCGTTCTGGTGCTGGGCTTCGAGTCGTCGGACGAACCGGTGGCCCGACGGCTGGAGCGCGCGGTTCGACTGGCCCTCTCGTACGGCGGCCGGCGCGACGGCGCCCCCTCGGGCGGGGCTCGGGGCGGGCCGTCGGACGGGACGCCGAACGGGGTTCAGGGCGGCGACGCGGCCGTGCGGGCGTGGCGGTCCGCGTTCCTGCGGATGCCCTATCTGCGCGACGGCCTGGCCAGGATGGGCGCCGTCGCCGAGACGTTCGAGACGGCCGCGACCTGGGACCGGATACCGGGCCTGATCGAGGCCGTGCGCACCGAGGTGGGCGCCGCGGCGCTCAAGGCCACCGGACACCCCGCGACCGTCAACTGCCGTCTGACGCACGTGTACCCGGACGGCGCGGCCCCCTACTTCACCGTCCTGGCCGCCGGCCGCGCCGGTGACGAGGTGGCCCTCTGGGACGACCTCAAGGCCGTGGCGAGCGAGGTCCTGCACCGCCACCGGGCGACCATCACCCACCATCACGCCGTCGGCCGCGACCACCGCCCCGGCTACGACCTCCAGCGTCCCGAGCCCTTCGCCCTCGCGCTGCGGGCCGCCAAAAGGGCGCTGGACCCGCGGGGCATCCTTAACCCCGGCGTGCTCGTGGACTGACCGGCCCTACGGATCCGGCCCCTCGGCCGTACGGACCCTGCCCCTCGGGCGTACGGGCCCGGCCCGTCGGGCGCCGGATCCGCCCCGCCGGCGGGCTGCCTCCGAGCGGCGCGGCCGGGTGGTGGTTCAGCCGCCCGTCACCACGCGGACCATGGCACCCGGCAGGTGTGCGGGGCGGCGCCTTCCGGGCACAGCCCCCTGATCACCGCCTTGCGGAGCGCCCGGTAGGTGCGCAGCGAGCAGACCAGGCGGACGTGCAGCTCGGCCGCCTCCCATCCGCCGCCGTCCCCGCCGGGGTGCTCGATCGCCCACTGTTCGGCGAGGAAGTCGTACCCCTGCGCCAACGACGGATCGTCGGCGGCGCGTACGACGGTCCAGTCCGTGACGCGGGCCGCGCGGCAGGCGACTTCCCGGTCGACGACCTCCGCGACCCCGGCCAACCCCTCGGTGTCCGCGTACAAGCCGAACCTCAACACGCGTGTCCCCACCGACCGCACCAGTCCTTTCCCGACGTCCCGTGCTCGGTGCCGAGCCCTCGGCCTCATGATCCCCCGCCCACCCCGGGACGTCGTCATCATTTCGTCCCATCCCGCAACCCCCCAGCCCGTCCATCACCCGTCCGACCCATCGGAATCGCCCGTACGGCAGTCATGCCGGATCGTGGCCCGTGGTACGCCGGGCGGATCGGAGGCCTGCTGTGAACCGCTGGAGCACTTCCCCCGCCGCCGTGTCGATGGCCTCGGCCCGGACCCCGTGCGTGGTGGCGCGTGGTGGCTCCACCGGCCACTGGCTCCGGCCTTCCCGCCGGCACGGCCCGTGCCGTTACCGCCGGCCCCGACCGGCCGCCGCCCCGGCCCGCTCCCCGATCTCCACGGAGGTCCCGCCGTGCGCCGATCCAAGCCGCTCACGCTCGCCTGCCTGCCCCTGCTCCTCGGCGCCTCACTGGCCGGCGCGCCGGCCGCCGCCCGCGCGGAAGCGGTCCCCGTCGCCGCTTGCCCGGCCGGCCGGTCCTCCCTCCGCGGCACGTGCGTACCGTCCGATTCCGCGGCGTTCGTGCGCGACCGGGTGCGCGACGCGCTCGCCCGGTACAAACTGACCGCGGCCATGGCCGAGGTGTGGATCGACGGCGAGCGCGTCACGGAAGCCGCGGCCGGCCAGGCGATGACGGGCGTCCCGGCCACCACCGACATGCGCTTTCGGATCGGCGCGGTCTCCATCCCCTACCTGACGACCGCGCTGCTCCAGCTCGTCGACCGGGGCGAGGTCTCGCTCGACGACAAGCTGTCCCGCTGGCGCCCCGACGTGCCGCACGCGAACGAGATCACGCTGGGCATGCTGGCCTCGACGACCTCCGGCTACGCGGACTACGTCCGGGACCCCAAGTTCATCGCGGACCTGTACGAGAACCCGTTCCGGAACTGGACCGCGCCCGAACTCGTGGAGATCTCGGTGTCCAAACCCCTGGTGCGCGCGCCCGGTTCGGGCTTCGCCTACTCGCACGCCAACTGGGTGCTCCTCGGCGACGTCATCTCCCGGATCGAGGGTCGCCCCCTGGCCGAGGTGATGGAGGCCGGCGTCCTGGAACCGATGGGCCTGGACGCGACCGACATCCCGGTAACGGCCGAGATCCCGGCACCCGTCCTGCACGGATTCGACAACGAGCGCGGCGTGTTCGAGGACGCCACGTACTGGAACCCGTCGTGGACTCTGGCGCCGGGCGCGGTCATGACGGGCACGCTGGGGGACATGGCGAAGTCGTTCACGGCGATCGGCGAGGGCGAGCTGCTGTCACCCGCGTCCCACCGCAAGCAGCTGGCACCCGTCTCGCGGATCGATCCGAACACGTCCTTCGCCCTCGGCCTGGCCGTGCAGAGCGGCTGGATCCTCCAGAATCCGTCCTTCGCCGGATACGCGGGAGCCGTCGCCTACCTGCCCTCGAAGAAGATCGCGATCGCCACGGTGGCGACGCAGGGGCTGGGCAGCACCGCACAGAACGCGGCCGCGTCCTTCCTGGCGGACATCGCCAACCACCTCGCCCCGGAGGCCGCCCTGAAGGCGGAATGACCGCGGAGGCACACCCGGGCAACGCGTCCTCCGCAGATCACCGCGCGTGCGCGGCCGTCGGAAGCTCGCGCGCCGCTCCCGACAGCGGGCGGCGGGTACCGGGGCGAGATGGCCGCCGTGGTCCGGCCCAACGGACGGTTCGGCACGATGGCCGGCGTCACGCCTTTCCGCCGCAGGCTCGGCCCGCCTTGCCGCGGCACCCCCAGGGCCCCACGGTGCGCCGGGGGGTGAAATGCCGCAGACTCCTCTAAGAGGCTCGACACGGTGGGCCCGTGCGTCGCGCGCGGGCCGCGGTAAGGGTGTGTTCGGCGTGCTCGAAGTCCCGTTGTGGTTGTGGGGGACGTTCGCCGTGACCGTGGTGGTGTCGCTGACGGTGGACCTGCTGGCCCACCGCAGCGCCCACGTGATCGGCTTCAAGGAGGCCGCCCTCTGGAGCGCCCTGTGGGTGAGCCTCGCCCTCGCGTTCGGCGGGCTGGTCTTCCTCGTCCTCGGCACGACGGCCGGGACGGAGTACACGACCGCGTGGTTGCTGGAGAAGAGCCTGTCGGTCGACAACCTGTTCGTCTTCGCGGTGATCTTCGCCTACTTCAAGGTGCCCCGCGCCTACCAGCACCGGGTGCTGTTCTTCGGGGTGATCGGGGCCCTCGTGTTCCGGGGGATCTTCCTGTCCCTCGGCGTCGCGGTCGTCACCCGCTTCACCGCCGTGCTGTTCGTCTTCGCCGCCGTGCTCTTCTACAGCGCGTACAAGCTCATGAAGGACGAGCAGGACACCTTCGACCCGGGCAAGAGCTTCGCCGTGCGGATGCTCCGCAAGGTCGTGCCCGTCCGCGACGAGTACGCGGGGACGAAGTTCTTCGTCAAGGAGGCCGGCAAGCGCGTGGCGACGCCGCTGCTCGCCGTGGTCGCGGCGATCGAGGCGGCCGACCTGATCTTCGCCGTCGACAGTGTCCCCGCCGTCCTCGCGGTCAGCGACGACGCGTTCGTCGTCTACACGAGCAACGCGTTCGCGATCCTCGGCCTGCGCGCCCTGTACTTCCTGCTGGCCGGGCTGTTGGACCGGTTCCACTACCTGAGCAAGGGCCTCGCGATCATCCTCGCCTTCATCGGGGTGAAGCTGATCCTCCAGGCGGCCCACAAGATGATCAGCCCGAGTGTCCCCGAGATCCCCTCGCCGGTCAGCCTGGCCGTCATCGTCGCCGTACTGGCCTGTGCCGTCATCCTGAGCGTCCGTAGACCGCCCGCCGCCGAGGAGGACGACCGGTCGCGGTCGTCCGGCGAATGACCCGGAACGAGGGGCCTTTGGCGGACAACCAACGGTCGACCTCCCATTCCGGACACAACGGGCTTATTGTTAAAAAATGAGTAAAACCGAGCATGAGACCGGCCCCCAAGGGGTGCTTGCGTGCCCGGCCTGCAAGCAGTCCGTGGGCACGACCGTCAAGAGGCGGCACAAGACGCTGGGGGTCTACGTACCCGTGTGGGTCCCCGGCCCCTGTCACAATCCCGCATGCCCCGACTACCTGGCGGATCCCCGGCAGGCCGAGCACGAGCACGGCCACGTCGAGCACCGCCACGAGGCCCGCTGAGCGTCGCCTCCCCCGTACGACCCGACCCGTCGCCCAGGTGGACCGGCTGGGGCCGCGCCCCCGTCAGCGGCCCCAGCGCAGGGCGGCCGTCTGCACGGGGGCGTCCCACAGCCTCAGCAGTTCGTCGTCGGCCCGGCACAGCGTCACCGAACAGCCCGCCATGTCGAGCGAGGTGACGTAGTTCCCCACGAGCGTCCGCGCCACCGGTACGCCCCGAGCCGCCAGGATCCGCGCCACCTCGGCGTGGAACCCGTACAGCTCCAACAACGGCGTCGCCCCCATCCCGTTGACCAGGGCCAGCACCGGGCCGTCGGCGGGGGCCACCGCCGCCAGGTCCTCCAGTACGGCGGCCACCGCCACCTCGGCGATCTCCCGCGCGGGCATCATCGGACGCCGCTCGCGGCCGGGTTCCCCGTGGATCCCGACGCCGAGTTCCAGTTCGCCGTCCGGCAGGTCGAAGGTCGGGCTGCCCTTCGCGGGGGTGGTGCAGGCGCCGAGCGCAACGCCGAAGCTCCGCGAGGACGCGTTGACCCGGCGGGCCAGCGCCGCGACCCGATCCAGCGGCGCCCCCTCCTCTGCGGCCGCCCCGGCGATCTTCTCCACGAAGAGGGTGGCCCCGGTGCCGCGCCGCCCGGCCGTGTAGAGGCTGTCGGTCACCGCGACGTCGTCGTCGACGAGCACCCTCTCGACCCGGATCCCGTCCTCCTCGGCGAGCTCGGCGGCCATGTCGAAGTTGAGGACGTCGCCGGTGTAGTTCTTGACGACGAAGAGCACGCCCCCGCCCGAGTCGACGTCCTTGGCCGCACGCACCATCTGGTCGGGCACCGGTGAGGTGAACACCTCGCCGGGGCACGCGGCCGACAGCATCCCGTAACCCACGAACCCGGCGTGCAGGGGTTCGTGTCCGGAGCCGCCCCCGGACACCAGGCCGACGCGCCCGCCCTCCCGGGCATCGCGTCGTACGACCACGCGACGCTCCACGTCCACGGCGAGGTCGGGGTGGGCGGCGGCCATCCCCCGCAGGGCGTCGGCGACCACCGATTCCGCACTGTTGATCAGCATGTTCATGGAGTGCCTCCCGGGTGGCCGATTTGCGGTCGGCGGGCCGGTCGCGACCGGTCACCGCTCCCCGCCGTACCCCCCAAGTGTGCCGCCGCGCCGGTGAGATCCGCGAGGGTGCCGCGCCCGCCGACCCACCGCTCGGCCCCGCCCGGCTCCCCCCGGCACGGCCTCGGCCGCCGACATTCGTGGGGCATATGTTCCGGATCACGGGGAACACCTCCGGTATTGAACCATTTGCGAAGTACGCGGGTCGTTGGACGACCGGGTCCCCGGTCGTCGGGAAAGGGGCCCCCATGGTCAAGCGACTCAAGGACTCAGGGCTGGTCGGCGAACTCTCCGCCGAATTCGCCGGCACCATGGTCCTCATCCTCTTCGGCTGCGGCGTGGTGGCCCAAGTGGTCGCCGGCGGGGGCCTCACGGATCCCGCGGGCGGCCTCGGCAACCACGACAGCATCGCCTGGGCGTGGGGCCTCGCCGTCACCCTCGGCGTCTACGTCGCGGCGCGGCTGAGCGGCGCCCACCTCAATCCGGCGGTCACCGTCGCCCTCGCGGCGTTCAAGGGCTTCCCGTGGCGCAAGGTGGCCCCCTACGCGCTGGCGCAGACCGCCGGCGCCTTCGTGGCGGCGCTGATCGTCCGGTGGAACTACACCGAGGCCCTGGCGAAGGTCGACCCCGGCCACACCATCAAGACCCAGGGCGTGTTCTCCACCCTGCCGGCCAACGGGAACACCAACCTCCCGGTCACCGAGTGGGGCGCGCTGCGCGACCAGATCATCGGCACGGCCATCCTGCTGCTGCTGATCCTGGCGGTCACGGACCTGCTGGGCACGCCGCCGGGCGCCAACCTGGCCCCGTTCATCGTCGGCCTGATCGTGGTCGCGATCGGCATGGCCTGGGGCACCAACGCCGGTTACGCGATCAACCCCGCACGTGACTTCGGCCCCCGACTGGCCAGCTTCCTCACCGGCTACGGCGGGGCGTGGCGAGATCAGTACGGGCAGTTCTACTACTGGGTCCCGATCATCGGCCCGCTCATCGGCGGCCTGCTGGGCGCGGGCCTGTACAAGTTCCTCATCGGCCGGTTCCTGCCGACCGCCGAGCCGGAGCCCCCCGGCCGGGTGCCCGCTCCGGACGAGAGTTGACCGACCCGCAGGCCGATCCGCGGGACCGACCCGAGAGAGTGACCGACCCGAGAGGAGGCCTCCCATGGCCGACTTCGTCGGAGCAGTGGACCAGGGGACCACCAGCACCCGTTTCATGGTCTTCGACCACGCGGGCAACGAGGTGGCGAAACACCAGTTGGAGCACACCCAGATCCTCCCCCGTTCGGGCTGGGTCGAGCACGACCCCGTCGAGATCTGGGAACGCACCAACTCGGTGATGCAGAACGCCCTCCGGCACGGGAACCTCGCGGCTTCCGACCTGGCGGCCATCGGCGTCACCAACCAGCGGGAGACGACCGTGGTGTGGGATCCCCGCACCGGGCGCCCCTACTACAACGCCATCGTCTGGCAGGACACCCGCACCGACTCGATCGCGGCGGCCCTGGAGCGGTCGGGCCGGGGGGACGTCATCCGGCGCAAGGCGGGTCTGCCACCGGCCACGTACTTCTCCGGCGGCAAGATCCAGTGGATCCTGGAGAACGTCGACGGGGTCCGCGCGGCCGCCGAGGAGGGGCACGCCCTCTTCGGCAACACCGACTGCTGGGTGCTGTGGAACCTCACCGGCGGCCCCGACGGCGGCATCCACGCCACCGACGTGACCAATGCCAGCCGCACCATGCTGATGGACCTGGAGACCCTCGACTGGGACGACGAACTCCTCGGGTTCTTCGACATCCCCAGGGCGATGCTCCCGAGCATCAACCCCTCCTCCCACGCGCAGGCCTACGGACAGACCCGTACGTCCCGGCCGCTGCGCGCCGCCATCCCCATCACCGGGGTCCTCGGCGACCAGCAGGCGGCCACCGTCGGGCAGGTCTGCTTCGCGCCGGGCGAGGCGAAGAACACCTACGGCACCGGCAATTTCCTGGTCCTCAACACCGGTACCGAGCTGGTCCGCTCGCAGCACGGCCTGCTCACCACCGTGGCCTACCGCTTCGGTGACGAGCCGGCCGTGTACGCGCTGGAGGGTTCCATCGCCGTCACCGGCTCCGCGATCCAGTGGCTGCGCGACCAGTTGAAGATCATCAACGACGCGGCGGACAGCGAACGCCTGGCCCGCACCGTCGAGGACAGCGGCGGCATCTACTTCGTCCCCGCCTTCTCGGGCCTGTTCGCACCGTACTGGCGCTCCGACGCCCGCGGCGCCATCGTCGGCCTCGCCCGCTACCACGACAACGGCCACCTGGCCCGGGCCGCCCTGGAGGCCATCTGCTACCAGAGCCGCGACGTGGTGGAGGCCATGGAACAGGACTCCGGCGTCCACCTCGACGTGCTGAAGGTCGACGGCGGCGTCACCGCGAACGACCTGTGCATGCAGATCCAGGCCGACGTCCTGGGCGTACCGGTCAGCCGGCCGGTCGTCGCGGAGACGACGGCACTGGGCGCCGCCTACGCCGCCGGCCTGGCCACCGGCTTCTGGCGGGACACGGACGAACTGCGCACCCACTGGCAGGAATCCCGGCGCTGGGAACCCCAGTGGTCCGAGGACCGGCGCGCGCAGGGGTACGAGGGCTGGAAGAAGGCGGTGGAACGCACCCTCGACTGGGCCGAGGTCGAATAGGCCCGGCACCCTCGGTCCGCGCACATGGGCTGTGCGGCGACGGGTAGGCGCAGCCCATGAACACGACGCTCGAACCCTCGATCACCACGGCCGCCGAGACCTCGGGCGGCGCCTGGCTGCTCCCCCTGATCGGCATCGTCATCGCGGCGATGCTGATCGCCGCCGTCTGGTGGGGAATCAAGCGGCGTCGGACGATGCGCCCGGGCCGTACGGAGCCGGCGGACTCCGCCCCCGGCACCACCGCCACCCCGCCCCCGGCGGACCCCGGTGACTTCGCCGGCGACCAAGGGCACCGCGGGCCGCACGACTTCCCCGGGTACGGGAACATCGGCGAGGGCGGCGAGAAGCGCGACAGCTGACCGTTTCGGTGGCTTCCCCCGGAGGGCCCGCACTCGTGGGAGTGCGGGCCCTCCGGGGGGTCGAGCAAGGGGCCGGGCATGGGGTCGAGCAAGGGGTCGAGCCGTCCGTGATCAGGCCGAGGAGCCGGTGATCAGGCCGAGGAGCCCGGGGAGTCCGCCCTCGGCGAGGGCGCGGCGCTGGCGGTCGGCGGGCGTGCCCTCGCGCAGGAGCCGGGTGACGAGGGCGCTCACCTCTCGGTGATCACCCGCCTCCTCCAGGGCGGGCCCGATGTGGCGCAGCAGGGCGCACATCACGTCGCCGCCGCTGTGCGGGCGCCCCAGCGGATCGAGCAGGGTCCCGCTCAGGCCGTACCGGGCCGCGTGCCAGTTCCCGCCCTGCACCAGTTCGGGCGCGGTGACGGCGAGCGGGGTACCGGCCCGCTCCTCGGTGATCGCGGTGGCGACCAGGGCGCGGATGATCCCGGCCAACATCACCGCCTCGTCGGCCTGGAGCTGCACGTCCGCGCAGCGGATCTCGACGGTGGGGTAGCGCTCGGAGAGCCTCGCCTGCCAGTACACCTGCCCCCTGTCCTCGATCACGCCCGACTCCAGCAGGGCGTCGAGGCGGCGTTCGTAGTCGGCGAGACCGTCGAAGTGCGGCAGTGGCCCGCTGACCGGCCACCGTCCGAACACGATGGTGCGCCAGCTCGCGAAGCCGGTGTCCTCGCCGTTCCACAGGGGTGAGTTCCCGGACATGGCGAGGACGGTCGCGAGCCACGGCCGGATCCGGTTCAGTACGGCCGTGCCGGTCTCCCGGTCGGGGACGCCCACGTGCACGTGCATCCCGCTGATCAGCTGTTCGCCGACCAGTTGCCGGGCGGTCCCCTCCATCCGCCGGTACCGGGCGTTCGGTGTGATGGGGATGGGGACGGCGCCCCGCAGGGGTGCGGCGCCCGTCGCGGCGATCCGGCAGCCGTTCTCCTCGGCCGCCGAGGCCAGCGCGTGGCGCAGCCGCAGCAGGTGCCCGCCGACTTCCTCCAGGCGGGTGCACACGGGCGTGGCCACCTCGATCTGTGCCTGGAGCAGCTCGTCCTGGACCTCGCCGTGTTCCGCGACGAGCCCGAGTCCGGCCGTACGGCGTACGTCCTCCACGTGCGGCGCGGGAAGCCCCGTAGCGGGGTCGACCAGCAGGTATTCCTCTTCAACACCCAGGGTGATCACGCTCTGCGGCTACCCGGAAGGAGCATGATCACCCCTGCGGGTGCGGTGCGGCACATCGGCCACCGGGGCGGTTCAGGAGCCGAGGGCGTCCTCGACGGTCTGCTGCCAGTAGCCGACGGTCAGCGAGCTGTCGTAGTGGACGCCCGCGGCGGGCAGCGAGGGGGTCGCCGACGCGCCGCCGCTGCTGTTGGGCGTCATGCCCTGGAAGGCGACGGTGAGCCGGCGTCCGGTCGTGCCGCCCTCGCCGCTGCCGTCCGCCGCCGACAACAGGGCCGCCGCGTAGCCGGACCGGCCGGGCGCGAGGGACACCACGGCCTGCGGCTGGGTCTCCTTCCGGGCGGCCGGCGCCCACTGCATCTCGTCGAAGCGCAGGACCGGGTGGTACGTGAGGTCGCAGGGCTTCGAGCCGGTGTTCTTCACCGTGATCAGCAGGTGGTTGAGGGGACGTGACACCGGCTGGACGGTGACGGTGGTGTTGGAGCCGTTGCACAGGACGCGCTTGCCCTCGGCGGCCGGCTCCGACGGGCCCTTCGCGTTCCCGGGACCGGTGCCGGTCCGCACGCCGCCGTTCGTCCCGGTCCCGGCGCCCTGGGGGGTACTCGTGGCGCCGTTCGCGGAAGGGGCGGCGGACGGGGCGGCGGACGGGGCGGTCGAGACCGCCGCGGCCCCCTCGTCCTTGAGGCCCGTGCCGTCCTGACACGCGGTGAGGGCGAGCGCGGCCACGACGGCGACGGCCGCGCCGACGAGCCGTCGGGGGGTGCGGGTCATGGACGTCGTGGTGTGGGCGGGACGGAACACGGACATGGCTGATCGCCTCTCATGGGGGTTGCCCGCGGCGGCGGTCGGGACCGGCTGCCGGAGGCGGTGTGCTTGGATGGCATCAGCCTGCGCGGTGATCCGTCCCGGTCACCACGACCAACGGGCGATCAGGGACGCTGGGACGCCCACACAGGCTCTGAGCTGCTGAAACAACCTGTTCCTGGGACGCGGGACGGGATATCGGGGTGGGAGGAACAGTGTCGGAAGACACTGCTGGGTCCGAGTTCGCCGTGCTGTTGCGCGAGTTGAAGGACCGGTCCGGCCATAGTTACGGAACGCTCGCCAAGCGGCTCCACATGAGTACGTCGACCCTGCACCGGTACTGCGGCGGCGACGTCGTCCCGACGGAGTACGCACCGGTCGAACGACTCGCCCGCCTCTGCAAGGCGTCGCCCGAGGAACTCGTGGCGCTGCACCGGAGTTGGGTCCTGGCGGACGCGAACCGCCCCCGCAAGGGCGGCGATCCGGGCAGCAGGGCACAGACCCGACCTGCGGCGTCCCCGGCGTCGCGCTCCTCCCCGGCGTCGCCTGCGCAGGAGGCGCAGGAGGCGCAGGAAGCGCCGACCCCGGAGCCACGGGCGGACGCGCAGGAGGCGACGTCGCCGTCGCCGTTGCCGGAGGTGCCGCCTCCGTCTCCGGTGGTGACCGGGCCGTCCTCCGCCGTGGCAGGTGCCGTGCCGGATCCGCCGCGGCGGCGCCCGCGCGGGGCGGTCCTCGCCGGGATCGCCGTGGCCGTCGTCGCCGGGGTGGTCGCCCTCGCCCTGAGCCTGTCGGCATCGGACACCGGCGTCCGGGGGCGTCCCGTCGGCGCCGCCTCCGCCGCACCCGGCGAAGCCGGACGTACGGGGGGCGGGACGGCGCCCGCGGGTCCGTCGGCGGCCTCCTCCCCGGCGGCACTGTCGGCCTCCCCGTCCGCGTCCCGGGACACCGCGGCCGGCCCGGCGGCCGTTCCCGGGACGGCCGGTACGGGAACGGCCGCCGGGTCCCCTTCCCCCTCCCCCGTCGGCGGGGGTGGCGGTGGCGGATCCGCGTCCGGTGCGCCGCTGACGGTGACGGCCCAGCCGCACACCTGGGAGTCGCCCTGCGGCCAGCACTACCTGATCGACAAACCGCCGACCGAGGTGGGACCGCCGCCCCTCGAACGGGACGCACCCGCATGGGTGGCGGCGTCGGGAGCGGTGCCGGCGGGCGAGCAGTACGTCACGCTCACCCTTCAGGGCTCCGGGAAGGAGACGGTGGTCCTGGACAGCATGACCGTCCGTACCGCCGGCAAGCGGACGCCACTCGCCTGGAACGACTACGCCATGGGCTACCCGGGCGTCGGCTGCGGCGCCGGCGTGCCGACGCGTTCGTTCACCGTGGCCCTCGACGCCGCGCGGCCGGCGTTCGCGCCCGTGGCGGGGCAGCCGAACTTCCCGTTCATGGTGAGCGAGTCCGCACCGGAGGTGTTCTACGTCAAGGCGGACGCCTCCGCGTACGACGTCAGCTGGTACCTGGAACTGGCCTGGTCCAGCGGGTCCCGGCACGGCACCCTCACGATCGACCACAACGGCAAGCCTTTCCGCACCAGCGGCCACAACGGGCGGCCCGGCTTCGAGTTCCCCCTCGGCGGCGAAGGATGGGTCCCGGCGGGATCGACCTCCTGACCCGGCGCCGCCGACCGACCCCGCAGCACCGCCGACCGACCCCGCACCGCCGGCGACTGCCCCGCTCCTGACCGGGAGCGACCCGAGGTGTACCGGGAGCGCACGGTCGACGGCGTCCCGGAGCGGTTCCCGGCGATCGAACATACGATGGGCGGGAACCGGCGCGGACGGCTCGCCGTGCCGCCCGCCCAGAGCACTCGGGGTGGAGACGACGTATGGCACAGCCCGCCGAAACGGCGCGGACCGTCATCCTCACGGTGGACGACGACCCGGGAGTCTCCCGCGCCATCGCCCGTGACCTGCGGCGCCGCTACGGAGCCGAGTACCGGATCGTGCGCGCCGAGTCCGGTGAGTCCGCGATGGAGGCGCTGCGCGAGCTGAAGCTGCGCGGGGACCTGGTGGCGGTGATCCTCGCCGACTACCGCATGCCGCAGATGAACGGCATCGCGTTCCTCGAAGAGGCCATGGGCGTGTACCCGGGCGCACGGCGCGTGCTGCTCACCGCGTACGCCGACACCAACGCGGCCATCGACGCGATCAACGTGGTCGACCTCGACCACTACCTGCTCAAGCCCTGGGACCCGCCGGAGGAGAAGCTCTACCCGGTCCTGGACGACCTGCTGGCCGCCTGGCGCACGGGCGACCACCGGCCGGTGCCCGCCACGAAGGTGGTCGGGCACCGCTGGTCGGCGCGTTCCTCGGCGGTCCGCGAGTTCCTCGCCCGCAACCAGGTGCCGTACCGCTGGTACTCCTCCGACGAGCCGGAGGGACGAAGGCTGCTGGAGGCGGCCGGGGCCGACGGGCAGCGGTTGCCGCTGGTGGTCACGCCCGACGGCGGCGTGCTGATCGAACCGGAGGCGCCCGAACTGGCCGCGCGCGTCGGGCTCGCGACGACTCCGACCGCCGACTTCTACGACCTCGTCGTCATCGGCGGCGGCCCGGCCGGGCTCGGTTCGGCGGTGTACGGGGCGTCCGAGGGACTGCGTACCGTCCTCGTGGAACGGTCGGCGACCGGGGGGCAGGCCGGGCAGAGCTCCCGCATCGAGAACTACCTCGGCTTCCCGGACGGCGTCTCGGGCGCGCAGCTCACGGACCGCGCCCGCCGGCAGGCCGGCCGGTTCGGCGCCGAGATCCTCACGGCGCGCGAGGTCACGGGGCTGGAGGTGAACGGTGCGGCGCGCGTCGTCCGGTTCTCCGACGGCTCGGCGATCGCCGCGCACAGCGTGATCCTGGCGACGGGCGTGTCGTACCGGCAGCTCCACGCGCCGGGCTGCGACGCCCTGACCGGCTGCGGGGTGTACTACGGCTCCTCGCTCACCGAGGCGGCCTCCTGCCAGGGGCAGGACGTGTACATCGTGGGCGGCGCCAACTCCGCCGGTCAGGCGGCGATGTACCTGGCGAGGGGCGCCAAGTCGGTGACGCTGCTGGTGCGCGGGGAGTCGCTGGCGGCGTCGATGTCGTACTACCTGATCCAGCAGATCGAGGACGCCCCGAACATCACCGTGCGGCCCCGGACCGTCGTCGAGGAAGCGCACGGCGACGGACACCTGGAGCAGTTGACGCTCCGGAACGTGGACAGCGGTGCGACCGAACTCGTCGACGCGCAGTGGATGTTCGTGTTCATCGGCGCGGCTCCGCTGACGGACTGGCTGGACGGCACGGTGCTGCGCGACGAACACGGTTTCATCCTGGCCGGGCCGGACCTCACACCGGACGGGCGACCGCCGGCCGAGTGGGAACTGGACCGTTCCCCCTACCACCTGGAGACCAACGTCCCGGGCGTGTTCGTGGCGGGCGACGCGCGCTCGCAGTCCGCGAAGCGCGTCGCGTCCGCCGTCGGGGAGGGTGCCATGGCCGTGATGCTCGTCCACCGGTACCTGGAGCAGTCGTGAGCGGGCAGGTCATGCCCTGCGGCCCGCAGGAGATCGCCTCGCTGTTCCTCTTCGAGAAGCTCTCCCCGGAGCAGCTGGGGCGGCTCTGTACCGAGGGGCGGGTGGAGCGGTTCGACGTGGGACCGGTGTACACCGAGGGCGACCCGGCCACCTGCTTCTACGTGATGATCGAGGGCACCGTCGTACTGGCCCGCCGGGTCGGGGGCGACGACGTCGAGGTGAGCCGTACCTCGCAGCGCGGCGTGTACGCGGGAGCCATGCAGGCCTACCTGGGTGACCAGGTGCCGCAGACCTACACCAACTCGATGCGGGTGACCGAGCCGACGCGGTTCTTCGTGCTGCCCGCGCAGTCGTTCGCGGACATCATGAGGGAGTGGTTCCCGATGGCCGCGCACCTGCTGGAGGGGCTGTTCTTCGGATCGAAGAACACGCAGCGGGCGATCGGTCAGCGCGAACGGCTACTGGCCCTGGGGTCGTTGTCCGCGGGTCTCACCCACGAGCTGAACAACCCGGCCGCGGCGGCGGTCCGGGCCACCGCGGCACTGCGGGAGCGGGTGGGCAAGATGCGGCACAAGCTGGCCGTCATCGCGCAGGGCCCCTACCCCCGCGAGGTCATCGCCGGCCTGATCGACATCCAGGAGCGGACCGCCGAACGCGTCGCCAAGGCGCCGACGTTGAGCCCGCTGGAGGCCTCCGACCGGGAGGACGAGCTCGCCGACTGGCTCGACGACCACGGCATCACGGAGGGTTGGCGGGTCGCGCCGACCTTCGTCCAGGCCGGGCTGGACACGGACTGGCTGGAGCAGGTCGCGGCGGCCGTGGACGAGGACATCCTGCCGGGGGCGATCGGCTGGCTCAACTACACGGTCGAGACGGAGCTGTTGATGGACGAGATCAACGACTCCACCACCCGCATCTCCCACCTCGTGGACGCGGCCAAGCAGTACTCGCAGCTCGACCGCGCCCCGCACCGGGTGGTCGACGTCCACGAACTCCTCGACAGCACCCTGTTGATGTTGTCCGGCAAGATCGGTCCCGGGGTGCGGGTGGTCAAGGACTACGACCGCTCCCTACCGGACGTACCGGCCTATCCGGCGGAGCTCAACCAGGTGTGGACCAACCTCATCGACAACGCCGTCTTCGCCATCGGGAGCACCGGCGGCGAGGGTGAGTTGACGGTGCGCACGGCGCGGGAGGGGGACCGGCTGCTGGTGGAGTTCCGCGACACGGGGCCCGGCATCCCGGCGGACGTCCGCAGTCGGATCTTCGACCCGTTCTTCACCACCAAACCGGTCGGCGAGGGCACCGGTCTCGGCCTGGACATCTCCTGGCGGATCGTCGTCAGCAAGCACCACGGCAGCCTCCAGGTCGAGTCCGTCCCGGGCGACACCCGTTTCCAGGTACTGCTCCCGTTGACCGCTCCGGAGATCGGGGAGTTCCCCGAGACCGACACCACCGAGGAGGACTCCGCATGACCGGTATCGACGGTGTTGACGGCATGGACGGCATGGACGGCATCGACCCCGGCGTCCCGCCCGGCGGCAACGGGTGCGCCGACTGCGACGAGGCGGGCGGTTGGTGGTTCCACCTGCGGCGCTGCGCGCAGTGCGGCCACATCGGCTGTTGCGACTCCTCGCCGGGCCAACACGCCACCGCGCACTGGAAGTCCAGCGGGCATCCCCTGGTGCAGAGCTTCGAGCCGGGCGAGGGCTGGTTCTGGAACTACGCCACCGACGCCATGTACGAGTCGGGTCCCGAGCTGGCGCCGCCGGACGGCCACCCGTCGGACCAGCCTTCGCCGGGACCGGCCGACCGCGTCCCGCAGAACTGGACCAACCTGCTGCACCGCTGAGGGCGGGCCCGCGCGCACCCGCGCCGACGGCCCGCCCCGCCCTGCCGTCGTAGGGGCTCGGGACGAGGGCAGGGGCCGGCGGGGATCAGCAGGGGCGGACCGGCTGGAGGTTGTGGACGAAACGCGCCGAGACCCAGCCGTTGGAGCCCTGGATCCGGTACCAGACGGGGTTGCCGTCCACCCATCCGCCCCGCTTCTGGCAGTTGAGCAGGATCCGCTGGTGCGGACGCAGCACCTTGACGACGCCCGAGTGGACGGTCGGCTTCTGCCGGACGTGGAGCGCCGCGTCGGAGACCACCTCACCGACCGGGTGGGTCGCCCTCGGCGCGCCGTGCGCGGGGACGGCTCCGAGCTGCCCGGTGGCCCCTGCCGTCGCGGCCCCCGGGCCGATCAGCACGGCGGCTCCCACCGCGCACGCGAGTACCGCTCTCTTCATCCTTGCACCCCTCTTCGCAGATCCCTACCGGCATCGAGCGGCCGGCGGGCGCTCGGCGTGTTCAGCGCCCCCCTCGACTATCCGCGCGGGCAACCCTGACGCCGGGCGGACACGCCCGCCCTCCTCCGGATGGCCCTCTCCGGGCCGTCGTCCTGACGCGCGTTCAGGGCTCCGACCATGAACCGATAGGGTGTTCGATGCCTCATGGTGGCGCGTGGCCCGCACCCCACGGAGCTTGTACGACACGCGCGTTACCCGGAGGCATGAAGTGAGTGGGACCAGACCGATTCACAGGGACCGGTCGACGACCGGCGGTGCGTTGAGGGCGTTCTTCCTGTCCTGGTGGACGAGCCATGACCGAGCCGCCGCGGCCGGGCGCGTGGACGACCGGGCCATCAGCAGGATGCGGGGCGCGCGGATGACGCTGGGCCTGGGCGCCGGCCTCTGGCTGATCGTGTCGTATCCGCTGAGCGACGGCGGCGAGGAGTTCGTGCTGGGCAAGATCGTGGAACTGGGCCTCTCCTGCCTCGTCCTCGCGGTCGGATGCGTGGTCGGCATCACCACCTTCCTCGTCATGAGCACCCCGGACAGGCGCCGTGACTTCGCCGAGCGTCTGCGCGGGCCCATCACGGCGGTCGCGATGCTCGCCGCCGGCCCGCTCTGCATGTGGGGGTCGGTCGAGTCCCTCCAGGGAGACCTGATCCCCGTCGAGGCCCTGCAGGGCGTCATCACGTTCTTCGGCGACGGGATCTTCGCCAAGTTGGTGGCCTTCCTGTTGCTCGCCGTCGGATGGCTCGCGTCCGTCGCCGTACTGCTCTGTTCGATCCCCTTCACGCTCTACTCCGCCTACATGTGCGTGTTCACCTGCCTCCGGGCCGGGGACGTGCACCAGCTGCTCCCCGCGTTGATATCCCCGCTGCTGGTCTGGTCGCTCCTCGCCTTCCAGCTCTTCATCGGTCCCGACGTGGCCGCGCCCGCGATCGTGCTGTACACCTTCATGTTCGGCGGCCCCCTGTCGGTGACCGCCCTCTCGGTCTGGGAAGTACGCCGTCTGCGCGTCCGCCACGGCATCACCCTGCGCAATGCGCTGGGCCGCTGATCCGTCGAATTCGGCACCAGCGCGCCGTCGGGCCTCAACTGCGCCGGGCACAGGGCGGATTAGGCTCGGCACGATGACGGAGAATGAGATCCAGCTCAAAGCCATCGCGGCGCTCACGGCCATCAGGTCCGGCGCCGACAGCCAGTTCGTCTCCGACCTGCTGGGAGAGGTGATCCCCGCAGAGTTCGTCGTTCCGGTCGATGCCGGTTTGGAGGAGACGGGCCTGGCCGTACTACGGCAGGTCTCGCAGCCGCTCAACGCCCTGGTGAACGGCTTCATCCTCGCGTTCGACGTCGTGGCCACGGCCCTCGACGCCGCGGGACTCGACACGTCCACCGAGGACCTGCTGCAGACCCTCGCACTGAGCCTGGCGGTCGAGGACACCGAATGAGACGGGCCGGTACGGGCTCGGACCGGTAGCGGCCGGTCCGAGCCCGTACCGCGCCCGGGCCCCGGACCGCCGGCCGCAGCGCCCGCCGTCGCATGGGTGTGCGGATCAGGATCGCCGCGACGATCGGAGCCACGGCGGCGGTCGCGGTCCCGGTCACCGGGGTCCAGGTGCCCGCCATGCTCGCGGACCGGGACCGGGAGACCGCCCTGGAGCGGCTCCGGGTCGCCGAGCGGGCGTACCAGGAATCCGGGAGGGCCTCATTCGGTGCGCAGCTCGATCCCCCCGACTTCCCCGAGCACCTGCTCTGCGGCGGGCCGCAACGGTTCCGCACCGGCGCGGCCGGTACGGGGCTGGGGCCCGGCCCGACGATCGCCGTCGGTCAGGCCGGCGTGATCGGGGCCGGGCTCCGGTTCGAGAACCCCGACGGGGGCGGTCTCGACGGGTCCCGGCAGCGTTGCGGTCTCGTCCGTCGCGGCAGCGGCGGGCCGGCTCCGTCCGCTCGCCGACCGAACGGAGCACGGACCTCAGTGGTGGCCGAGGAACCGGGCGGCCACGGCCTTGCGGGCCAACAACATGGCCACGCCCACCGCGACGGCCACCACAACCTCCATCGCCACGAACGGGAGGTCGTTGAGGTCCGCCCCGGCGATGGCGGCCAGCGAGGTGGCGCAGTCTCCCGCGGTCACCGCGAGGAACCAGACGCCCATCATCTGGCTGCCGTACTTCTCCGGCGCGAGCTTCGTCGTCGCCGACAGACCCACCGGCGACAGGCACAGCTCGCCCACCGTCTGGATCAGGAAGATGAGCGCGAGCCAGAGCGGCGAGACGCTCGCGCCGCCCTCCGCGGCCGCCAGGGCCAGCAGGAACACGGCGAACGACAGGCCCACCAGGATGAGTCCCACCCCGAACTTCGCCGGTGTGGACGGTTCGCGGTCCCGGCGGGCCAACCACTGCCACAGCCAGGCGAACACCGGGCCGAGCGCCATGACGAACAGCGGGTTCAGCGACTGGAACCAACTGGAGGGGAAGTCGAAGCCGAGCACCGTGGTGTCGGTGTTCTCGTCGGCGAAGATGTTGAGGGTGGAACCGCCCTGGTCGTAGACCATCCAGAAGACGGCGGCCGCGACGAACAGCCAGATGTAGCCGGACACCCGGGACTTCTCGGCCGCGGTCAGTTCCGGGTCCCGCCGGATGCGCGCGAGCGTCCAGGCCGGGAAGACCAGTCCCAGCACCGTGAGCGGGACCATCACCCAGTTGAGGGTGTAGTGCCCGGACAGCCCGACGACGAGGTAGAAGACGACCGGTACGAGCAGCCAGAGCAGGCCCTTGCGCAGCATGGCCCGGCGCGCGGTCGCGTCCATCGGGGAAGGGACGACGTCGCTGTGCGGGCTCAGCGAACGCCGACCCAACACGTACTGGGCCAGCCCCAGGGCCATGCCCACGCCGGCCACCGCGAATCCGAGGTGGTAGCTGACCTTCTGGCCGATCGTGCCGATCACCAGCGGGGCCAGGAAGGCACCGAGGTTGATGCCCATGTAGAAGATCGTGAAGGCGCTGTCCCGGCGCTCCTCCAGCGGCCCCCGGTAGAGGTGTCCGACCATCGTGGAGATGTTGGCCTTGACCAGGCCCGAGCCGACCGCGACGAAGAACAGGCCCGCGAAGAAGAACGGCGTCGTGGGCACGGCCAGCAGGAAGTGCCCGATCATGATGATCACGCAGGCGGTGGTGACGGACCGCCGGGGCCCGAGGAAGCGGTCGGAGACCCAACCTCCGGGCAGCGTCAGCAGGTACACCATGGAGACGTACACGCTGTAGATCGCCACCGCGGTACCGGTGGAGTAGCCGAGGCCGCCCTCGGCCACCGGAGCCGCCAGGTAGACGGCCAACAGGGCGCGCATCCCGTAATAGCTGAACCGCTCCCACATCTCGGTGAGGAACAGCGTCGCGAGTCCTCGTGGGTGTCCGAGGAACGTCCGCGGTTCGACTTCCCGGGCCTCTGTGCCCACGGTGCCCCCGTACTCCTGGTTCCGGCATGCGCGATGACAGCTGCAACGTACGTCGGGTCAGGGGTGCGGGTGTGGTGCCCCGGCCCGGCGGGCCGCGCGGGTCCTGCCGAGTTCCGCCGTTCGGTGGCGTCCGGCCGCCCGGCGGACGCCGTGCCGGGCTGACGCCGGGTACCGGCGAGGCGCCGTCCACTCATCGAGCGGGTGGCCGTTCGAACCGGCCGCCGGGGGCGGGGAACCGGATTCCTCTTGCGGGCCTCTCACTGGTCGGACAGCGAGGAGGCCGAGGATGACGGACCGGGCGGGCGGGGCGGGCGGAACCGGTGGGACGGGCAGGACGGATGCCGGTCCGTCGGGCCGGCGGCGGCCCCGGGAGATCGAGGCCGCCTGGGGGCTCACCGTCCTGGCCGTCGTGGTGGAGCTCCTGGTCTGGGTGTCGGGCTCGTTCCTGGTCGCGCCCACGGGCCTGAACGAGCTGAGCGAGGTCTCCGGCAGGGCCGGCGCCCACCGCCAACTCGCCGTGTCGGGAGCCATCACGGCCGTACTGCTCGCCGGTTGGCTGTCATTGGGCCGGTGCGTGAGGGCCGGCCAGGGGTGGGCCCGGACGGTACTGGCCGTCCTCACGGTCCTGAGCCTGCTGCTCCTGTTCGCCGACTCCGGCATGAACGGGCCGTGGCCGGGCGGCTGGGAGCTGTTCTCGGCGCTGCCCGACCTGGTGGCCACGGCGGCCGTCGTGTTCATGTACCTGCCCGGCGCACGCGGACATTTCCCGACCCGCGTGCGGCGGCCGGCCTGACGGGCGGACGGTACCGCCCGTCAATCGGGGCCCGTCACGCGGTCCCCGTCATACGGGCGTAGACGACGACGTTGCTGTCGTAGTAGTGCTTCTTCGGGTCGAAGTCGCCGCCGCAGGTGACCAGGCGCAGGCCCGCGTGGTCGAGGTTCTTGTACACCTCCAGCGTGGGGAAGTCGGCCTTCGGGTATTCGGCGACCTTGTTCACCGTGAACGTGACGGTCTTGTTGTCGCGCCGCGTCACCTTGATGGTGTCGCCGGCCTTCATCGTCCTCAGCTTCTCGAAGACGGCCGACGCGCCGTTCCAGGTGACGTGGCCGGCGATCACGGCCGGACCCTGGGAGCCGGGCGTCGGGCCCGGTTCGTACCAGCCCGCGAGTCCGGGGTCCTTCGGGGTCTGCATCGTGCCGTCCCCGTTGAGTCTCAGCGTCTCCAGGGAGCTGGAGAGGCCGAGGGAGGGGATCGTGATCTTCTGTGGTTCGGACCGGGCGAGGGCCGGCTCGCCCCGGCCCGCTCCCGTGCCGGTACCCGTACCGTTCTGCGTCCCGTCCCCAGGAGACCCGCCGTGGCCGCCGGTGGACGCCTCCCCGGTGGGAGCGGCCCCCTCGGCCGGTGCGCCGGCCGGTGCGGCCCGCCCTTGGGGCGCCGGGTCCTGGCCGGCGCACCCGGCCAGCAGCAACGTGCCCAGGGCCACCGCGGCGAGAGGGGCCGCGTTCCGTCGGCGGCGGGGCCGCGCCACGGACGTCACGGTCGCGGAGGACCGGATGCCCTTCACGCGGCGTCCTCCTCGGTCCGCGTGGGGCCGGGGGACACGGTGGCCCGCTTCCGCAGGAGCGTCATCGCGCCCGCCATCGCCGCGTACGCGAGGACCGCCGCGCCGGCCGTCGTCGCCAGCGGCACCGCCGCGTCCTCCGGGGAGCCACCACCGGTTTCGATGGCGCCGACCGGGATGGACCCCACGGCGGCGCCCTTGACCTCACCGCAGTTGGTCGGAGCCGTGGCCTCCTGGGGCAGCTTCGGGTCGAGTTCGCTCTTGCCGGCGCCGTCGAAGTCGTACTTGTCGTTGTCGTTGCGGTCGATGCCGTGCTGCACGACGTGCAGGTCCTTGATGTGGTCGACCACGTCCTGGCCGACGGTGATCGTCCGCTGGTAGGAGAGCTTGCCGGCCTTGTCTGCGACGGGCATGCGTTCCACCGCGAGGCCGCTGGTCGCCTTGGTTTCGCCGGAGGTGGTGAGCGAGATGTTGATGTCGCCGTAGTCGACGGTCGCCTCGGTGTTGTTCAGGATGCCGTCGCCGTTGGTGTCGTCACTGGCGTCGGGGCAGTGGAAGTCGTGCCCCTTGGTCGAACCGTGCAGGTGTTGGGCCGAGGGCTGTCCGGGCACCATCCCCTCGGACTCGATCCGCACGGTCAGCTGTTTGCCCTTGAGGCTGAGCATGACCGTTCCGCGTGAGCCCGAGTCGTTCAGTTGCGCCAGGTCGATCTGGTACGCCTTGCCCTCGTCGGCGAGGGCCGGGCCGGAAAGGCCCAGGGTCAGGAACACCGCGGCGGGCACGGCGGAGATGACCACGAGACGGCGGCCGGCACGCTTGACTATCACATTCGCTCCTGTTCCTTGGATTCCCTGGACGGGAATCACGGATCGCACGGGTGAAATGATCCCCGGGAAGGGATCTCCGTTACTTCTTCGAAGCCCCAACACCATTGGATTGGTGGCTGCTTGAAGAAATTCTTCGGAAATTCAACGTGCGCCGGTCACGCTGCTGCCCACGGTGCGGTCGAGAGCGGGCCGCCGGTCATCCAGATGCGTGACACGTCGTCCGCCAGACGAGGGGAACGGGCTGCCGCGCACAGCATTTCCGACAGCACGAGGATTCCGCGCGCCGTGCACCTCGGGTCGCTGTTCCGGTGCAACCAGATGACCGCGTTGATCATGG
Source organism: Streptomyces sp. Isolate_45 (assembly GCF_024721315.2). Taxonomy (GTDB): domain Bacteria; phylum Actinomycetota; class Actinomycetes; order Streptomycetales; family Streptomycetaceae; genus Streptomyces. The sequence goes on from NZ_JANFAK020000012.1 coordinate 26,953, forward strand.
GGCGGCGCCCCACGGGAAGGACCGTGCGCCCGACGCCGGCCACCGCCTCCAGGGCGGAACACCCGCCGTCGAACGGAAGGGCCGCCGTGCGGGGCATGCCCGGCGGCGCGACCGAGTCCCGCACGTGGCGGAAGTAGGCCTCCGGCGGGGCCTGTCCGTTCTCGAAGGTGTTGCGGAAGCCGACGATCCGGACGTCCGATTCCCGGGGGAGGAACTCGACGTACAACTCGATGGACAAACCCCTCAACCGAATGTTCAGGGGCAGGTACCGCACCGATTCCTCCCCGATGCCCGCTCTTCTGGGAAACCACAGGGCTTCCGCCGCACCGGACCGGACGGCCGACACGAGGAGTCGGTACTCCGCCACCGTGGCGTCCTCCACGGAGAACGAAACGGGTTTCAGTACGACGGCATCCGCCAGTTGGAGGAGATCGGAACTCGCGCTCCCCGCCGGGAATCCCGTCGCAGCCGGTTCGATCCTGCTGAATTCACGCACGACAAATCCACCGCCTTCGACATCACCCAGGCCGACGACGGCTCTCATCACCCTTGTCGCCGGGCCTGGTTCGGTCCGGTTCTTTGTAGTCGGCCATCCGGGGCGGGAACGAATGTTTGGCCTCTGATGCTAAGAACTCCTCAGGAGATCGTGGATCGATCACCATCCGCGGGCGGACGATCGCGAAGGCGGGGTCGGCCCGGTCACCTCACGGTCCCGCGAGGAGTGAACAGCGACCTCCGGGTGTCGGCCGGGGACGGAAGCCGGCTGCCGGGACCCGGCCGATGCCGGGGCGGCTCGGGCATTCGGGTGGCCGCGCGCCGTGTCGGACTGCCGGTACCGGGCCGGTTCGTCATTCTGGGCCGGGCACGGCAGCGCACCTGCCGCTGCCCCTTCCCCGAGCGAGAAGGAGTACGGCATGCCCGCGGACACGGTAGGACGGTTCCTCGCGGCCTTGGACCCCCGGCAGCGGGAGGCCGTCGCCGGCAGACCGCACGAGGAGCAGGAGCGCCTCGCGGGCGCGTGGGAGGAGGAACTGGCTTCGGACGACGAGCTCGACACCCTCGACGAACTGTCCCCGCCCGCGGCGGAGGCCGAGGCGGCCCGCCGCGTCATGGACCGCGAGGCGTGAGACGACGGGGCGTGGAGGCCCCGCGCCGGCCCCTCGGGACTTTCAGTCGCCGGGGGTTTCGAGCGGGCGCAGGAAGCGGCGTTCGTACCGCTTGATGCAACGGGTCTCGCGCGCCAGGTCGAAGGCGGCCTGGCACTCCGGATCGGACATGCTGTCCGTGCGGTACTGCTCGTAGGCCGCGAAACCGGGGAAGGAGAAGAGGGCGTAGGCGATGTCGCTGTCGCCCTCGCTGGGCAGGAAGTACCCGTGGTGGGTGCCGCCGAAGCGGTTGACCAGCCGGACCCAACGGCGTCCGTACTCCTCGAAGTCCGCGAGCTTGTCGACGTCGATCTCGTACTTCAGATGAATGGTGATCACCCGCCCATCATGCCCGTCGGCGGCGCCGGCCCCGTCGGGCGGGGCGGGCGGTGTCCGGGGGAGGGCGTCAGGCGCACTCGCTCTGCGCGTTCGCCGGGGTCCAGTCCGACGGGCCGACGGCGTTGATGGCCCGTATCTGGAAGCACTGCCTGCCCAGGGGCAGGTCGGGCCAGGTGAAGGACGTGGCGTCGGGGGCCGCGGCCCTGGACTGGTTGAGGGTGGTGTTGCGGATCTCCAGGTGGGTCTCGTCGGTCGCGGGGTTCTCCCACTGCAGCTGCACCTGGGTGCGGCCCACCGGGTCGGTGCCGACCCTGGCGGCCACCACGCCCGACGGTTCGGCCGGGCTGCCGATGCCGGTTCCGGTGCCGCCGGTGTGTTTCAGGGTGAAGTTCGTCGTGGTCAGGTCGCCGGAGAAGGCCTCGTCGTTCGCGGCCGACAGCGACACCGTCATGCTCTGGCGGGGCTTGAAGCCCTTCTGGATGGCCTGGTCCTCGGCGTCGAGGTCGTTGGACTTGCAGCTCGATCCCTCGTAGAGGCGGAGCGTCGGTGAGACGACGACCATCTCGTCGGGCCTGAGCTGGAGGTGGACGCTCAGTTGGCCGCGGGACTCCCCGCCCACGCACGCCGACATGTCCAGGGTGGCCGTCGGCCTGTCGTGGCTCAGGGCGGCGGTCCTGTTCATGTCGAAGGTCTTGCTGGACGCACTCGTGCCGATACCGCCCGCGTTCGCGACGAAGAGCGTTCCGGTCAGGGTGATGGTGTGCGTGCTCGCCGCGGCTGCCGGCGGGGCGATCCACACGCACAGGAGTGGAATCGGTACGGCCGCCACGGCGGCGAGACGTCGCAGCCTCATCGCCACACCTCGCAATCGCCTCGTCCGGGCCCGGAGGGATCCGAGCGGAAAGGGGTGGGACCTTCATCGTCGCGCCCTCCCACGGCGCCGTCCACCGCTGGCCACCGGCGCCGCGTATCGATTCCCATTTTCACGGGAGAACCCGCAGGTCGGACGGGCGGCGAGGGGGCGGCTCCACTCACGGTGCCCCCGCACCGGCCCTGCGCGCCGCGCCGGACGGGGTCCCGCAACTTGCCCCGGAGCGGCAGGAATCCCGCTCTTCGGGGAGGGGACACCGCCGAAACCTCGTACGCTGCGACGGAGTGGGAGACGTCGTGGAGGGGGATTCGCATGTCCTTGCAGAAGGGCGCCAACGTACCGGTGCCGAGCGCCGGGGTCCGGGTGGAGCTGGGTTGGCGGGGTGGGCCCGGGGCGCCGGACGTGGACGTGTCGGCCCTGTTGCTGACAGCGGCCGGGAAGGTGAGGTCGGACGACGACTTCGTGTTCTACAACCAGCCCGTGCACGCCAGTGGCGCCGTGCGCCACGAGGGCCGGCGCCAGGACGGCTCGGGCCCGCTGGAGACCATCACGGTGACGCTGACGGCGGTCGAGCAGGAGATCGGGACCGTGGTGGTCGCGGCTTCCACCGACGGCACGTTCGGTCAGGTGGCCGGCCTGTTCGTGCGCGTGCTGGACGCGGAGAGCGGCGCGGAGACGGCGAGGTTCGACCCCACGGGCGCCACCACGGAGACGGCGTTCGTGCTCGGGGAGCTGTACCGGCGGGCCGGCACGTGGAAGTTCCGCGCGGTGGGTCAGGGATACGCCTCCGGGCTGGCGGGGCTCGCCACCGATTTCGGGATCACGGTGGACGACCCCGCCCCGTCCACGCCCACGCCCACGCCGGCGCCCGTGCCCGTGCCCGTGCCCGTGCAGCAGCCCGTGCGGCAACCGGTGAGTCCGCCGGTGACCCGCCCTCCGGCCCCGCAGGCCCGGCCGACCCCGGAGCCGGCCCACACCCAGCCCGTGCGGCTGTCGAAGATCACCTTGACGAAGGCGGCACCCTCGGTGTCGCTGACCAAGCAGGGGGCCACCTCCGGCGGCATGCGGGTCAACCTCAAGTGGAGCGCGGCCACCCCGGCGCGCGGCTGGATGCGGAAGGGGAAGGACGCCGTCCGGCTGGAGGACGTCGACCTCGACCTCTCCTGCCTGTGGGAACTGCGGAACGGAACGATGGGGATCGTCCATCCCATCAACAACCAGTTCGGGTCGTTCGACCAGCCCCCGTACGTCCTGCTGGACCAGGACGACCGGACCGGCGGGAGCGAGGACGGCGAGAACCTCATGATCAACCTTGATCACACGGCCGACATCAAACGCCTCCTGGTGTTCGTGTCCATCTACGCCGGCGCCACCAACTTCGCGGGACTGCAAGGGGTCGCCACGCTGTACCCGCCCGTCGGTCCGCCGATCGAGGTCCGCCTGGACGAATGCACCGTCCCCGCGCCGGTGGCCGCGATCGCGCTGATCGAGAACGTGGGCGGGGAACTGATCGTCCGGCGGGAGGCGAAGTACCTCGTGCTCCCGCCCGGCATCCTCAAGCAGCAGGCGGTGGACCTGGAGTACGGCTGGGGCATGAGCTGGGAGCCGGCCAGCAAGGACTGACCGCTCCCCGCCACCACGCACCCGGCAGGGTCCGGGAGGAACGCCCCGACGCGAGTGCCCGCGTCGGGGCGTTCCTTCGTGGCGGGCGGCGCGCGTGCGGGGTCCGGGCCCTGGTGACTCGTGCGTACTGCACGCCCCGTCGGTGACAGCCGTGACTGTCGCGGCCCTCGGTCGCCGTGACAGCGTGAGGACGTCACCGACCGAGGGAGCAGGAGTGAACAAGGGGTACGCCGCCTTCTGCGACGCCGACCGATGGTTCTACGACGCGCCGTACCGGCGGGCCGAGGAGAACTACCCGGCCGCGCTCGCCCCCGTACCGGCGGGGTGGCAGACGCACCGCAGCGGGGACTGGCTGGCGCTGCGCCCCCTGGACGCCCGACTTCCCTCCCAGGGTTGGAAGATCCACGTCTCGGCGTGTCTGGACAACGCCGAGTCCGTCCTGGATCGGGTCCACCGCTACTGCGTGGACCGCCGGATCGCGTTCAAGTTCGTGCCGAGCCGGTACCTGCTGCACCTGCGCAACGCGAAGTACGCCGACCGCGCGGCGAGCGGCAAGTTCCTCACCGTGTACCCGGCGGACGAGGATCAGTGCGGACGCGTCGCCGAGGACCTCGACGCGCTGCTCGCCGGCGAGCCGGGCCCGTACATCCTGAGCGACCTGCGCTGGAACGACGGCCCCGTGCACCTGCGTTACGGCAGCTTCACCCTGCGGCACTGCTACGACGACCGCGGGGAGCTGGTCCCGGCGATCGAGGCCCCGGACGGCCGGCTCGTGCCGGACCCGCGGGGGCCGGTGTTCCAGCCGCCCGAGTGGATCGAACCGCCCGCGTTCCTGGCACCCCACCTGGCCAGGCGGGCCTCCGTCACCCTGGAAGGCCTCCCCTACACCGTCGAGCGCGCCCTGCACTTCTCCAACGGGGGCGGCGTCTACGTGGGGCGGGACGTCCGCTCCGGCGAGCGGGTCGTCCTCAAGGAAGGGCGCCCCTTCGCCGGCCTCGCGGCCGACGGCGCGGACGCCGTGACCCGGCTGCACCGCGAACGCCGGGCCCTGGAACAGCTGGCCGGGCTGGACTGCGTGCCCTCGGTGCACGGCACCTTCACCGTCGGGGATCACCACTTCCTCGTGATGCGGCACTTGGACGGCAAACCCCTCAACACCTACTTCGCGCGCCGGCACCCGTTGATCGAGGCGGACCCCGATCCCGCGGAGCTCGCGGAGTACACCCGGTGGGCGCTGGAGATCCACCGGCAGGTGACGGAGGCCGTGGAGGCCGTGCACGCCCGCGGCATCGTCTTCAACGACCTGCACCTGTTCAACGTCATGGTCGCGGAGGACGAGGTGACCGGCGCGCCGTCGGTCGCGCTGCTCGACTTCGAGGCCGCCGCCCACGTCGACGAGGGACTCCGTCAGACCGTCGCCAACCCGGCGTTCGTCGCCCCGGCCGACCGGCGCGGCTTCGGCGTCGACCGGTACGCCCTGGCCTGCCTGCGGCTGGCCCTGTTCCTGCCGCTGACGAGTCTGCTGGTGATGGACCGGGCGAAGGCCGCGCACCTGGCCGACATCGCCGCCGAGCAGTTCCCCGTGCCCCGCGAGTTCCTCGACGAGGCGGTACGGGAGATCCTCGCCGGCACCGAAGGCGGGTCCGGCGGCGCATCCGGCGGGCCGGCGGTGGTTCCCCGGCGCCCCTACCTGCCGGTCGAGCCCGGGAGTTGGGACGAGGCCCGCGCCTCGATGACGGCGGCCCTCCGGGCGAGCGCCACCTTCGACCGCGAGGACCGGCTCTTCCCGGGCGACACCGCCCAGTTCGCGACCGCCGGTGGCGGAACCGGGTTCGGCCACGGAGCGGCCGGTGTCCTGTACGCGCTGGCCGAGACGGGCGCCGAACCGTGGCCCGAGGCCGAGGAGTGGCTGCTGGCCCGGACCAAGGAGCCCGCCTCCGGGATGCCCCTGGGCTTCTACGACGGCCTCGCCGGTCTCGCGTGGACCCTGGAGCGGCTCGGCCACCGGGACCGCGCCCTCGCCCTCGCCGAGCAACTGCTGTCCCAGCCCTGGCAGTCGGCCGGGCCCGACCTGCACGGCGGACTCGCCGGCATCGGCTTGGCCCTGGACTCCCTGGGTTCGACCACCGGCGAGGTCGAACTGCACGCCGCGGCCCTGCGCTGCGCCGAACTCCTCCCGGAGCCCGCGGCCGGGCCGAACCGGGCCGGTCTGCTCCATGGTCACAGCGGGGCCGCCCTGCTCCACCTGCGGCTCTACGAACGCACCGGGGAGACGGAGTTGCTGGCGCGGGCCGGCCGGGCCCTGCACCGCGACCTCGACCGCTGCGTGACCAGCGCCTTCGGCACCTTGCAGGTCGACGAGGGGTGGCGCACGATGCCCTATCTCGGCGGCGGCAGCGTGGGCATCGGCATGGTGCTGGACGACTGGCTGGCGCACGCCCGGGACGACCGCTTCGAACGGGCCCGGCCGGAGATCGTCCGCGCCGCCCAGGCGACGTTCTACGCGCAGCCCGGCCTGTTCCGCGGCGCGGCCGGAATGATCCTCCACCTGGCGCGGACCACCACTCCGGGACCGGGCTCCGACCCCGGGGACATCGCCCGGCAGGTGGAGGCCCTGGCCCGGCACGCGGTCCCGTACCGAGGCTTCCTGGCCTTCCCCGGCGAGCAGATGATGCGCCTGTCCATGGACCTGTCCACGGGCACGGCCGGCGCTCTCCTCGCCCTCGGCAGCGCCGCGCCCGGCGGGCGCGCCCAGCTGCCGTTCCTCCCGCCGCCGCGGTCTGCCGCGGCGGCCCCAGAGCCGGTCCCCGTCACGGGGGCCGTGACCCATCGGAACACCACAGTGAAGAGGAATCGGACATGACGCTCCTGGACCTGCAGTCGATGGACACCCCGAAGGAAGAGACCACCGAGGCCGCGCACCTGACCGGCGGCGGCAGCCGCGCCAGCCTGCTCCTCTGCGGCGACAGCAGCCTCAGCATCACGACCTGTAACTGATCAGGTCATTCCGGGCCCGGGCGGTTCACCGCCCGGGCCCGCACCACACCCCTGGAGCCGCCGCCCATGACAGCGCCCGATCCCGTCGACGGGGCGGCGGCCGCCCGCGGCGCCGACAGGGCCCTGCGGGCGGCCGCACGCCACAGCGCCGGCCGCCTCACCGCCGCCTCCGCCTGCTCCGTGGCCGCCGCCGTCGCGGCCCTGGCCGAACCGGCCGTCCTCGGCCACACCCTCGACCTGCTGCTGCGACAGGACCCCGCCGGCGCCCGGTGGACCGCGTGGTGTGCGGTGGTGATCGCCGCCGAGGTCCTCCTCGACGCCGCCACGGCCCGGCTGGGCGGCGGCGTCGACGGCCGCTCCACCGCTTGGCTGCGCCGGTTGGGTCTCGCCCGGCTGCTGCGCACCGCGCCGCACCACGCCGCCCGCCACTCCCCCGGTGAGCTGTCGGCCCGGCTGACCTCGCACGCGACCACCGCCGGTGGTGTACCGGCGGCCGTCGTCGGCGCGGCCGTGGCCCTGCTGCCGCCGGTCGGTGGACTCGTGGCGCTGTTCCTGGTCGACGTGTGGACCGGGCTGGCCTTCCTCGCCGGACTCCCGCTGCTCGCCGTGCTGTTGCGGGCCTTCGCGCGTGATTCGGGGGCCAGCGTCAGCCGCTACCAGGAGGTGCAGCTGGCCATGGCCGGTCGCCTCGTGGAGGCGCTCGCGGGCGCCCGTACGATCGCCGCCGCCGGCACCGCCGAGCGCGAACAGGCGCGTGTACTGGCCCGGTTGCCGGAGCTGGGCGCCGAGGGACGGCGGACGTGGCGGATCTACGGCTCGACCGTGGCCCGTACGAGCGCCCTCATGCCGCTGCTGCTGTACGTGGTCCTCGGCGTGGGCGGGGTCCGGCTGGCCGACGGCGCACTCGGTGTCGGCGGGCTCCTCGCGGCGGTCCGCTACGCGGGCCTCGCGGCCGGCGCCGGTGCCGTGACGGGCCGGCTGGCGGCCGTGGTCCGCGGCCGGGCCGCCGCCCGCCGCACGGCGACCCTCTTCGACCTGCCCGAACTCCCGCAAGGCGCAAGCCGGTTGCCCGAGGACGGTCCCGGCACCCTGGAACTGCTCGGGGTGCGCGTGGTGCGGTCGGGCGTCGTGGTCCTGCACGACGTCGACCTGCGGATCCCCGGCGGAACGACCGCGGCCGTCGTCGGCCGCTCGGGCTCCGGCAAGACGACGCTGGCCGCCGCGGCGGGACGGCTCACCGCCTGCGACGGAGGTCGGGTACTGCTCGACGGCGTACCGCTGGACGAGCTGTCCCCCGAGGAACTGCGTCGGGAGGTCGGCCACGCCTTCGAACGGCCGGCGCTCTTCGGCGCGGACATCGCGGCCGCCCTCGCGTTCGGCAGCGGTCCCGCGCCGGCCCCGGAGGACGTGCGCGCCGCCGCGCGGGCGGCCGGCGCCGACGCCTTCGTGCGGCGACTGCCCGAGGGGTACGGGACGGCGCCCGCGGACGCGCCCATGTCCGGTGGCGAGCTGCAACGACTGGGCCTGGCACGGGCGTTCTGCCGTGCGGGGCGATTGCTCGTGCTGGACGACGCGACGTCGAGCCTGGACACCCTCACCGCCCGGGAGGTGGAGCGCGCCCTGGCCCGCGACGTCCGGCCGGGCACCCGTCTGGTCGTCGCGCACCGCATCTCCTCGGCCGCCCGCGCCGACCTCGTCGTATGGCTCGACGCGGGACGGGTGCGGGCGACCGGTCCGCACGCGGAGCTGTGGCGGGACCCCGCCTACCGGGCGGTGTTCGGCGACGGGACGGATGCCGCCGGTGAGCCGGCGGCGCGACCCGCCGACGGATCCGGCTCCCGGGGGGCGGGCGGTCCGTACGGCGGTCTCACGCGGCGGCCCGCGCCGGAGCCGCCCGGCCGGGAGGCGGTCCGATGAGCGAGTACGGAACCTGGCGGCGGGTGTCCCGTGAGGGCCGTCGCTTCCTGCGCGGACGGCCCCGCCCACTGCGCCGGCTCGCGCTCTGGTCCCTGTTGGAGTCCGCGCACACCTTCCTCGGGGGGTACGCGGTGGCCCGCGCCCTCGACGACGGTTTCCTCGCCGGCCGCACCGGTACGGGCATCGGCTGGCTGGTCGTGGCCGGCGCGGGCGCCCTGCTGGGCGCGCTCGCCCTGCGGGGCGTGTTCGGCGGGCTCGCGGACCTGGTCGAACCGCTGCGGGACGGTCTGGTGCGGCGCTCGGTGCGCCAGGCGATCGGGCGGGCCGTCGCCGACCCCGGACGGCCCGGCGACGCGGGCGCGGTCTCGCGGCTCACGCAGCAGACCGAGATGGCCCGGGACTCCTCCGCCGGACTCGTCCTGGTCGCCCGGTCGTTCGTCTTCACCGCCCTGGGCGCGCTGCTCGGGCTGGCCGCGCTGTCCCCCGTACTGCTGGTCCTCGTCCTGCCCGCCCTGCTCCTGGGCGCGGCCGGGTTCCTCGCCACGCTGCACCCGATGGCGCGCGTGCAGCGGGCTGCGCTCGACACGGACGAGGCACTGTCCGCGCGCGCCGCAGAGCTGGCGTCGGGGCTGCGCGACGTCGTCGCGTGCGGCGGCGCGGCGAGCGCCGGGGCCGGCGTGGAGACGTTGATCGCCGAGCAGGAGCGGCTGACCGCCCGGCTCGCGCGGTGGACCGCCCTGCGCACGCTGGCCCTGGGCGTCGCGGGCCGGCTGCCGGTGGTCGTGGTGCTCGCCGCGACGCCCTGGTTGCTGGGGCGCGGGGTGAGCACGGGCGCGGTGGCCGGGGCGCTCACCTATCTCGTGCAGTCGCTGCTCCCGGCCCTGGACGCGCTGATGACGGCGCTGGGGGCGGCGGGCACCCGGCTGCTGGTGGTGCTGGACCGGTTCTGCGATCCGGCTCCGGGGGCGGCGACGCGGTCCCCGGAACCGGGGACGCCCGCCCCGACCCCCGCATCCGTACCCGCGCCCGTCCCCGTACCCGCGCCCGCGCCCGCGCCCGCCGTCGAGCTGCGTCGGGTCCGGTTCGCCTACGGTCCCCGCGCGGACCCGGTGATCGACGGCCTCGACCTGGTGGTCGGCGCCGGCGAGCACCTGGCCGTGGTCGGGCCGAGCGGCATCGGCAAGTCCACCCTCACCGCTCTGATCGCCGGGCTGCTGCCGCCCGGCGGCGGCACCGTACGGGTCGCGGGCGCGCCCGTACGGGGCACCCCGGGACCCGGCCCCGACGTCCGCCGGACCCTGCTGCCCCAGCAGGCGTACGTGTTCACGGGCACGGTCCGGGAGAACCTGACCCACCTGTGCCCCGGCCGGGTGTCCGGCGCACAGGTGGAGCGGGCCGCGGCCGCCCTCGGCGCGGACGGGCTGGTGGCCCGGCTCGGCGGGCTGGACGCGGCCGTCGACCCGGGTCGGCTCTCCCAGGGCGAGCGCCAGCACCTCGCCCTCACGGCCGCCTACCTCTCCCCCGCCCCCCTGCTGCTGCTCGACGAGGCCACCTGCCACCTCGACCCCCGGACCGAGGAACGCGCCGAGCGTGCGCTCGCCGAGCGGCCCGGCACCCTGGTGGTGGTCGCGCACCGGATCTCCTCCGCCGTCAGGGCCGACCGGGTCCTCGTCCTCGACGGGACCCGGGCGGTGTGCGGCACGCATGCGGAGCTCCCGGCCAGGTCGCCCCTGTACCGGGATCTGGTGGGCCTGTGGGACGCGCGCGGGTGAGGCGCGCACGGCCGGGCGGATCGCCCGTCTGCCGTCGGGGGTGCGGGGGGATGCGGGGGAACTCGGGCCGGCGGCTCAGACCCAGCCGGCCCGCCGGGATATCCGGATGGCGTCTATCCGGTTGCGGGCGCCGGTCTTCCGCGTCACGGCGGCCATGTAGTTGCGTACGGTTCCGCTGGCGAGGTGCAGGGCGCGGGCTATCTCCGCGACCGAGTCGCCCTCGGCGGCCCGGGCCAGGACGCTCAGCTCGCGCGGGCTGAGCGGCATGGGGTCGGCCTCCATGAAGGCGGACGCGAGCGTGGCGTCGATGAAGCGTTCCCCCGCGGCGACCTTTCCGACGGCCCGGACCAGCCGGGCGGGCGAACCGTCCTTGTCGACGTAGCCGAGTGCCCGCGTCCTGAAGGCGCGGCTCAGCGTGCCGGGCGTGTCGGCCCGGGCGAGTACCAGCAGGGGGGCGGACGAGTGGGGCAGCAGGCGGCCGGCGTCCGTGTCGGTGTCGGCGAGGAGGGCCGCCGACACCTCCGGACAGTCGATGTCCACGACCGCCACGTCGGGTCGTAAGAACTCCGCCTGGCGCGCGGCGGCGCGCCAGCCGGAGGAGGTGACGTCGAAGTCGCCTTCGGATCTCAGCAGTGCGGCCAGGGCGGACCTCACCAGGCACACGCTGTGCAGCACCAGGACCTTGGTCATCGGGGGTTCCCCTCACGTGACGAGCGATCAGCATCAAGCGGCTGCCCAGCTACCACCGTGCGGGAACGTCACGGCGGGAGGCGTACGGGGGCGCGTGGCCGAAGCCGGGCGCTCCTCCAGTCCCACCCCCGGGCGACCGGTGGCCGTCCCACCTCGGCGGGCGTCCGGGAAGCGCCGTGCGAGGCCTCGGAACGCCAACATCCGGATGGGCTGATTCCGCGCGCATTCGGCGGGATCCGAACACCGGGCGAGGGAGGTGGAGCGCCGTGGAGCGCCCCGGGACGGCGCCAACCGGGGTGCCGTGATCGGGAGTCGGGTTTCGGACGACGCTCAGCGGCCACACGGGCAAAGGAGCGACGGACCACGAGGAGAGGAAGCACACCCATGACGACGATGGCCCTACTGATCGTGCCCATGGTGTTGGCCCTGCTGCTCGTCCACCGCAAGGGCGGACACCGTGCCCGCCACCGGGCGAGCCGGTTCTGAGCCGCGTGCCGACCCGTCCGGGCCGGCACCACCCACGAGCGGAAGCGAGGTGAGTGCGGTGTCCATGCGTGCGAAGGGGTGGGCCAAGTCCTTCCCGGTGCACAGAGGGGTGCGCGAGGCCCGCCGGTGGACGGGCGAACACCTGGACTCCCTGCAATGGACGGCCGACGCCCCGGACACGGCCCACTCCGTCCTGCTGACGGTGTCGGAACTCGTCACCAACGCGCACGTGCACGCCCACAGCAGCGCCCGGCTGGTGCTGACCTGGGACGGACGCTGCCTGCACGTCAGCGTCGCCGACAGCGACCCGAGCCTGCCCGCCCCGCGCGACGCCTCACGGGACGCGACCTCCGGGCGGGGGCTCGCCATCATCGACGCCCTCGCCGACACGTGGAACGCCCATTCCTTCCACGGCGGCAAGACCATCACCGCCTGCTTCCACCCAGACCTGACGCCCGCCCCGCACGCCGGGGCGGGCCGGTCGGAGCCGCACGCCGGCGGGTCCCCCGCGGCCTGACGTCCGCTCCCCGCCCGGCGGCGCGAGTTCCGCACGCGCGGGTCATCCCCTCGCCCCGTCCCCGGATCCGGGCCGGGGGGACGTCCCGAGGGCCGGCTCCGGTTCGGCCGTCGAGATCTCGGGCTCCAGCCCCTCGCCGACCCCGGTCCGGCGGCGTCCGGCATCGGCCCGCCACGCCTCGAAGACGAGCGTCGTGGCGGTGACCACCACGAGCCCGAGCAGCCAGCCCCCCACGACGTCACTGACCCAGTGCACGCCGAGCGCGACCCGGGTGTAGCCGACCCCGAGCACGCTCGTCACGGCCAGCGCCCACGGCAGGAACCGCCAGGCGGGCGGCACCAACGGGAGCAGGACGAGGAGCAGGACCGCGCAGGAGACCATGGCCGTCATGGCGTGCCCGGAGGGGAAGGAGAAGCCGGGCGCGTGGGAGACGGGGTCGGGCAGGTGCGGGCGCGCCCGTTCCACGACGTTCTTGGTGAGGAACCCGATGAGGGCGCCGGCCGTGGCGGTGACGGCGGCCCAGGCCGCGAGGCGCCACGCGCGGCGCCGCAGCAGCCATATCACCAGGAGGGCCACCAGCAGCCGCATCGTCACCGGGTCCCACAGCACGCCCGTGAGGAACTCCAGCACGCGCACCCGGTCCGGGTCCTCCAGGGCGGCCCGGTGGAGCCGTTCGGCCGTGTCACGGTCGAGGCGGTACAGCGGCGGCCACCGGGATTCGACGAGCACCAGGGCGAGGACGAACGGCACGCTCACCGCGGCCGTGGCCGCCACCGTCAGCACGAGCCTCGTCCCGAAGGCCGCGTCGGGACCGGAACGTCCCGTCAGGAACGCGCGGATCGCGTGGCGTCGGGAACGGGGGCGGGGTCCGGGACGGGGCGGGTGCTGTGCCATGGGTACGCGACTTTCGGTCGGGGGCGTTCGGACGGGAACGGTCGTGGCGGGGCGTTCGGGCGGGGCGTACGGGCGTCGGGGCCCGCGGGGTCAGACTCCGGGGTCCTGCGCGACGGGCCGGAGCACACCGGCCCGTACGGCTTCGAGTTGGGCGGAGAAGGCGAGGCCCAGGAACAGGGCCAGGGAGGTCAGGTAGGACCACAGCAGCAGCGACACGAGCGCGCTGAGGGGCCCGTACACGCTGGTGAAGGTGCTGCTGGCGCCGACGTACAGGCTCAGCGCCCAGGTCGCCGTGATCCACAGCACGAGGTAGACGACGGCGCCGAAGGCGAGCCAGGTGTAGCCCGGCTGGTCGCGCCGGGGTGCGAGTCGGAAGATCGCGCTGGTGGCCAGCACGGCCAGCAGGACGCCGATCGGCCAGCGCAGGACGTCCCAGGCGCGGATGGTGGTCGGTCCGAGGTGGTAGACCTCGGCGAAGGCGTGGGTGAGGTCGGCGCCGAGGACGGTGAGGACGAAGCTGAGGCCGAGGGGAAGACCCGCGAGGACCGCCATGACGACACCGCGGGCGTACTTGCGCAGGAACGGCCGGTCGCGCTCGTTGCCGTATATGCGGTTGGCGCCGCGCTCGACCTGGCACAGGCTCGTGGTGACGTTGACGAGGGAGAAGAGCAGCCCCAGCCAGAGCGCGGCCTGGCCGCCGTCCCCGGCGTGGCGGCGGCTCTCGCGCAGGGCCTCGTCGACCACCTCCCGGCTGGGGCCGCTGGTGATCCGTCCGATGGTGAGCTCGGCCACCCGGCCGATGTCCTCGGTGTGCAGGACGCTGGACAGCCCGATGGCTGCGATGGCCAGCGGCACGATGGACAGGACGGTCTGGAGGGCGAGGGCCCGGGAGTGGCTGAAGCCGTCCGCGTAGCGGAAGCGCACGAAGGAGTCGCGGGCCAGGCTCCAACCCCCGTAGCGGCGCAGTGCGGCCCAGGCCTCGTCCCCGGACAGCTCCTCGCCCACCACGTCGCGTCTCTGCGGTACCCGGGTCGCGGTTCCCATCGGCTTCCTGACTGTTCGTGGTCCCGGCGCGGGGAGCGGCGGGGCGGAGAGGGGCGGGGCGGAGAGGGGCGGGGTTCAGTGGACGGCTGGGCGGGGGCGGGCGTGCTCGTCGTCGTCGGCACCGCTTTGCGCGGGCGCGGGTGCGGGTGCGGGTGCGGGCGCGGGCGCGGCATGCGCGTCGGGCGCGGCGTGCGCCGCGCGTTCGCGCGCGGTCGTGCCAGGGGCCCCGGGAAGGCGGATCCACAGGGCGCCCGGCTCCACCTCGGCGAGCAGGCGGGTGCCTTCCGTCATGGTGTCGCCGTCGACCTCGCGGGGCTGCGCCCCGGCGAAGCGGAGCTCGATCCGCCGGGCGCTGAAGTACTCCAGGGATCCGCCGGCCACGCTCCGACCGCCGGTCGACGCCGGGGCGGACCCGTCCTGCTCGGGGGCGCCGCCGCGGACGACCCGGGAGGCCAGGTGGCCGGCCGCGGCGAGCCAGCCCGCGGCGCCCCGGGGGTCGAAGAGCACGACCTCCAGCCGTCCGCTGTCCGGCCGTGCCCGGGGCAGGAGTTCGAGGCCGCCCTGGAGGGCGCCGACGTTGCCGATGACGACCATCCGCGCCCGGCGGCGCCGGACGCGGCCCCCGTCCAGCCGTACGGAGAGCCGCATGCCGGGGTCTCCCAGGTGGCGGGCGCCGGACAGGACGTAGGCCGCCCATCCCAGGCGGGCCTTGAGGGCGGGCGAGGTGTCGCGGACGGTGGCGGCGTCGAAGCCGGCGCCCGTCATCACCGTGAACCGCGTCGACGTGAGGCCGTCGCCGCTCACCCGTCCCACGTCGATCGGGAAGTCGCCGCCGGCGAGGGCCCCTTCGAGGGCGTCCCGCGGGTCCAGGGGGAGGTCCAGGTTGCGGGCGAGGAGGTTGCCCGTCCCGCAGGGCACCAGCGCCAGCGGGATGCCGGTGCCGGCCACGACGTCGGCGCAGGCACGGACCGTGCCGTCCCCGCCGCAGACGACGACCAGGTCCACACCGGGTACCGCGCACTCCTCGGACAGGGTCCCGCAGGCCTGTTCGACGGAGGTGGACGTCCAGCGTTGCTCGGTGTAGCCGTGGCGGTGGAGGTCGGCCCGCACCTGCTCGGCCAGCTCGTCACCGCAGCCGTGGGGGTGGCGGACCACGACCGCTGTCCGTCCCGGACCGCCCGCGGCGGACGCGCCACGACGGTCGACGCCCCGGGCGGCGGGAACGGAATGGCCGGTGGGACCAGTGGGGCCGACGGGGTCAACGGGACCGTCGGCGGGCGATCCGGGGATCGCCGGGAGGACCGTGTCCGCGCCGTCCCGCGACCCGGACACGGTCCCCCCGGCGTCGCGGGTGCGGCCGGCAAGGAACACCGCGCCCACGACGAGCAGCGTGGCGACTCCGTTGAGCAGGCCGCCCGCCACGTCGGACGGGTGGTGCATGCCCCGGTACATCCGGGACGCCCCGACCGCCGGCGGGACGAGCACCAGGACCGCCGCCGCGACGTACCGCCAGGGTCCGCGGACCCTGGTCCACACCAGCACCGCGAGGCCGCCGAACAGGGCGACGGAGGCCCCGACGTGGCCGGACGGGAAGCTCGACGTGGGCGGCGCACCGTCCAGGCGGGGTACGTCGGGGCGGGGGCGTTCCACGCACATCGTCACGGCCAGGAAGACCGCCGACTGCACGGCGACCGAGGCGCCCAGGAAGACCGCGTCGGCCCATCGCGGGGTGCCGGGCAGCACCAGCAGGGCGACGACGCAGAGCAGCGTCACGCCGACGATCCCCTCCGTCGAGGCGATGATCGACAGCCACTCGGTGACGGAGTCCGCCCAGGGGGTCCGGTGCGCGGCGAACGCGTCCGTGACGCGGTCCTCCGTCGACAGCAGCCGCCGGCCCACCGGCGCCCCGGTCACGAACAGGCCCAGCGCAACCATCACGGCGAACTGGGCCGGTACGAACCACAGGAGCCGTGTGCGTCTCGCGGCGGTGCCGCTTTCCGTCGTCATGGCAGCCTTGTTGCCCGTGACGGCCCGTTGATGCGCCCGGGGCGGCGCCGACGTGGGCGGATCCCGCGGGTCGTTCACGACCGGACCGCCCCCGCCGTGACCGCCGTCACAGCGCCCCGGTGTCACGTCCGTCGCCGCTCCGCTGTCCCTCTTGCGGACCACCCGACGAAGCGAACAACGAACGAAGGGATCACCGGGATGAATGCCGTCATCGTGTGCGTCTCCGTGTCACACGGCAATACGCGCCGCGTCGCGGACACCATGGCCGGGGTATTGGGTGCGAGGGTCGTCACCCCCGAAGAGGTCGACGTACGGGAGTTGGCCGCCGCCGACCTCGTGGGATTCGGCTCGGGCGTCTTCCGCGGCAGGCTCCACCCCCACCTGACCGACCTCGTCACGACGCTGCCCTCCGGGCGCGGCCGGGCGTTCGTGTTCGCCACCAGCGGGCTCCCCGAGCTGCCCCCGGCACCCTTCACCCGCCCCCTGGTCCGGCGCCTCGAAGCCAAGGGCTTCCGGGTCGAGGGGAGCTTCTCCTGCCGTGCGTTCGACACGTGGGCCCCGTTCAAGCTCCTCGGCGGCATCAACAAGCAGCGGCCGAACGTCGGGGACCTGTCCGCCGCGCGGGCGTTCGCCGAGCGGCTGCGGGACGGGAGGGGACCGGCGTCCTGACCCCGCCGGGCGAGCGCACCCGGGGCCCGACATGCGTGCCGGGTCCCCCACCTCAGCCTTCCGGACGCGTTCCGGACACCGGATCGGGGGCCTCGGCGCCGCCGCCGGCGCGGATCAGGGCCAGGGCCTCCTCGTGGAGGGCCGCCAGGCCGGCCTCCGGAAGCGGGACGGGGCTGCCGGTGAGGGTGTACCACTCCCACGCCCCCGTGTACTGGACGGTCAGCGCGGCACGGCCGGCGCCGTCGTCCTCGGTGGCGAGGGTCAGCTCGCCCGTGATGACACCGACCTCGTCGGTCATCGCCCCGCCGGGGCCGGCCTTGACGAAGCCGACCAGGCGCACGCCCGCGTCCGGCTGGGTCCAGGGGGTGGTGGCGGGCCGCGTGGGATTCTGCTGCTGTTGTCCGGTCATGACGTACCGCATGCCCAGTTTCGGCGGCGCGAGCCCTCCGCCGCCCCGGGGGTGTTGTTCCGGGACGTCGGTGACGCTCGTACGGATCAGGACGTCGCAGCGCCGTCGAGGTGGCGTTCCAGCCACGTCGCCGCGGCGCGGCGGTAGGTGCGGCGGTTGTCCGCCCGCAGGAAGTCGTGCCCCTCGTTGCGGAGCACCAGCAGTTCCGCCGGCAGCCCGCGTTCCCGAGCGGCCCGTACGAACTGCTCGGATTCGGTCAGGGGGACGTTGGTGTCGTGCTCGCCGTGGACCGCCAGCACGGGAACCCGCAGCTCGTGGACCCGGCTCATCGGGGAGAGGTCGTGCAGCAGTTCCCGGTCGTGTTCGGGATGGCCGTACTTGGCGGCCGCGGACCGGGCGATCCACGGTTCCGTGCCGGCGAAGAACGTGGCGAAGTCCGACATCCCGCAGACGGCGACCCCGGTGCGGAACAGGGCGGGGTGCCGGACGAGCGAGGCCATGGTGAGGTAGCCGCCGTACGAGCGGCCCATGACGCCCAGCCGCAGCGGGTCGGCGTACCCGAGCGAGACGACGTGCGCGGCGCAGTCGGCGACGTCGTCGATCGCCGCGAACCGGCCGGTGCCGAGGTCCGCGTCGACGAAGGAGCGTCCCCAGCCGGACGAGCCGCGGACGTCGGGGGCGAAGACGTCGAGGCCGCGGCCGAGCAGCTCGTGGTAGAGCGGGTTGAACACCGGCCGTTCCTGTTCCTCCGGCCCGCCGTGGAGGTGGATCACGCACGGGCCCGGCCGGCCCGGATCCCGGTCCGGGCAGCGGTAGTACCAGCCTCCCAGCATCAGTCCGTCCCGGGCCCGGCAGCGCAGGGGCACCGGGCGGACCGGGGGCCGGCCGGGCGGGGCCGCGTCCTCGTCGCGCGCCGACCAGGGGGTGCGCAGGGGCGTGGTGCCGCCCTCCAGTTGCCATACGCCGGGGCGTCGTCCGGAACCCGAGAGGGCCGCGAACACCGTTCCGCGGCCGACCGCGGTCAGGCGGGTCACCACTTCGTGGGGCAGGTCCGGGCGCAGCAGGTGCGGGCCGATGTCGCTCCGTTCGCCGGGGGCGTCCGCGGTGGGCAGGCCGATGCCCTCGAGTTCGCCGGCGCCCTGGACGTTCCATACGAGGAGGGCCCACCGGCCGTGGTCGGGGAGGGCCAGCAGGTCGACGGCGGATTCCTCGCGCCCGGCCGCGACGGTGACGTCCCGGGCCGCGCCGTCCTCGTCCACGCGGACCTCCAGGAGGGCGGCGTGTTCCCGTTCCGCGTCGCTGCGCAGCCACAGGGTGCGCGCGTCGGGCGAGAACCGGCCGATCCACGGGTCCCCGTCGGCGACCCGCAGCGCGAAGGTGGTGCGGCCGGACGACGTGTCCAGGACGAGGGCCTCGCGGTGGCCGCGCGGGCCTCGGCGCAGCAGCGCGAACCGGCCGTCCGCGCTCATGTCGCACACGCGCAGGGAGGCGGCTCCCGCCTCGCCGAACAGCAGGACCGGGGCGTTCGTACCGTCGGGGTCGATGAGGTAGGCGGCAAGTGCGCCGCCGTCGGACGAGCGGGCGAGGGTGACGGCGAGGGCGGAGCCGTCGCGGGTCCAGCACCCGAGGTGAGCGGAGCCGCCCGGCTCCGCCCCGGCCAGGACGCGGCGGCCGGTCCCGTCGGGGCGCACCACCAGCACCCGGGTGTGCTCGCCGCCGCCGGGGGCGCGGGTGTACGCGATCCACCGTCCGTCGGGGGACCACGACACCTCGGTCACCGGGTCGGGGTCGGCGTCGAGGACGTGCGCCTCGGCGCTGTGGGCGGGCCCGCTCCACAGTTGCGGGACTCCGGCCCGGTCGCAGATGAACGCCACGTTGTCGCCGGTGGGGTCGGCCGACGGGTACCAGCAGCCGTGGGCGGTGAGCAGCGTCGGCGGATCGGTGTGGTGGGCGTCCGGCACCCGCACGGGCGCGGGCGCCGGTACGGCGACGGCCGGTTCCGGAACCGCCGGAACCGCCCGTACGGGTGCTTCCGATACCGGGACCTCCGGCGCGTCGGGGTGGGTCTCGGGTTGCGCGCGCTCCAAGGGCATGGCCGCCTCTCCAGGGGTTCCGTTCGTGACGGGCCGTCGGGGATCAATGGACGCCGTGCACCTGGAGCCAGAGCTCCAGCGAGGCCACCTGCCACAGCGTGTTGGCGCCGCGCTTGGCCCGGTGCCGGTCGGGTTCCGCCAGCAGCCGTGCGACGTGCCGCTGGTCGAAGATCCCGCGCCGGCGTGCCTCCGGCGCCGTGAGGGCGTCGCGCACGCGGGCCAGCACCGGTTCGGCCATGTGCCGGACCCCGGGGACCGGGAAGTACCCCTTGGGGCGGTCCACGACCTCCGGGGGCAGGATCTCGCGGCCGATGTCCTTGAGCACGGCCTTGCCGCCCCGTGCCAGTTTCAGCTCGGGCGGGCACGCGGCGGCGAGCTCGACGAGCTCGTGGTCCAGGAACGGCACCCGGGCCTCCAGGCCCCACGCCATCGTCATGTTGTCGACCCGCTTGACCGGGTCGTCGGGCATGAGGGCGTGGACGTCCATCCGCAGGGCCGCGTCGAGGGAGGTCTCGGCGCCGGGCGCGGCCATGTGGGCGCGGACGAAGTCCGTGGAGACGTCGCGGGCCGCGGCGGTTCCCGCGTGCAGCATGGCGGTGAGGTCGCCGTGCGTCCGGTCGAAGTACGCGTCGGCGTACGCGGCGGGCGCGTCCTCCCGGGCCGCCGAGGCGATCGGCGGGTACCAGTGGTAGCCGGCGAACACCTCGTCCGCCCCCTGGCCGCAGAGCACCACCTTGACGTCCTTGGCGACCTGCTCGGACAACATGTGGAAGGCCACCGCGTCATGGCTGACCATGGGCTCGCTCATGGCGCCGATGGCACCCTCCAGCGCGGCGGGGAGCCGATCGGAGGGGATCATGAACTGGTGGTGGTCGGTGGAGAAGGTGCGGGCGACGAGGTCCGAGTAGTGGAATTCGTCGCCGTCCTCGCCGTTCTCGGACTCGAAGCCCATCGCGAACGTCGGGAGCCCTTCCTGTCCCTCCTCGGCGAGCAGGGCCACGATCAGGCTGGAGTCCAGGCCTCCCGACAGCAGCACGCCGACGGGGACGTCCGCGACCGTGCGCCGCCGGACCGCGGTGCGCAGCGCCTCGTGCACGGCCTCCCGCCAGAGCGCGGGGTCAGCGCCGAGTGCGGAGTGCCGGGTGTAGGAGGGCTGCCAGTAGCAGTGGTCCTGCTGGGTGCCGTCCGGCTCGATGACGCGGACGGTGGCCGGCGGGACCTTGCGCACGCCGGCCAGGACCGTGCGGGGCGCGGGCACCGTGCCGTGCCAGCTCATGTACTGGTGGAGCGCCACCGGGTCGATGGACGTGTCCACGCCGCCGCCCGCCAGCAGGGCCGGCAGCGTGGAGGCGAAGCGGAGCCGGGCGGCGTCTTGGGTGACGTACAGCGGCTTGATGCCGAGGCGGTCCCGTCCCAGCACGACGCGGCCCGTGTGGTGCTCGACGACCGCGAAGGCGAACATGCCGACGAGGTGGTCGACGCACTCCCGGCCCCACTCCGCGTACGCCTTGACGAAGACCTCGGTGTCGGAGTCGGAGAAGAAGCGGTGTCCGACGCCTTCGAGCCGACGGCGCACCTCGCGGTGGTTGTAGACGCAGCCGTTGAACACCGCGGTGAGACCCAGGCGGGCGTCCGTCATGGGCTGGGCACCGCGCTCCGACAGATCGATGATCTTCAGCCGCCGGTGCCCCAGGGCGACCGCCCCCTGTGACCAGGCTCCTCGGCCGTCGGGTCCGCGCGGCTCCATCACGTCGGTCATGCGTTCGATTGCCGCGAGGTCGGGGCGACCGCCGTCGAAACGCACCTCACCGCTCAGGCCGCACACGGGGTGCCCCCCGATCGGTCGTCGCGCGTCGGCCGTCGTTCGACGGCCCTCACCTCGGAGGGCGCCATCCGGTCCATCATTCCTCTTCGCTCCCGTGCCCTTCGATCCGTGCCGTGTGCGGCCCGGCCGAACGGGCGATCGACTCCCGGGGCGCCTGCCCGCCCACCCGCTCCTTAAGCCCACCCCCGGTCCGGCCCCACCCGGCGACGGCACCACCATTTGTGCCCCCGTCCGCCGCCGGATCCACGCCGCCCCGGGCGCACCACCCGACCGGCCCACCGCACGGCGCCTACAGTGGGAAGCCCCGTAGTCACCTGCCGCGGCCCGCCGCGGGACCGTCGGCGCGCGACGTCGCCGGCGCGAGGAACCGGAGTGCAGTCATGGGCGACAGTGCGGTCGCGGCGTCCGGCGGTCACGCGGACGCGCTCTTCGGCCTGGAGGAGCTGCGGTCCGGGCCCGTACGCACCCCGCCCGACGGTGGCGCCGCGCGCACCGCGTACGGGCCGCTCCACCGCGACTCCCCGGCCGCCCGCCGGCTGCTGTCCGTCCGGGAGATCCACGCGGAGCCCGCCGCCGCGGCGTCGCCCCGCGGCCGGGAGATCCTGGCCCGCTATCCCGACGCCCGGATCATCGACGTGGACTCGCACTGGCGGATCCCGGAACTCCACGGCAACGAGGGCAACCTCGAACGCTGGGTCCGCGTCAAGAGCGAGGTCCTGGTCCTGGGCGAGAAGAAGACCCTCGCCACGCGGCCGAACGGCAGATCGGCCGACTGGATCGCCCCCGGGTCGTCGAACGGTTGCGCGATGGCCTGCGCCTACTGCTACGTACCGCGGCGCAAGGGCTACGCCAACCCGATCACCGTCTTCACCAACATCGAGCGGATCATCGCCCACCTCGACCGGCACATCACGCGCCAAGGGCCCAAGCGGGAGCCCAACCAGTGCGACCCGAGCGCCTGGGTCTACGACATCGGCGAGAACGGCGACTGCTCGGTGGACGCCCTCATCAGCGAGAACGTCGCGGACCTGGTGCGCTTCTTCGCCCACCGGCCCACGGCCAAGGCCTCGTTCGCCACGAAGTTCGTCAATCCCGACCTGCTGCTCCTCGACCCGCGCGGGCGCACCCGGGTGCGCTTCTCCGTGATGCCGCCGCGGGACTCCCGACTGCTCGACATCCGCACGAGCCCCGTGGAGGCGCGGATCGCGGCCGCCGAGGATTTCCTGGAGGCCGGGTACGAGGTCCACTTCAACCTGTCGCCCGTCGTCGTCCGGCCGGGGTGGGAGGCGGACTGGAGCCTGCTCCTGCGGCACATGGACGACGTCCTGCCGCGGGCCGTCAAGCAGCAGGCCGCGGCCGAGGTGATCATGCTGACGCACAACCGGGACCTGCACGAACTGAACCTGGCCTGGCACCCTCGGGCGGAGGACGCCTTGTGGCGGCCCGACATCCAGCAGGCCAAGCGCTCCGAGAACGGCAGTTGGAACGTCCGCTACCGCAACGACACCAAGGCCGACGCCGTCGACACCGTCCGCCGTCTGGTGGCCGCCCACGCCCCTTGGCTACGGATCCGTTACGCCTTCTGACGCCTGCCGGACGCGCCCGCACCCGCGGTCAGGCGTCGAGCGCCGCCAGGCCGTCCCGTCAGGTGGACCCGCAGTCGGGCCCCGGCGTCCTCGGGCACGGCCGGGTCGGTGGCACGCCATCGGCGGCCGCCGATGACGACGCCACGGACGCCGTCCACCGTCCGACGCCCCGCGCATACAACCGCCACGGACGGGCACGCGGTGAACACAAGGTGTGGTTGGCGTAGAGAAGGAGTGCCCGTGCTGCCCAGCAAGGTGACCGACAGTGGCGTGCTGATCATTCGTCTGCGGGCGGACCTCGACATCGGCGGCCGCGCCACGGCGGCTTGGGAGATCGACGACCTCCTCACGGCCCACCGGGCGTCGCCCGTCGTCCTGGAGCTGTCCGGCACCTCAGTGAGCCCCGCGGCCGTGAGCACCGTCGTCCGGGCCCACCGCAACTGCGCCGACGCGGGCGTGCCGCTGGCCGTGGTCGCCTCCGGTCCGGAGGACCGGCGCGCCCTGGTCGTCGGCGTCGGCGCGCACGCGCCGGACGTCCACGCCACCGTGCCGCAGGCAGTCGCCGCCGTCGAGGCCCTCTCCGCCGCGGTCGGCGCCGCCGCGTAGTCCCGGGCCCACGGCCAGGTGGAACCGGCCGTACCGCGCCTGCCGCGCCGACGGGTGACCCGACCGGCACGGCACCCCGGCCGATCGGCCGGGCCTCGCGGGTCCGGCCTGCCGCCGGGGCTAGTGTGGGACTGTCCCTCCCCCGTGCGCGGCAGATGAGGCTGGTGACCGTGTCGACATCGAGTCACGACATCCCGGGGGCGCCCTGCTGGGTCAGCCTGTTGGTCCGGGACCCCGATTCCGCGCAGCGTTTCTACGCGGGCGTGCTCGGCTGGGAGTTCCGGCCCACCCGGTTCGGGGACGATTTCGCCGTGGCCTTCCGGGACGGTGCTCCCGTCGCGGGCATCGGCTCCGTCACCGACGTCTTCCGCGTCCCGGCGGCGTGGACTCCGTACTTCGCCGTCGAGGACGCGGACGTCGTCGCCTCCAGGATCCGTGAGCGGGGCGCCACCATGGCCGTCGGCCCCCTGGCCTTCGGCACCGGGCGCGCGGGGTTGGCCGCCGACCCCGCCGGAGCCGTCTTCGGGATCTGGGAGGGCGTCGTCATCCCCGACTGGTCGGTGGGACGCGGAAGCGCCCCGGCCTGGCTCGAACTGCGGACGCGCGACGCGTTCGCCGCCGCGATCTTCTACGGGGAGGTCCTCGACTGGGCCGGCGAGCTGCCCGGTTGCTGTGTCGTGTCCTACGAACACGACCACGTCGTCCTGCGTCACGGACGCGACACCATCGCCCGGATCCGCGGCGGCGCGCTCGAAGCGGCGCCGGACCCCGAGGTCCGCCCACGCTGGCACGTCCACTTCCGGGTCCCCGACCTGGAGGCGGCGATGGAAGCCGCCGACCGGATGGGCGGCCGGACCGCGTCCCCGGTCGAGAACTCCCCCACGAGCCGACGGGTCGTCCTCGTCGACCCCGACGGGGCCCCCTTCACCGTGGTCGCGCCGCGCACCGCGGGCACCTGACCGGCATCGTGCACCTGACCGGCACCGCGCCCCTGGGCGGGACGGCTTCGTCCCGGCGGACGGGACCGGCCCCCGGTCAGTGGTGGCCGGCGATGGTCCGGGTGATCCAGTCCTTGTACGCGGACACCGACGTCCAGATGCCGGGACCGCTCCCGCAGTGCGGGTCGACCGCGTAGTCGCCGTCGCCGGAGGTCACGCCGACCAGTTCCCAGCGGCCGCCCACGCGCTGGACCTGCGGTCCACCGGAATCCCCGGAGCAGGCCATCGCGCCGCGGACCCGGCTGCTGGTGCAGAGCTCGCCCTTGCCGTTGATGTCCATGCAGTCGGCCGTGGCGGTCCGCCGCGTGTTCAGCTCCTGCAGACGGTCGGGGAACACCCACCGCCCGGGCTCCGGGTCGTCGACCACGGTGCCGAAGCCGATCACCCGGGTGTCGGCGCCCACCGCCGGGGCGCGGCCCGCGATGCGGACGGGCTGCTGACGGACGGGGCGGTCCAACTTCAGGAGGGCGATGTCGTCGTTCGAGCGCTTGTCGCCGGAGGCGTCGAAGCCGGGGTGGACGACCTTCGCGACGATCTTACGGACGGTGCCCCCCGCCTTCCGGTGATCGCTACCGACGCGGACCGTCCCGCTCGGGTGCGCGGGCATCACCTCCTGCGCGCAGTGTCCGGCCGTCACGACCCACTGCGGAGCGATCAGGGCCCCTCCGCACATGGCGTCGAGGGAGCCCTCGCCGTCCCCCGGGGTCATGGGGATCGCCACCATGAACGGGTACGGCTCGGAGGAATCCGTTCCGCGCACGATCGCCTGGGCTCCGGTTCCCGTCGCCGCCGTGTACAGAACGGCGACCGCCCCCACGGCCACCGCCCGGGTCAGCAGACGGCGCCCCTGCCGGGGCCGCGCGGCCTGCTGTCGGTGTCGGGCGTGCAGTGGGGCGGAACCAGCCATGACGGAAACTTTCGCGCGGGGGCGGTGGGCAATCGGACCGAGTGCTTCCGGTCGCGGTTCCTGTTCCCCGTCCACGCCGCGCTACACCTACGGCGCCCCGCACGTCCGGGAGGGGGCTCACAGCCGCCAGTACGCGCCCGCACGGGAATCGACGTGCACCACGTGCCGGCCGACCCGCACCACGTGGTGGTCCGGGCCGGACCAGGAGCCGGTGGCTCCGTCGGCGCCGGGCAGCGGTGTCCAGACCTCCAGGAAGGTGCTGCCGTCCGGGTTGGTGCCCCGCTCGACGAGGTCGGCGCCGTCCCACCGGAGGGTGCCGGTGTCCTCGCCGGGCTCGCCCGTGAGGTGGTGGAAGCGCACCTGGGAGCCGTCGAAGGAGGTCGTACCGGCGAAGCCCCGGCTGTCGGCGTAGTAGCGCCCGGCCTGCAGCCACACCACTTCACGGTCCTCGACGAGGGGTCCGCCGTCCCGGCTGATGCCGCGCCGGAGCCAGGCGCCGCGCTCGGGCGCCGGGACGCCGGGCCCGTCCGGGTGGCGGCCCGCCGGCTCAGGCCCGGTCATGGGCGGCGGGGTCGTAGTCCACGGCCAGGAGCGTCAGCGGTACGTTGCCGCGCACCGCCTGCGCGTACGGGCAGACCGCGTCGGCCCGGTGCAGCAGGGGCTGGAGGTCCGCCGCCGCCCACCCCGGCAGGCTCACGGTGAGGGCGACCGCCAGGCCGTAGCCGGCGGGCGTGTCCGTGGTGCCGAGCCGCACCTCGCAGGCCACGTGCGCGGCCGAGGCGTCCGCCCCGTACTCGGCGGCGACCTCGGCGAGCGCGGAGGTGAAGCAGGCGGCGAAACCGGCTGCGAACAGTTGTTCGGGATTGGTGGCGCCGGGCACCTTCTTGCGCGGCGGGGCCAGACGGAGGTCCAGGCGCCGGTCATCCGTGCGGACGGAGCCGGTACGGCCCCCGACGGCGTGCGCGGTCGTCTCGTACAGGGTGCTGGTGAGTGGCACGGCCATGGCGTTCGGCCCATCTCGCTCGACGAGGACGCTGCCCGGGTTCGGACAGCGGACGGCGCCGCTCGTGCGGCACCTCGCGCGTCGTCGTGCGTAACCGGGTACGGCGCATCTCGTCCGGGGCCGCGGGTCCGGCCGCCGGAAAATCTAGCAACGGCGGCCGGACGCCGGGGAAGGGCCGACGGTGACCTTCCTCACCCGCCGCCGACCCGCCCGCGCCCAGGAAGTCCGGGTCGGTGGCTGCTGCGGTACGCCCCGGCGCCCGTTCGGGTCCGGATTTCACCCGGTCGGGCCAGGCGGGATCGGTCGGCGCGGATCTCCGCGGCGAGCCCGCGGCGGAGGGCGCCGCCGTCGCGTCCGGGGCGCCACGGGCCCGACGGGATCCGTACGGAAACGGCCCGCGCCCGGCGGGCTCCGCACGGGGCACACGCCTGCCCAGGACCTGTCGTCGAACTCCCGTCGTCGCCCGGAGGGCGGCCTCGCGGACGGGAGGTTGACGACAGGCCCAAGGACGGGGCGCACGGCGCCCCGTCCCATGTTTACCTTCCCCCATGGATATCTCCGCGGGACGTCCGTACCCGCTCGGCGCGACCCACGACGGCTCGGGAACGAACTTCGCCCTCTTCTCCGACTGCGCGCAGAAGGTGGAGCTCTGTCTCATCGGCGAGGACGGCGGCGAGCAGCGGATCGCGCTTCCGGAGGTGGACGGTGGCGTGTGGCACGGCCGGGTGGCCGGCGTCGGCCCCGGGCAGCGGTACGGCTACCGCGTCCACGGACCCTGGAACCCCGACGAGGGCCTGCGGTGCAATCCCGCCAAGCTGCTGCTCGACCCCTACGCGCGGGCGATCGACGGCCAGGTCGACGGCGATCCCTCCCTGAACGGGCACTCCACGGCGGACCCGGGCCGTCCGGACGACCGCGACAGCCTGGGCCACGTCCCGCTCGGCGTCGTGACGGGCGGGGAGTTCGACTGGGAGGGCGACCGCCCACCGGGCCACGCGTTCCACGACTCCGTGATCTACGAAGCTCACGTGAAGGGGCTGACCTTCCGCCACCCGGAGGTGCCGGAGGAACTGCGGGGCACGTACGCGGGGGTCGCGCACCCGGCCGTCGTCCAACACCTCCTGGCGCTCGGCGTCACCGCCCTCGAACTCATGCCGGTGCACCAGTTCACCCAGGACGGCTTCCTCACCGACCGGGGCCTGTCGAACTACTGGGGCTACAACACCATCGGCTTCTTCGCCCCCCACCATGCCTACGCGGCCGCGGGGAGCCTCGGGGGCCAGGTCTCCGAGTTCAAGACGATGGTCAAGGAGCTGCACCGGGCGGGCATCGAGGTCATTCTCGACGTGGTCTACAACCACACGGCCGAGGGCAACGAGCAGGGGCCCACCCTGTCCTTCCGGGGCATCGACAACCCCTCCTACTACCGCCTGGTCGACGACAGCCCCGCCCATTACTTCGACACCACGGGCACCGGCAACAGCCTCCTGATGCGACACCCAGCCGTCCTTCAGCTGATCATGGACTCGCTGCGGTACTGGGTCACCGAGATGCACGTGGACGGTTTCAGGTTCGACCTCGCGGCCACCCTGGCCCGCCAGTTCCACGACGTCGACAAGCTCTCCGCCTTCTTCGACATCGTCCACCAGGATCCGGTCATCAGTCGGGTCAAGCTCATCGCCGAGCCCTGGGACATCGGGGAGGGCGGCTATCAGGTCGGGAACTTCCCCGCCCTGTGGAGCGAGTGGAACGGGCGCTACCGCGATGCCGTCCGCTCCTTCTGGCGGGGGGACGAAGCCTCCCTGCCGGAGTTCGCCGCCCGCATCGCCGGCTCCGCCGACCTGTACCAGTCCGACCGCAGACGCCCCCGCGCCGGCATCAACTTCATCACCGCGCACGACGGTTTCACCCTGCGCGACCTGGTTTCCTACAACGACCGCCACAACGAGGCCAACGGCGAGGACGGCCGCGACGGCGACGCCGACAACCGGTCCTGGAACTGCGGTGCGGAGGGCCCCAGCGACGACGAGGGGATCCGCCGCCTGCGGGCACGGCAACAGCGCAACATGATGGCGACCCTCTGTCTGTCCCTGGGCGTGCCCATGATCGCCCACGGTGACGAGCTGGGCCGCACCCAGGACGGCAACAACAACGTCTACTGCCAGGACAACGAACTCGCCTGGGTGGACTGGGGCCTCGGCGCGGAGCACGCCGAGCTGCTGGCGTTCACCCGCAGGGCACTGGCCCTGCGGCGCGCGCAACCCGTCCTGCGCAGACGGCGCTTCCCGCAGGGCGCTCCCACGGACGCGGCCGCGCCGGTCGCCGACATCGTCTGGCTCGGGCCGGACGGCATGAGCATGACGCCGGAGGACTGGGACCGGCCCGACGCGCGCCGCATCGGCGTCTACCTCTGCGGGGACAACCTCACGGCGGACGGCGGCGACGCGGCCGGCGCGCGGCCGGACTCGCTGCTGCTGATGTTCAACGCCTCGGCCGAGGACACCTCCTACCGGCTTCCGCCCGCCGCCTACGGGGAGACCTGGACGGTGGCCCTGGACACCGCCCTCGACGGTGACGACGCGCAGGACGAGATCGAGATCAAGGCGACGGCGACGACCGTACTGACCGCCCGCAGCATGCGGGTCCTGCGCCGCCCGGCCAGGAGGGCCTGATCCCGGCCCGGCGGCCCGACCGACCGCCGACGCACGCGGATCCGGCCCGTGATCAGCGGGATAGGGTGCGGCATGTCCAACGCGCCGCTCGACCTGTCCGCCCTGGAGCGCCTGCCGCTCCTCTCCCGCGTGGAGGACGGCCGGGTCCTGCCGATGCTCCTGTGGGTGCCCGGCCGGAGTCGTCGCATGATCTCCAGCGCCCCGCTGGGCGGAGGCATCGGAGAGCGCCGGTGGGTGCTCAACGCCCAAGTGGCCCACGGATACCGGCGGATGGATCCGGACGTCCACCTCGCCGGACTCGCGGCGCGGGCCGGGGCACCGGGGTCGGGCGTGGGCCTCATGACGGCCGCCCCGGTCGCCGATCACGGCGTCGCCTCGGACGGGGGCGTGCGGGCCCTGGCGTCCGCCGGACTCGGGGTGCGGGGTTGGGCCGCCTACCCGGCCCCGGGCGTCCCGGGGCCGAGACCGGCGGGGACGATCAACATCGTCGTGTCCGTGCCCGTCGCCCTCTCCGACGCGGCCCTGGTCAACGCGGTCGCCACGGCCACCGAGGCCAAGGTCCAGGCCCTGCGCGACGCGGGCGTGGACGCCTCCGGTACGCCGACCGATGCCGTGTGCGTCGCCGCGCTGCGGCCCTCGGACGGGCATCCGGCCGAACCCTTCGCCGGCCCGCGGTCGGTCTGGGGGGCGCGGCTGGCCCGGGCCGTGCACGGGGCCACCTACCAGGCGTGTCTGCGGAGCGAGAGCCCCGGGCGGCTCCTCGCTCCGGGAGGGACGGGGAACCGCTCGGGGGGCCGCGTCAGCGGTGGGTGAAGTCCGGGGACCTCTTGTCCACGAAGGCGCTCATGCCCTCCTTCTGGTCGGCGGTGGCGAAGACGGCGTGGAAGAGGCGGCGTTCGAAGCGGACGCCTTCGGCGAGGGTCGTCTCGAAGGCCCGGTTCACCGCCTCCTTGGCCATCATCGCGACGGGCGCGGACATGCCGGCGACCGTTTCGGCGACGGCCAGGGCCTCGGCCATCAGTTGGTCGGCCGGGACGATGCGGGAGACGAGTCCGGCCCGCTCGGCCTCGGCGGCGTCCATGGTCCGGCCGGTGAGGCAGAGTTCCATGGCCTTGGCCTTGCCGACGGCCCGGGTGAGGCGCTGGGAGCCGCCGATGCCGGGGATGACGCCGAGTTTGATCTCGGGCTGGCCGAAGACGGCGGTGTCGGCGGCGAGGAGGATGTCGCAGAGCATGGCCAGTTCGCAGCCGCCGCCCAGGGCGTAGCCGGATACGGCGGCGACGGTGGGGGTGCGCAGGTTGCCCAGGCGGTCCCAGGCGGTGAACCAGTCGGTGAGGTACATGTCCATGTACCCCTGCGGCTGCATCTCCTTGATGTCCGCGCCCGCCGCGAAGGCCTTGGCGGAGCCGGTGAGGACGATGCACCCGACGTCCGGGTCCCGGTCGAGTGCCTCGGTCGCGGCCACGACCTCGTTCATCACCTGAAGGTTGAGCGCGTTGAGCGCCTTCGGCCGGTTGAGGGTGAGGAGGGCGCTGCGGCCCTTGCGCTCGACGAGGATCGTCTCGTGGTCGGTGGTCCCGGTCACGGGGTGGTTCCCTTCGGTGCCTCGGTCGCCGCGTCCCGCAGGACGTGGACGATTGCGGAGAAGTCCTGGGTGGCGCCGCTCGCCTCGGCGAACGCGGCGTACATGTCGGCCGCGCGCAGGCCGAGGCCGGCTTCGATGCCGCCGGCCCGCAGGGCGTTGGCGGCGAGGCCGAGGTCCTTGGCCATGAGCGGGGCGGCGAATCCGGGTCGGTAGTCGCGGTTGGCGGGACTGGCCGGGACCGGTCCGGGGACGGGGCAGTTGGTGGTGAGCGCCCAGCACTGGCCGGAGGCGGTGGAGGCGACGTCGTACAGGGCCTGGTGGGAGAGGCCCAGGCTTTCGCCGAGGACGAAGGCCTCGCTGACGGCGATCATCGAGATGCCGAGGATCATGTTGTTGCAGATCTTCGCGGCCTGGCCCGCTCCCGGGCCCCCGCAGTGCACCGTCTTCTTCCCCATGGCCGACAACAGGGGTTCGGCCTCGGCGAACTCCGCCTCGCCGCCGCCCGCCATGAAGGTGAGGGTCGCCGCTTCGGCGCCCATCACCCCGCCCGATACGGGTGCGTCCAGCGCCCGTTGCCCGGCGCCGGCGGCCGCCTCGTGGGCGGCTCGGGCGTCGGCGACGTCGATGGTGGAACAGTCGACGAACAGGGTGCCGGGCTTGGCTGCCGCCAGCAGGCCCTCGTCTCGGTAGAGGGCCAGGACGTGCCGCCCGGCGGGGAGCATGGTGATCACCACGTCCGCCTCGGCGGCGGCCACCGGCGCGGAGTCCACGATCTCCACCCCGGCCGTCGAGGCCGCGGCCAGGGCGTCCGGGGCCAGGTCGAAACCGAGGACGCGGTGGCCGGCCGCGACGAGGTTGGCGGCCATCGGGCCGCCCATGTGGCCGAGGCCGACGAAAGCGATGACGGTGGTCACCAGGGCACCTCCTGGAAGGCATCGGGGGCGGCGACGGCCGGCTCGCTGTCGTCGTCGAGCGGTGCGAAGTAGCGGGCCGTGTCGGCCTCCGTCACGTCGGAGAGCCGGGCGGGCGACCAACGGGGGTTGCGGTCCTTGTCGATGACCTGGGCACGGATGCCCTCGACGAGGTCGGGCGAGGACAGGGCCGCGCAGGACACGCGGTACTCCTGTTCCAGCACCCGTTCCAGCGGCCCGAGGCCGCGGGCCCGGCGCAGCGCGGCCAGGGTGACCTTCAGGGCGGTGGGAGACTTCGTGGCCAAGGTGGCCGCCGCCTGCTTCGCCGCCGGGTCGTCGGCGGCGAGGAGCCGGTCGATCACCTCCTCCACGGTGTCGACCGCGTAGCAGTGGTCGATCCACTCGCGGTGGGAGCCGAGCTCCCCGGCGGGGGCCGGACCCACGTGCGCGGCGAGGGCGTCGTGCACGCGGCCGTGGGCGAGGTCCGCGACCAGCGCTCCGAGCCGTTCGGCGGGTACGAAGTGGTCGGCGAGGCCGCAGAGCAGCGCGTCGGCGGCGCCGACCGGCGCGCCCGTCAGGGCCAGGTGGGTGCCCAGTTCGCCGGGTGCCAGGGCGAGGAGGTAGGTGCCGCCGACGTCGGGGACGAATCCGATGCCGGTCTCGGGCATGGCGACCCGGGAGCGTTCGGTGACGATCCGGACCGAGCCGTGGGCGGAGATGCCGACGCCGCCGCCCATGACGATGCCGTCCATGAGGGCGACGTACGGTTTCGGATAGCGGGCGATCAGCGCGTTGAGCCGGTACTCGTCGCGCCAGAAGGCCGCCGAGGCGGTGCCTCCCGTGCGGGCGTCCTCGTGGATCGCCCGGATGTCGCCGCCGGCACAGAGCCCGCGCTCCCCCGCCCCGGAGATCACCACCGTCCGCACCGCGGGGTCGTCGCGCCAGGCCGTCAGGGCTTCCTCGATGCGCAGCACCATGGAGTGGCTGAGGGCGTTGAGGGCCTTGGGGCGGTTGAGGACCAGCCGGCCGGCCCCGCCCTCCACCCGGACGAGGACGTCGTCCTCCTCCCCGCTCATCGCAGAGCCTCCGTCAGGCCGCGGGCGACGATGACGCGCATGATCTCGTTGGTCCCTTCCAGGATCTGGTGCACACGGAGATCGCGGACGATCTTCTCGATGCCGTACTCGCTCAAATAGCCGTATCCGCCGTGGAGTTGGAGCGCCTCGTTGGCGACGGCGAAGCCGGTGTCGGTGGCGAACCGCTTGGCCATCGCGCACAGCTGCGCGCCCTGCGGGTCGGCGCGGTCCAGCGCCTCGGCGGCCGTACGGACCAGCGCGCGGGCGGCGGAGAGTTCGGTCGCCATGTCGGCGAGGCGGAACTGGAGCGCCTGGGCGTCCAGGAGCCGGGCCCCGAAGGCCTCCCGGTCCGCCAGGTACGCGAGGCTGCGGTCCAGCGCGCTCTGGGCGCCGCCCAGGGAGCAGGCGGCGATGCCGAGGCGGCCGCCATTGAGGCCGTTCATGGCGATGCGGAAGCCGTCGCCCTCGGCGCCGAGCCGACGGTCGGCGGGGACGCGCACGCCGTCGAGGACGACCTGCCGGGTGGGCTGGGCGTTCCAGCCCATCTTGTGCTCGTTGGGTCCGAAGGAGACCCCGGGGTCCTCGCGCTCGATGACGAACGCCGAGATCCCGCCGGACCCGCTCTCGCCCGTGCGGGCCATGACCACGTAGACGCCGGCGGCCCCGGCTCCGGAGATGAACTGCTTGACGCCGGTCAGGACGTAGTGTTCGCCGTCCCGTTCGGCACGGGTGCGCAGCGCGGCGGCGTCGGAGCCGGCGCCGGGCTCGGTGAGGCAGTAGCTGCCCAGGGTGGCGGCGGTGCACAGGCTCGGCAGCCAGCGGCGCCGCTGGGCGGCGTCCCCGTAGCGGTCGATCATCCAGGCGACCATGTTGTGGATGGAGAGGTAGCCGGCGATCGACGGGCAGCCGGTCGCCAGGGTCTCGAGGACGAGGACCCCGTCGGAGCGGGTGAGGCCGGAGCCGCCGTGCTCCTCGCGGACGTAGACGCCGCCGAGGCCGAGTGAGGCGGCCCGGCGGATGACGTCGACGGGGAAGTGCTTGGCCTGGTCCCAGGCGACGGCGTGGGGGGCCAACTGCTCCTGGGCGAAGTCGAGGGTGACCTCGGCGAGGGCGAGCTGGTCCTCGGTGAGGGTGGTCACGGCGTTCATCCCATCGTCGGGATGGTGAAGCTCGCGCTCTCCTTGGCCCCGGAGGGCCAGCGCGAGGTGACGGTCTTGGTCCGGGTGTAGAAGCGGATCGAGTCGGGGCCGTGCTGGTTCAGGTCGCCGAAACCGGACCGCTTCCAGCCGCCGAAGGTGTGGTAGGCCACGGGCACGGGGATCGGCACGTTGACCCCGACCATGCCCGCGCCCACCCGGCGGGTGAAGTCGCGTGCGGTGTCCCCGTCACGGGTGAAGATCGCGACGCCGTTGCCGTAGGGGTGCTCGGTGGGCAGGCGCAGTGCTTCCTCGTAGTCGGCGGCCCGTACGACGGACAGCACCGGGCCGAAGATCTCCTCGCGGTAGATCCGCATCTGCGGGGTGACTCGGTCGAAGAGGGTGGCTCCGGCGAAATAGCCGTCCTCGTGGCCGGGCAGGGTGAACCCGCGTCCGTCGACGACGAGTTCGGCGCCCTCGGTGGCTCCGATGCCGACGTAGCGGTTCACCCGGTCGAGCGCGTCCCGGCTGACCAGGGGTCCGAAGTCGACCTCGGGGTCGTCGGAGCGGCCGACGCGCAGGGTGGAGATGCGTTCCGCCAGCTTCGCCACCAGGGCGTTCGCGGTCTCCTCGCCGACGGGGACGGCGACGGCGATGGCCATGCAGCGTTCGCCCGCCGAGCCGTAGCCGGCGCCGATGAGTGCTTCCACGGCCTGGTCGAGGTCCGCGTCGGGCATCACGATCATGTGGTTCTTGGCGCCGCCGAAGCACTGCGCGCGCTTGCCGTGGGAGGCGGCGGTGGCGTAGATGTGCGCGGCGATCGGGGTGGAGCCGACGAAGCCGAGGGCCTGGACGCGGGGGTCCTCGAGGAGGGTGTCGACGGTTTCCTTGCCGCCGTTGACCACGTTGAGGACGCCGGGCGGCAGTCCGGCCTCCAGGAACAGTTCGGCCAGGCGCAGCGGGACGGACGGGTCCCGCTCGGAGGGCTTCAGGATGAAGGAGTTTCCGCAGGCAAGGGCGGGTGCGGCCTGCCAAAGGGGAATCATCGCGGGGAAGTTGAAGGGGGTGATCCCGGCGACCACGCCCAGCGGGGAGCGCAGCGAGTGCACGTCGATCCCGGTGCCCGCGTTGTCGGTGAACTCACCCTTCAGCAGGTGCGGTACGCCGGCGGCGAACTCGACTACTTCCAGGCCGCGTTGCAGGTCTCCGTGGGCGTCGGCGACGGTCTTGCCGTGCTCGGAGGACAGCAGTCGGGCCAGCGAGTCCCTTTCGCTCTCGACGAGTTGGAGGAAGCGCAGCATGACGCGGGCGCGTCGCTGCGGGTTCCACCGACCCCATTCCAGTTGCGCCTCCTCCGCGTTGGCGATCGCCGCCTCGGTGTCGGCGCGCCCGGCCAGGGGGACCCTGGCCTGCACCGCGCCGGTGTTGGGGTCGTACACGTCGGCGAAGAGACCGGACGTGCCGGTCGTGTGCTTGCCGCCGATGAAGTGGGTGAGTTCGCGGACCATCGAAGCCTGCTCTCGTCAGGTGAGGATCCGAGGAAGGCGCGGCGCGGGAGCGGTACGGCACCGATCGGGGTGCGGACCGCGGCTCCGACCGCGGGACAGGGAAGGCCCGGGGCCTTCGTCGAGTCACGAACGCGGGGGCAGGGCCTCGCCGTTCGGGTACTCCGCCGGATCACCTGGGCCGTGGTCACGTACCGGTGCCATGCGTGTCAGCTCCATCCTCGTGGACAACACGGATCACCCCGCGGCCGGTATCCTGACTCCCGGATCAACGCGCGCTCTCCGGCCTTCCCGACGGATGGATTCCGTCAGTGGCCTGACCTGCTGAAGAGCGCACTTCCCGGTCACAGTGGCGGGACCGCGCCGGATTCACACCGGCTTCCCTGCACCGCGGGCTTGCCACGAACATATAGTTGGACGTCCTAGTAAGTCCACCCCCCACCCCCGGCGCGGCCGCGTGAAGAACCCCACGGCGCCGGCCGGGTCCTGTTGGTACGGTGCGCCGATGGCAGCGACCAAGAAGTTCCAGGTGACCTTCGACTGCGCGGAACCCGAGCGCCTCGCCCGCTTCTGGTGCGAGGTGTTGGGGTACGTCGCGGCGCCGCCGCCGGAGGGGTTCGCCGGCTGGGACGATTTCAACCGCTCGCAGCCGCCCGAGCAGCGGGATTCCTGGTTCGCCTGTGGTGATCCCTCGGGGGTGGGCCCGCGCCTGTACTTCCAGCGCGTGCCCGAGGGGAAGGCCGCCAAGAACCGGGTGCACCTCGACGTGCGGGTCGGCACCGGACTCGTCGGCGAGGAGCGCCTCGCCGCCCTTGAGGCGGAGTGCGCACGGCTCGTCCCGCTCGGCGCGGTGCACGTGCGAACGCTGTACGACGGCACGGACTCGTGCATCCCGATGCTGGACATCGAGGGCAACGAGTTCTGCGTCGACTGAGGTTCGTCCGATCCGCGCAGGCGCCGGGGATGCCCCTCCGCGGACGCCTCCCGGCCGGGGCCGGGCCTCGCCTCACCGGTCCCGGTCGGCGACCCGGTACGGGACGAAGGTGCTGGAGTTCTCGTCGACGGCGAGCGGCCGCCCGAGGGGCGGGACGGCGCGCTGCGGGCAGTCGAGCCGCTCGCAGAGGCGGCAGCCCATGCCGATGGGGGTGGCCGCCGCCGTGTTGTCCAGGTCGATCCCGTCGGAGTAGACCAGCCGGGACGCGTGCCGGATCTCGCAGCCGAGACCGATGGCGAAGGTCTTGCCCGGCTCTCCCCAGCCGCCGCGGTGGCGGGTGACGGCGCGGGCCGTCCACAGGTGGCGCTGCCCGTCGGGCATGGCGGCCACCTGCACGTGGATCCGGCCGGGCGCGGCGAAGGCCTCGTACACGTTCCACAGCGGGCAGGTGCCTCCCGCGCGGGAGAAGTGGAAGCCGGTGGCCGACTGCCGCTTGGACATGTTCCCGGCGCGGTCGACGCGGACGAAGGAGAAGGGGACCCCGCGCAGCCTGGGGCGTTGCAGGGTGCTGAGGCGGTGGCAGACGGTCTCGTAGCCGAGTCCGAAGTGGTCGGTGAGTCGCTCGATGTCGTAACGGAACTCCTCGGCGGCCGTGTGGAAGGCCCGGTACGGGAGGATCAGCGCGGCGGCGAAGTAGTTCGCGATGCCGATCCGGGCCAGCGCGTGCGGGGTCGACCCCGCGGGGAAGTCCTCCGCCGCCAGCCGGTCCAGTTCGCCGCCGTACTCCAGGAGCGCCAGCTGCGTGGCCATCCGGAAGGCCTGCTGGCCCGGCCGCAGCCGGGCGGACAGGTGGAGGACCCGGCCCGAGTCGTCGTAGTGGTGCAGCCGCTCCGAGTCGGCGCTCACCCGGACCCCGTGGCGCTCCATGAGTCGCGCCGAGAGGGCGCGGACGACCTCACCGGGCCGGATCCGGATGGTGCGGGCCAGCTCCTCGGCCGCGAGGTCGGTTTCGTGGAGGTAGTTCTGGCGCCGGTAGAAGAACTCCCGGATCTCCTCGTGCGGCGAGCGGGGCAGCCCCATGGCCGGGTCACCGTCGCGCCCGTCGGCGGACCCCGCCAGTCGCTCGGCCAGGAGTTGGCCGCGGCGGCCCAGGTCGAGCAGTACCTGTGCGACCGCCGGCATCCGGGAGGCCAGTTCGGCCAGGTCCGAGGGGGAGACCCTCGCCTCGGCCACTTCCCCGGCGAGCGCCTCCCTCAGGTCCGCGACCAGCCGACCGGTGTCCCGTTCGGAGAAGAAGCCCGGGTCGACGCCGAAGGCCTCGGTCAGCCGCAGTAGCACCGGCACGGTCAGCGGGCGGGAGTCGTGCTCCATCTGGTTGAGGTAGCTGGGCGAGATGGCGAGTACCCGGGCCAGCTCGGCCTGGGACATCCGCCGCTCCTCCCGCAGTCTCCGCAACCGCGTACCCGCGTACGTCTTGCTCACCGCGCCTCCTTCGTTCCGTGGACCACCCTATGCGGGGCGACGGCCACGTGGACCCTTCGCAAACTTGGCAAACGGCCCCGAAAAGATTCACAGAAATTGGCAGGCGTCCACGATTGATGGCACTGGGTGTCACTGCGAGAGTCGTCCTGCGGCCCGCCGGACCAGGCGGATCCGGACGGGAGTTCCGGGCCCGAATCACGCCCTGATGTCGGACACCCCGGCAGCTCCCGGCTGTGGATCGACAACATTGCTCACTCGTTCCAGGTCAGGAACGGCGGGCCGCGATCCAATTCGGCACGTGGTGCCAAAGCTTCGCACCTATGGCGTGCGAGGACGGTTGAAGCGACTCATGGAGACGGTGACGGTCATGGCACAGGCGAACACGACGGCGGCGGCCGAGCAACTGGGGCAGCGGTGGGCCGACGACCCGCGATGGGCGGGCATCGAGCGCACCTTCACGGCCGAGGACGTGGTGCGGCTCTCCGGCAGCGTCCGCGAGGAGCACACCCTGGCCCGGCGTGGCGCCGAGCGGCTGTGGCGACAGCTCCACGAGCAGGACTACGTCCACGCACTCGGCGCGCTCACCGGCGGCCAGGCCGTCCAGCAGGTGCGGGCCGGTCTCCAGGCGATCTACCTCTCCGGCTGGCAGGTCGCCGCCGACGCCAACCAGGCCGGGCACACCTACCCGGACCAGAGCCTGTACCCGGTCAACTCGGTCCCCCAGGTGGTCCGACGCATCAACAACGCGCTGCTCCGCGCCGACCAGATCGCCACCGCCGAGGGCGGATCGGACACGATCGACTGGCTGGCCCCGATCGTCGCCGACGCCGAGGCCGGCTTCGGCGGCCCGCTGAACGCCTTCGAGCTCACCAAGGCGATGATCGCGGCGGGCGCGGCCGGCATCCACTACGAGGACCAGCTCGCCTCCGAGAAGAAGTGCGGCCACCTCGGCGGCAAGGTCCTCGTCCCGACCTCCCAGCACATCCGCACCCTGAACGCGGCCCGCCTCGCCGCCGACATCGCCGACACCCCGACGGTGATCATCGCCCGCACCGACGCCCTCGCCGCGAACCTGCTGACCAGCGACGTCGACGAGCGCGACGCGCGGTTCGTGACGGGCGACCGCACCGCGGAGGGCTTCTACCGGGTCGAGAACGGCATGGCCCCGGTCATCGCCCGCGGTCTCGCGTACGCCCCGTACGCGGATCTGATCTGGGTGGAGACCGGCACCCCGGACCTGACCCAGGCCCGCGAGTTCGCCGAGGCGATCCACGCCCGGTACCCGGACCAGATGCTCGCCTACAACTGCTCGCCCTCCTTCAACTGGAAGGCGGCCCTGGACGACGACCAGATCGCCAAGTTCCAGCGCGAACTCGGCGCGATGGGCTACCGCTTCCAGTTCATCACCCTGGCCGGCTTCCACTCCCTCAACCACGGCATGTTCGACCTCGCCCGCGGCTACGCCGAGCACGGCATGACCGCCTACGTCGACCTCCAGGAGCGGGAGTTCGCCGCCCAGGCGCAGGGCTTCACGGCGGTCAGGCACCAGCGCGAGGTCGGCACCGGCTACTTCGACCTGGTCTCCACCGCCGTCAACCCGGCCTCCTCCACCACGGCGCTCGCCGGCTCCACCGAGGAAGAGCAGTTCCACTAGGGGCTGTCGTCACCGCATGGCGGGGCCCACCCGCCGGCGGTCGTCCGAAGGCGCCCGAGGCTCCCCCCTCGGGCGCCGGCCACCCACGCCGAGGAGCAGAACCGCATGTCATCCACGTCCCTGACCGCCGGTGTCCGAGTCCTCGGCACACCGGGTGAACGCCACGAGGTGATCCTCACACCGGCGGCGCTCGACTTCATCGCCCGGCTCGACGCCGCGTTCGCGGGCCGCCGTGCGGAGATCCTCAAGGAACGGCGCCGCCGGTCCGCCCACCTGGCCTCGGGCACGCCCCTGGACTTCTCGCGCGCCACCTCCGCGGTCCGCGCCGACGCCGACTGGCGGGTCGCCCCGCCCGCGCCCGGCCTCACCGATCGGCGCGTCGAGATCACCGGCCCGCCCGAGCGGCGGATGGCCGTCAACGCCCTCAACTCCGGGGCCGAGGTGTGGATGGCCGACTTCGAGGACGCCACCGCCCCCACGTGGAGCAACGTCATAGGCGGCCAGCTCACCCTGCTCGACGTCGTCGAACGGCGCATCGACTTCACCACCCCGGAGGGCAAGGAGTACCGCCTCGGTACGGACCTCGCCACGATCATGGTCCGGCCCCGCGGCTGGCACCTCCTCGAAGAGCACCTGGAGATCGACGGCCGGCCCGTGGCCGCCTCGCTGGTCGACTTCGGCCTGTACTTCTTCCACTGCGCGCGGCGACAGATCGACGCCGGGTACGGCCCGTACTTCTACCTCCCCAAGCTGGAGAACCGGTACGAGGCCCGGCTGTGGAACGACGTCTTCGTACTCGCCCAGGAACTCCTCGGCATCCCCCGGGGCACCGTCCGGGCCACCGTCCTGATCGAGACGATCACGGCCGCCTTCGAGATGGAGGAGATCCTCCACGAGCTGCGCGAGCACAGCGCGGGACTGAACGCCGGCCGCTGGGACTACCTCTTCAGCCTCATCAAGACCTTCGGCCACCGCACCGACTTCCAGCTGCCCGACCGGGCCGCCGTCACCATGACCGCACCCTTCATGCGGGCCTATACCGAACTCCTCGTCCGCACCTGCCACAAGCGCGGCGCCCACGCCATCGGCGGGATGGCCGCCCACGTCCCCAGCAAGGACCCGGCGGCGAACGAGGCGGCGCTCGCCAAGGTCCGGCTCGACAAGGAGCGCGAGGCCGAGGACGGCTTCGACGGCTCCTGGGTGGCCCACCCCGGGTTGGTCCCGGTCTGCCGCGAGGTCTTCGACGGCGTGCTGGGCCGGCGCCCCAACCAGGTGGAGCGGACCCGGGAGGACGTCGAGGTCACCGCCGCCGAGCTGCTGTCCGTCCGCCGGATCGCCGCGCCGCCGACCCCGGAGGGGATCCGCTCGAACGTCGCCGTGGCCCTGCGCTACTTCGACGCCTGGCTGCGCGGCAGCGGGGCCGTGGCCCTGTACGGGCTGATGGAGGACGCCGCGACCGCCGAGATCGCCCGCGTCCAGATCTGGCAGTGGCTCCGCCACGAGCGGGTGGACCGGGCGACGCTCCTCGACCTCCTCGACTCCGAATGCGCCGCCCTGGAGGCGGAGGACCCCGAGGCACTCGTGCTCGACGCCCGCGAGGTGTTCGTGGACGGTGCGCTGTCCGGGCGGCTCCCCGCCTTCTTCACACCCGAGGCCTACACCCGGCACCTCGTCCGCCGCGCCGCCGCGCCGGTGACCGCGTGAACGCCCCCGCCCGGTCGTCGAGCCGGATCCGGCGGGTCGGGATCGTCGGCGGCGGACAGATGGGTGCGGGCATCGCCGAGGTGTGCGCCCGGGCCGGCCTCGACACCGTCGTCGCCGAGGCCGACGCCACCGCCGCCCGCGCCGCTCGTGAGCGGATGGCCGTCTCCCTGGAACGCGCCGTCCAGCGGGGCAAGCTCGACCGGATCTCCGCCGAGGACGCCCTGGCCCGGCTCCTGTTCACCAGCGGCCTCGATGACCTCGCCGACCGCCAGTTGGTCATCGAGGCCGTCACGGAGAGCGCCGACGCCAAGATCGAGGTCTTCACCGCCCTCGACAAGATCGTGGAGGACCCGCAGGCGATCCTCGCCACCAACACCTCCGCCATCCCCGTCATGCGGCTCGGCATGGCGACCGGTCGCGCCGACCACGTGCTCGGCCTGCACTTCTTCAACCCGGTACCGGTGATGCCGTTGGTCGAGATCGTCTCCTCCCTCCACACCGCGGCGCACGTGTCCGACACCGTCGAGGCCTTCGTCGGCGACAGCCTCGGCAAGACCGCGATCCGCTCCCGGGACCGGGCCGGCTTCGTCGTCAACGCCCTGCTGATCCCCTACCTGCTCTCCGCCGTCCGCATGGCCGAGTCGGGGTTCGCGAGCGCCTCCGACATCGACACCGGCATGGTCCTGGGCTGCGCCCATCCGATGGGCCCCCTCAAGCTGGCCGACCTCATCGGCCTCGACACCGTCGCCGCCATCGCCGGATCCCTGTACGACGAGTTCAAGGAACCCCTCTACGCCCCGCCCCCGCTCCTCCGGCGGATGGTGCAGGCGGGGCTGCTCGGCCGCAAGACCGGCCGCGGGTTCCACACGTACGGCCGGGACTGAGGGGTCCCGGCACGCCGCCCGGGCTCTGAGGGTGCCCCGGCAGCTGAGGAAGGGGCGGGGCGTGACGAGTGGTGTCGTCGCGCCCCGCCCCGCCGCGTTCGCGGGATCCGCTTACGGCGCGCGCCCGCGACACCGTACGATGCGTTCTGCTCCGGCCGGTTCGGCGGAGCCGGAGGCCCTTCTCCCTGGACCCGAACAGTTCCATCGCCTACCTCCCCGGGCTCCCCTTCACCGAGCAGTTCCAGCGCTACCTGGCCTTCGACCTGGCCACCTCCCTCGGCTGGGACACCGGCCGCGCCGTCACCAACTTCGTCTGCGTCTGCCTGGCCGGCCCCGCCGTCCTCACGGTCTTCCGCCGCGCCGCCCGCAAGGCCCGGTTCCAGGCCCCGATCCGCTTC
Source organism: Streptomyces sp. Isolate_45 (assembly GCF_024721315.2). GTDB lineage: Bacteria > Actinomycetota > Actinomycetes > Streptomycetales > Streptomycetaceae > Streptomyces. The sequence continues at coordinate 69,292 of NZ_JANFAK020000012.1, forward strand.
ACGCCCCGGCCGGTCCCGCCCGACCGGAGCTGATCGCCACCCGCGTCCCGTACGCCTTGCGCGTCATCCGGTCCAGACGTCCATAAGTCGGTTCGCCGCTCGGAAGTGATCGGGGGAATCGACGTTGCAGACGACGGTGACGGCGGTGCCGCGGTCCGGGCTCACCTTGAAGGTGCTGTGGAATCCCTCCCAATCGCCGCGGTGCACGAGGCTGTTGTCCGGGAGGAGGAGGATCCCGGCCCCGTAGCGCCCCGCCTCTATGCCACGCGGGCGCAGGACATCGCCCACGTCCACCGCTCCCCCCGTGACCCCGGCGAGCAGTTCGGTGCCACCGACACGACCGGTTCGGTAGTTGTCGGCCCAGCGGACGAGTTCCCCGGGGGTGGTTTGGACGGACCCGTCCCCGTACTGCTGCCAGGGGGAGGAGTCGGGAGTGTAGGAGCCGTTCTTCTCGTCGTACGACCTGGCCTTGCCGGGGACGTCCACGGCCGGGGCCAAGGTCATGCGCAGACCCAGCGGGGTGAAGAACTCCTGCTGGACGAAGGTCGGGAACGGCTTTCCGGTGACCCTCTCGACGACCTGCGCCAGGAGGACGTAGTTGGAGTTGGAGTAGGCGAACCGTTTTCCCGGTGGATCCTCCGGCCGTGAGGCGAGGATGGCCGCGATCGCTTCCTTCTGGCCGGCCGGGTCGGACACCGCGACGCCCTCGGCCTCCAGCAGGTCCTGGTAGTCGGCGATGCCGCTGGTGTGGCGCATCAGGTCGCCCAGGGTGACGTCCCGCGTCCAGGCCGGCGGATCGTCGAGGAACTTGGACAGGGGCTCGGTCAAGGCGAGTTGGTGTCGCCCGGCCAACAAGAGGACCGCGTCCGCGGTGAATTGCTTGGAGTTGGACGCCATGTCGAAGACCGTCTTCGAGGTGATGGCACGCCCGGTCGTCAGATCGGCTCGCCCCCTGCCCGCCTCCCAGACGACCCTCCCCCGCTCGCCGACGGCCGCCGCGCAGCCCGGACCGTCGGGGGAGGGCACCAGTTCCTGGAGGACGGCCGCGCTTCGTTTCTCGCGGTCATCGCCGGTCGCGTGTGCCTGCGGCCCCGCGACGCCGGCCACTGCGACCATGACGGCGCTTCCGGCGGCGCACAGCGACGCCATCCGATTCACGGCCATGCGATCAACGCTACCGGGTGGTGCGGGGGGCCGCACGAGGGGCCGGGGCGGGCGTCCGCCGTGCTCCGTGATCGGCCCGGTGGCCCATCCGGTCGCGGCCGCTCCGGGTGCACGCGCGGCGGCCGCCCGGTAGCGTCGAAGGAGGGCCGTTCCGCCCAGAACACCGCTGTCCGCCACGGCACGGCCGCTGTGTCGTGCCGTTCCGGGCAGAGGAACGAGACCACATGCCAAAACACAGCATCCACGCGGCGACGACGGCCGCGGTCGCCCTGGTCTGCCTGACGGCGTTCGGCCCCGCGGGCGGCAGTGCGCCTCCGGCACCCGCCCGGCCCGCCGGTGAGCCCGCTCCGGTGGCTCCGGTGGCCCCCGCCCGGTTCGTACCCGGTCCCTGTCCGAAGCCGCCCGAGCCCATCGAAGCGCTGAGCAACGCACGGTGCGGGGTCCTGGAGGTCCCCGAGAACCGCGCCCGCCCCGGCGGCCGCACCATCGAACTGGCCGTCGCCCGCATCCCGGCCACCTCCGCGAAGCCGGCGGCCGACCCCGTGGTGTTCATGGCGGGCGGGCCCGGCGCCGACACGATCGACGACATCCCGTTCCTGGTCGCGTCCGGTCTGAACAAGGACCGCGAACTGATCGTCATGGCCCAGCGCGGCAACCTCTACAACCGGCCGAACCTCGCCTGCCCCGAGATCGACCGCTTCAACTCCCGGGCCGTCGGCCTGGGCTACGACGCGCCGCAGGCCAAAGCGCTGTTCCTGAAAGCGGTCAAGGACTGTCGGGACCGCCTGACGGCCGACGGCACCGACCTGGGCGCGTACAACACCACCGAGAACGCCGCCGACTTCGCCGACCTGCGGAAGGCGTTGAAGATCCCGCGGTGGAACGTCTACGGCTACTCCTACGGCAGCAACCTGGCCCTGACGTACCTGCGCCTGCACCCCGAGGGAATCCGTGCCTTCGCGATCGACTCGGTCACCCCTCCCCGGGTCGTGACCCTGCCGTGGACGTGGGGCAGCACCGCCGAGGGAATCGACAACATCCTCGCGGCGTGCGCGGCGCAGCCCGCCTGCAAGAGCCGGTACCCGGAACTGCGGCGACTGTTGACGGAGCAGGTGCGCAAGCTGGAGGCCCACCCCCTGACCCTGGACGTCACGCCGTCGGAGGGCGGCAAGCCGGTCAGGACCGTCCTCGACGGCGGCGCGCTGCTGAACCTGATCGTCGCCTCCACGCCCCGGCCCAAGGACATCCCCGCGGCGCTCGACGAACTCGGCCGCGGCAACCCGGAGCGCTTCGCGCAGGCCCGCGCGGCCGGCTCGGTCCAGAAGGTCGGCGAGTTCGCGCACGGCCTGACGAACTCGATCGTGTGCGGCGAGTGGGCGCCCGGGTACTCGGAATCCGACGTGCTGGAGGCCGGGCGGAAGACCTTCCCCGGGTGGCCCGACACGGTGCTGGCCCAAGTGCCGCAGCTGCCCTTCCAGTACGAGGCGTGCCGGATCTGGAACGTTCCGGACCGTGCTTCCGGCCAGCGGGTGCCCACGGTCGGTTCGGTGCCGGCGCTCGTCGTCTCCGGCACGTTCGACGTGAAGACCGGGGCGAGTTGGGCCAAGGGCGTGGCCCGCGACCTGTCCCGCTCGACCTCCGTGCAGGTCCCCGGAATCGGCCACTGGGTGGTCCCCCAGTCGCCGTGCGCGCAGCGCGTGCTGGCGTCGTTCTTCGCTCACCCGACCGATCCCGACACCTCGTGCGTGGACGGTCTCGAACCCCCACCGTTCACCATCGTCCCGAGATGACCGGGAGACCCGATGACACGCCACCACGCGCCCCGTCACCGCCGCACCGTACGACGCCTGCGCGTCACGTCGGCCGCCATGGCGACGGGTCTCCTCGTCACCGGGCTCCTCGCGGCGCCCGCCCGGGGGCAATCCCCCACCGGCGACACCCCCTCCCCGCAGCCGCCGATCGGCACGGTCGCGCGGACGGTGGGTGACGCCCGCTTCGAGCCGGGCCCCTGCCCGAGGACGCCGGAACCGGTCGAGGCACTGGAAGGGGCCCGCTGCGGAACCCTCACCGTGCCCGAGAACCGCGCCGAGGCCGGCGGTCGAACGATCGAACTCGGTGTCGCGATCGTGCCCGCCGCGACCGACACACCGAAGCCCGACCCCATCGTGTGGCTCGCGGGCGGACCCGGCGACGACGCGGTGGGAGAGGCGAAGATGGCGATCGACGGCGGCCTGAACCGCGACCGCGACGTGATCTTCATGTCCCAGCGCGGTACCTACTCTGCCGACCCGACGCTCCTCTGCCCCAACATCGACGAGTTCAACGCGCGCTCGGTCGGCCTCGTGTACGACGCTCCGTCCACCGAACGCCTCCACGTCGCGGCGACGAAGGCCTGCCGCGACCAACTGGCGGGCCGCGGGATCGACCTCGGCGCCTACAACGACATCGAGAGCGCCGCCGACTACGACGATCTGCGCACCGCGCTGGGCGTAAAGCAGTGGAACCTGTACGGGATCTCCTACGGCACGCACCTGGCGCTGACCTACATGCGCCTGCATCCCGAGGGCCTGCGCTCGGTGGGCATCGACGGCATCCTGCCGCCGTCCAGGGCCGGGTCGGTCGCGACCTGGAGCAGCGCCCGGCAGGGCTTCGACGGCCTGTTCAAGGCCTGCGCGGAGCAGCCCGCCTGCAACAAGCGCTATCCGAACCTGTCGGCCACCTTCGACCGGCTCGTCCGCGAACTCGAAGCCGAGCCGGTCACCACCACCGTCACGCTGCCCGGCAGCGACAAGCCGGTGAAGGTCGTGCTGGACGGCGGGGCCCTGGTGAACTGGATGACGTCCGCCACCCACGTGGCGCCCCAGGTGCCCGCCGCCCTCGATGAGCTGGCCAACGGCAAGCCGCAACGGATCGCCAAGCAGTGGGCCGGCGGCAAGCTCAGCCCCCAGGCCATGGGAAGGGTCGCGCACGGGCTCGTCTACGGTGTCTTCTGCGGCGAGTGGACTCCGTACGAGAGCCAGGCGCAGGCGCTGCGCGGCGGACAGCAGGCGTTCCCGTCGTTCCCCCGCTCGGTGCAGGCCCAGGCGCCGCAGCTCACCTTCCTCCGGCCGGACTGCGACGTCTGGAACGTGCCCGCGGCGCCGCCGTCGATCCGGGACGTCACGCGGGGCGACATCCCGACCCTCGCCCTGTCGGGCGGGTTCGACTCCCAGACCGGGGCGGACAACGGACCTTACGTGGCCCGTACGCTGCCCGAGGCCAAGGTCGTCACGGTCCCGTACGAGCCGCACGTGGTGTTCGCCACCTCGAAGTGCGCCCAGGAGATCGCCGTCTCGTTCTTCGACGACCCGGCCGCGCCGGACACCGAATGCCTGAAGGACCTCAAGCCGCCCGAGTTCGAGATCGGGCGCTGATCGGTGAGTACCGGCCGCCGTCATCCGGTGCGGGCGAAGTCGCCACCGACCCTGAAGGTTTCCCGGGCCGCCTCGGCGGTGGCCTCGTACCGGTCGGCCGCCGCATCGCGGCCGCTGGTCGTGTGGTCGTACCGGCCGGCGAACACATGGGTTCCGGCGGGCACCGTGCGGCCCGCCTTGAGTTCCCAGCGGTAGAGCAGCGTGCCGTTCCGTTCGTGCACGGAGAAGGTGAAGTCCGCCTCGGGCAGGGTCTGCCACGGGCCGCTGCTCTTGACGCCGCCCGTTTGCGCCACCCGCAGTTCGACGCTGAGCGCGGTGAGCGGTTGTCGGGTCTTGAGGGTGACGTTGCTCTGCGACCAGTGGGTCCTGCTGCCCGGGTCGACGGAGCCGTCGGCCCACAGCGGGCCGTCCTCCGTCCGTGGTCCGCCGGAGGGCCGGGACGGCGTCGGTGCGCCGGTCGTGGGGGGTGAGCCGGTACGGCTCGGGCCGGGCTCCGGTGTGGGGGCGGGTGGGGTGGCCGTGGGTACGGGTGGGTCGCCCGGCTCGCCCGAGGCGCCGCGGTCCGGCTGCGGGGTTGCCTGCCCGAGCGTCCCGGGGCCGGGGTCGGGCGGTAGCGGTGCCGCGCCCGAGTGGTGGCGGGGCACCGTGTCCTGCACGGCCTCGGCCACGACGTAGCCGGCGACCAGCAGGGCACCGGCCGCGGCCATCGTCGCGAGCGTGACCCGGGACCAGGGCGCCGCCACCGTCCGGCGACGCCGATACGGGCGCGCGAGGTCGGCGCCGGCCGTGCCGCGTTCCACCCGGGCCAGTATCCGGGCGCGGTCGGGCTGGTGCGACTCGGCCGCCTTCCGCAGGTGTTCGCCCAAGTCGGTCATCGCTGAACCCTTTCCAGGAGTGCGCCCGCGTCTCGTGCCGCCAGCAGTCGTTGCAGCTCCGTCATGCCCTTGGACGTCTGGCTCTTGACGGTACCGACCGATATGCCGAGGGCCAGGGCGGTGTCCTTCTCGGACAGGTCGAAGGCGTGCCGCAGGACGACGCACGCCCGCTTGCGGAAGGGCAGCCGGGCCAGGGCCTGGCGCACGTCCACCACCACCGCCACGTCCGGGTCGTGCACGCGCTCGGCGCGCACGGACCAGAACAGTGCGACGCGACGGCGCTCGCGGACGGCGCCGCGGATGCGGGCGCGTGCCAGGTTGGCGACGACACCGCGGGCGTAGGCGACCGGGTGGTCGGCCGACCGCAGCCGGTCCCACCGGTGCCAGAGCGCGACCAGCGCGTCGGCGGCGAGATCGTCGGCGGCGTCCGCCTCACCGGTCAGGAGGTGGGCGAACCGGGCGAGTTCGGCGTAGTGCCGCTCGAAGAAGGCGTGGAACTCCTCGGACGCGTCGTCCACGAGCATGTGCGGGGTTGCCTCTCGCTGTGCTGCTGTGTCCGTGGCGCGTGTGCGACCCGGCACGTCGTCCCGCGATCCTCGCGTCTGCACGCCGCGGTGCGGGGGGACTGTGCCGGGGCTCACTTCATCGCCGCGCCGATGTCTTCGGTCCCGGTGGTGAGGAAGGTGGTCTCCGGGAGGGATCCGTCGGCCTTGCGCGGGCCGTAGGCCGTCGTCGCGTCCGTGTCGCGCAGGAAGGAGCGCCCGTCCGGGAAGGGGCCGCCCTCGCCCTTGGCGTCCCAGCTGTTCGCGGCGGTGACGGCGCGGTGCCCCAGCTTGGCCGTGCCCCCGGCATTCTGCGCCGCGAGGTTCCGGGACAGGCGTGAGGGTGACGAGGCGAAGAAGAATCCGTCCGCGTGGTTGGCGTACGCCGTGTTGCGGTGCAGGATCAGGGCCCCCGGGTTGCTGTTCTCGGTGAACCCGTGGAGCCGGTTGTTCCAGGCGGCGTTGCCGGTGACGACGTGCGCGGCGCTCGCGCCGCCCCCGCCCAGCTTGAAGCCGTTCCCGTTGCCCTCGAAGGCGGGGTCGTTCCAGCGGTTCTCCCCGTTGCCGTACGCCCAACTGTTCTCGATCCGTACGGGGCTGGCCCACTGCCACAGGTCGAGGCCGTCGTCGGCGTTGTTCCAAAGGCGGGCGCCGACGACCTTGTTGTTCGTGCCCGACCCGAACTTGATGGCCAGACCGTCCGCGTTCTGACCGTGGGTCCTGGCGTCGTGGTTGTCGTAGGAGTCCAGGTTCTGGATGAGGTTGTCGTTGGTGCCGTCACCACGCAGGGTGAATCCGGAGTCGCCGTTGCCGTGGGTCCGTAGGTTCCTGAAGATCCCGCCGACGGAGGAGGTCAGCACCACCCCGTGCGAGGGCGAGTTCCGGAACGTCAGGTTCGACAGCGTCCAGTGGTCGCCGCCTATCGCGGTCAGCCACTCTCCCGCGGGGAGCTTGGAACCGTCGACCGTCACCTTCTCCGTGCCGTGGGCGGTGACGGTGATCCGCCGCGTCGGAGTCCCGTCGGCCTGGCTCTTGAGCGTGCGCGCGGGGAGGTACGTGCCTCCGCGCAGCTGGATCGTGGTCCCGGGCCCCGCCTCGGCGAAGGCCTGCTCCAGGGCTGCGGTCGTGGAGACGACCACCGGCCGGGCGCTCCCGGCTGCGGCGGCCTCCCCACCACCGGGCGCGGCGGCCAGGTACACCCCGCCGGCCACGGCCGTCAGGGCGAGGACTGCCGCGACGGGCAGCGTACGGGTCCTGCGGTGGCGTCCTGCACTGGTAGTCATCGTGAGGGATCCTCTGCGCGTGTCGGGAAGGTCGGCGCCCGTGAAGGGGGTCGCCTGCCCGTGCAGTTGCCGCCGAGGACCGAAAGGTTGCCGTTCCGGCGGAGATCCTTTCGCTCGCTCGCCCTTTCGTCCGCTGATCCTTTCCATCGGGTGTCGGCGCGGCCGGATCCGGCGCGCTCCGCGTCAGCGCCCCGTCGCGGAGTGCGGGCATTTCGGCAGCGCCGGCCGTTCCTTGGTGCGTACGGCGGGCAGCCAGGCCGAGGGGGGCAGGGAGCCGGGCGGGAGGTTCACCCGGTACCAGCGGGTGGACTGCTGGTCCTCCTCATCGATGATGGGCCGGCCGCCGGGCAACTGGCAGTCGGCGGCGAGGACGTCGCCGTGCCAGACCCTGGTCGGTACGACGTTGTCCGCGGTGTAGGGCCGCAGGGGGTCGATCGCCAGGCCCAGACTGCATTGCGGTGCCCGATCGATCCGCTCCCGACAGCTCCGCTCCGCGTTGAAGATCCGGACCGTGCCGGCTGCCGCGCCCGCGAGGCCGGGCGGTGCGGACGTGGCGGCTCGTACCGCGTCCGAGCACAGGGTCGCGCCGGCCATGCCGCACAGCGCGGTGGCGAGGACCGCGGCGCGGGCCCGGCCCCGCAATCGGCCCGCCGCGGCTCCCGGTGCTTCCCGCTGGGCGGCGATGCGGGCGAGCAGGCTCTCGGCGGTGTGCGGGGCGCGGGCCTCGTGGGTCGGGGCGAGGCAGTCGGCGGCCAGCGCCCGCCAGAACGGGGGCACCGCGTGGTCCATGCGCAGCGGGGCCCGACCCTCGCCGTACTCCTGGACCGCGGCGCCCCGCGCCATGGGCGTGGCGCCGGAGAACGGCGAGCCACCCGCCGCGAACACCTCGTGGATGACGATGCCCAGGGCCCAGATGTCGGCGCTCGGCCGGACCCGCACCCCCAGTTCGCCGAGGGGAGCCCGCCAGCGCTCGGGCGGGAGGTAGTCCAGGGTGCCCATGGGCGGCGCGTAGCCGTGGGTCCCCGTCAGTTCGGTCGCCAGACCGAAGTCCGAGAGCTTCACGGAGCGGTCGGCGTCCAGGAGGACGTTCTCCGGTTTGAGGTCCGCGTGGACCCAGCCCGACCGGTGGAGGTGGGCGAGGCCCTCGCAGATTCCCGCGATCAGCCGCCCGCGATCGGCCTCGGGCACCCCCGCGTCGATGAGTTCCCGCAGACTGCCGGCGGCCCGTTCCATGACCAGGACGATGGCGCCGTCCAGGGCGGGCCGGTCGGGTGCGGCGACGACGAACGACTCCAGGAGGCCGATCAGCCTCGGATGCCCGGCCCTGCGCCCGAGCTCGACCTCGCGGCGGGCGGATTCCACGATCCTGCGCGCCTGCCGCGGCGCGAGCCCGGCGGTCGGCATGATCTTGAGCGCGACTTCGGTGGGGCCCGGAGGCCGGCCCGCGGCGGCGCCGGAGGGCCGGCCCGGGTGCGCGTCGGCCGGACGCGCCGCGTGGACCGTGGACCAGCCTCCGGCCCCGATCAGCCGGGTGACCACCCAGTCGCCCACCTGATGGCCGGGGGCGATCAGGTGGATCCGGTCGCACTCCGTGGTGCCCTCCAGGCCGTGTTGCAGCGTCATCGCGCGGCCCGCCGCTCGCGGCCGCCCGCCCCGGTCAGGGGCGGCAGCAGCCCGAGGTTCTCCTCCCGTACGAGTCCGAACCGCAGCGCGAGCCCGACGATCTCCTCCCGCTTGCCGTTGCGGCGGTCGCCCTTGCCCGGTTCCTGGGCGTCGGGGAGGCTGATGCGCAGCTTCTCCTCGGAGAGGTAGTCGATGTGCGAGCTGACCGCGCGCGCGGTCAGTGTGCCGCAGGTGGCGTGACCCCTGAGCCGCTCCACGATCTGGGGGGTGGTCGGGACCGCCACGCGGGACTGGTCGCGCAGGCGCGGCTCGCAGAGCGCGACGAGGACGAGGAAGTACGTGGCCGTCTCGTCCAGGGAGTACGCGGTGACCGTGCGGTTCCCCCAGGGGACGCCCATGGCGTCCGGGTCCAGGTAGACGTGGTCGGGGGCGAACACCTGGAAGGACACGGTGACGTCACCGCGGGTGGGCAGCACCACGCGGGAGAACTCGAACGGGATGGGCGCGCCGACCCTGCGCGGCGGAACCCTCAGGTACTCCCCCGCTCCCTCCGGGTTCTCCACGAGGTAGCTGTGGGTGGTGCTGTGGTTCGTCAGCTGCCAGTGGTCGTCGGTCACGCGGATCTCCCCGGCCAGCCGGGAGATCGCGGGGTCGGCGAGGCGCAGCTCGACGGGGACCGCCGAGGAACCCCGTCCGAAGCGGGCGACCTCGCCGGGGCCGAGCCGTAACGTCACCGCGTCACCGTGTGGTTCGCCACCGTCGGCGCCACCGTTTCCCCGCGGCAGATGAACGACCACGCCGCTCACCGCTCCCCCCGTTCCACCCGTCGCGATTGCCGGACGAGCGGAACGATACTCATCGATCAGGGGAGTTCACCGGCGTACTTTGGCCACTTCGCCGGACGGCCCGCGGGGACGGCCTGCCCCGGTTCGCCGCGTCCCGGTGACGGGGGCGGTGATTCGGGGCCGGTGCCGGTCCGCGCCCGGCCGTTCGGCCGGAACCCTGACGCCGGGACGCGGGAGCCGTCCTCCCGTGCCGGACGCCGGGCGCCCCCTCCCGGAGGCTCAAGGTGGGGAAGGTCACTGCGGGTGGAGCCGCGGAACCGGGGTCGGGGCAGATTTGCGGCGCGAACGGAGCACTTGTCGCCCCTTCACTTGGCGAGATCCGCACCTTTCCTCAGGGAGCGGGGCTGCCCGACACGAGGGGTGCGACCGCACGATCGCCGAAAGCCGCCCACGCATGCCACTCGCCGCTCGGCCGGTCCTGGACGCGGGTCCGCAGCGCGCCCGTGGTGGTGACGGCGAACACGTGCGTCCGCCCGGTGGCGTCGAGGGCGGCGGTGGGCGTGGCGGCGAGCCTGAGGCCGGGCTCGCCGAACTCCCCGCCGGGATGCCGGTCCCCACCCGGTGCGACCTGCGGGCGGTGGCCGAGCCGTGCGCCGCCGGGCGTCGGGGAGAACGCCTCCAGCCGGCCGTCGGCGCCGGCGGCGCCGGAAGGTGTTCCCGTTCAGGGCGAACAGCTCCAGGACGCCGTCGGCGTCGGGCCCGATGGCGAGTTCGGCGCCGCCGGGTCCGCCGAGGGGCTCCCAGGCCGACCAGTTGCCGTTGGCCTCCTGCTGCCAGGCGTGGTGGATGCCGTCGGCTCCGGCGGCGAACACCTCCAGGCGCCCGTCCGCCGACCGCGCCGACACGACCCGGCCCGACTCCGCCGGATGGACCAGCGGCCGGGGCCGCGGACCGGCGCCCGGGGTGCAGGGCAGCACCACGCCGCGCTCGGCCAGGTGGACCTCCGGAAGGTGGCAACACCACCTTCCGGCGGGACCCCGGAAGGGTACGGACCGACAGGCGGGCGCACGTCGGCTAGGTCTCCCGGGGTGCGGCGGCATCATCGGGATTTCATCGGTCCTCCCTACCGTGGCCGTGTTCGGACCAAGGCCCGTACCCAGGGAAGGACGGCTCGATGGCACGGAGGAGATTCAGGGCGAGGCTGCCGGTGGCGGTCGCGGCCGCGGTCGCGGTGCTGAGCACGATGGCGGCCACCGGTTCGCCGGCGACGGGGCCGGGGCCGTCCGCCGGCGAACGGGGCCCGGACAAGCCGACGATCCGGTACACCGAGTACGGGATCCCGCACATCATCGCCTCGAACTGGGAGGGGCTGGGTACGGGCTACGGATACGCGGCGGCCAAGGACAACATCTGCACCCTGGCCGACACCTATCTGATGGTCAACGCCCAGAGGTCCCGTCATTTGGGGCCCGACGGCAGGGCGAGCCCCGGCCAGAACCAGAACGGTACGAGCAACCTCAACAGCGATCTGTACTTCCAGCGGATCAAGGACAACCGGGTGGTGGAGCGGCTGCTCGACCAGCCGGCTCCCAACGGGCCGGAGCCGGAGGTCAAGGAGGCCATTCGCGGCTACGTCCAGGGCTACAACAGGTACCTGACCGAGACGGGCGTGAACGACATCTCCGACCCGGCCTGTCGCGGCGCGGCCTGGGTGCGACCGATCACGGAGCTCGACGTCTACCGGCACGCGCACGCCGAGATCATCATGGGCAGCGCCGACCCGCTGCTGGAAGGCCAGGTGAACGCCGCTCCGCCGGGAGCCGCGGCGGCCGGCACGCGGCAGACGCCCTCAGCCGCGCCGGCGCCCGAGGAGACCGCGGCGAGGATCCGCGACGCCATGGCGGTGAGCCGGGAACAGAGCATGGGCAGCAACGCGTTGGCGGTCGGCTCGCAGGGCGTGTCGGGCGGCACCAGCATGATGCTGGCCAACCCGCACTTTCCGTGGCAGGGCAAGAACCGGATGTGGCAGAGCCAGCTGACGATCCCGGGAAAGCTCAATGTCTCCGGGGCGAGCCTGCTCGGACTCCCCGCGGTGAACATCGGCCACAACAACGACGTCGCCTGGAGCCACACCGTCGCCACGGTGGCCCCGTTCGGGCTGTTCGACGTGCAGGTGGATCCGTTCAACCCGACCAACTACCTGGTCGACGGCGCCTGGGAACAGATGACCTCGCAGCAGGTCGGTGTCGACGTACGGAACGCGGACGGGTCCGTCGGCAGGGTCACCAGGACGCTGTGGTCCACGCGCTACGGCCCGATCACCACGTCGATGCAGGGCCAGCCCCTGCCCTGGGTCGTCAGTGCGCACGCGGTGCGCGACGTGAACATGGACAACCTGCGGGCGCTCAACACCTGGTTCCGTCTCGACCAGGCCAAGGACGTCAACGACGTGGTGAGCGCCCTGGAGACCACACAGGGGGTCCCCTTCTTCAACACCGTCGCCTCCGACCGAGGGGGCAAAGCCCTGTACGCGGACATCCAGGCGACCCCGAACATCACCGACGAGCACGCGCGGTCGTGCCTGACCCTGACCGGTCAGCTGCTGTTCAACCAGTCGCTGCGGCTGCCCAATGTGCCGCCGATCTCCATATTCGACGGCAAGCGCAGCGAGTGCGATTGGCCCGACGACCCGAACGCGGTCGCGCCCGGACTGCTGGACCCGCACAAGCAACCGCGGCTGATCCGGTCCGACTTCGTGGGCAACGCCAACGACAGCCCCTGGCTGGCCAATCCCGAGCAGCCGCTGTCCTTCCCCAGGGTGATGGGCGACGCCGCGGCGCCCCGATCGCTGCGCACCCAGGAGCTGATCCTGACCGCGCAGAACCGGATCAACGGCACCGATGGCCTGCCGGGCAGGGGCTTCACGCCGCAGACCATGGGGCAGTTGCTGTTCGCCGACAACAGCAGGGCCGCCGACCTGGCCCTCAACGCGACCGTCTCGATGTGCCGGAGCCAGCCCTTCGGGCTCATCCTGGTGGACGGCAACCTGGTGAACGTGAGCGAGGCGTGTCCGATCCTGGCGGCATGGACGGACCACGACTACACCGCGAACAGTCGGGGATCCCTGTTGTTCGCGAACTACTGGCACTTCCTGCTCAATGGACAGGGCGTCGAGAAGCTGCCGTGGCGGGTCCCCTTCGATCCCAAGGACCCGGTGCACACACCCAACTCGTTGGATTCCGGGCACTCCTCGGTCCGTGACGCGTTCGGCCGGGCCGTCCTCGCGATGCGCAGGGCGGGCATCGGTCTGAACGCCCCGTTGTCGGACGTCCAGAAGGTCACCCGCGGCGGCGAGCAGATCCCGATCCACGGCTCGATCAGCCAGCTGGGCGTGCTCAACGTGATCACTCCCGGTCAGGTGGACGGAAAGTCGGACGTCGTCTTCGGGTCGAGCTTCATCCAACAGGTGCTGTTCACCGCCGACGGCCCGCCGCAGGCGCTCTCCGTCATGGCCTACTCCCAGTCGGCCGACCCGACCTCCCCGCACCACGCCGATCAGACCAAGCTGTTCTCGGCCGGCCAGTGGGTGACCGGGCGGTTCACCGAGGACCAGATCGCGGCCTCGCCCGCCCTGCGGGTGCGGGTCCTGGACTGAGTCCGCTTCCCGACACGTTCCGCGCAGCGCGACGACCGAGCTCACGAGGGGAAACACAGTGAAGAAGACATCGCATTGGTGGCGCACGGCCGTGGCATGGATGGTCGCCGCCGCGGCCGTCGTCGCGCCGGCCGGTTCGGCGCAGGCCTCCGACGGCGCCGCGCCGCCGCCGATGGGCAACGGCTTCGGCCTGACCCAGGTCGCGCCGGCGGCGGGAAGCGCCACCAACTTCCACCTCACGGTGACCACGCCCGAGGTCGCGGGAGAGCAACACATCAAGATCATCCTGCCGAGCGGCTACTACGACGACCCGGGCAGGCGCTACCCGGTGATGTACTTCCTGCACGGTTCGCCCGACGATCCGATCCAGCAGAACTATCCGGCGCTGTCCATGTCGGACTCCATGATCACGGTGATCCCGGACGGCGGCGCCCGGGGCTGGTACGCCAACTGGCTCAACCAGAGGACCGCGGCCGGTGCCCAGAACTGGGAGAATTTCCACCTCAAGCAGGTGATCCCGTTCATCGACGCGAACCTGCGGACCATCGCCACCAAGAAGGCCAGGGCCATCGCCGGCATCTCCATGGGCGGGTTCGGGGCCTTCCACTACGCCCAGGCCCGTCCCGACCTGTTCAGCCAGACCGCGTCCCTGTCCGGGGACATCGACCTGTCGGCCCGGTCCATGGACCTGCGGCTGGCCGTCGTCGCCTCCCTCATCGACGCGACGGGCGCGCTCTGCGGCTCGGCCTCCGGAGCCTGCGACCCCAACGACTCCCCCTACAAGCCGGCCGTGGACAGTGACGCCGCCTTCGGCTCGCCCTACCCGGTGTTCAACGTCGACTGGCGGTGGAACGAGGTCGACCCGTCACAGCACATGGACAGGCTCGCCGGGATCGGGGTCTCCATCTACACGGGCAACGGAGGCGGCTCGCCCCTGCAACCGGAGTTCTGGATCCAGGGCGCGGCCCAGAACGTCAAGGCCCGGATGGACGCCCTGGGCATGCCGTACTACTACGTCAACTACGGGGACGGCTCTTCCTGGGGCACCCGCTGCGACGGCGGGCACAACTCCGGCTGTTGGGAACAGGACCTCCGGGACCTGATTCCCAGGCTGGAAAGGGCCTTCGCCTCCTGACGCGACAGCGGCGGGGCCGAGCGCCGGCCCGTCGTACGTCGTCGCACGTCGCACGTCGTTCGCCGCCCGCCGTCGTCCGCCGTCGCCCCACCCGCAGTCGGTGCGGAGCACGGGGCGACGGCGGACGGCTTTCGCCCTTGAACAGCGGGCCCGCGGCCGGCCGCCCGCAGGGACGCGCGCACGACCGACAGCTCCGTCGCAAGTGCGCGTTCTACGCGTTCGGGTCCCAGTCCGCGAGCTGCTCCATCGGCTCGGTGTCGCCGGTGGTCTCCAGACCGTCGAGCGGGACGCGGTCGTAGAAGTAGAGGACCAGTTCGCTCGCTGCGCCTCGCATCACCATGTCGCCCGGCTCCGCGTCGGCGGCGAGGTCATCGCAGCGGACGCCATCGGCATTGAGGGTCAGTCGCCAGGAGCGGCCCTCGGTCGTGTGCAGGTCGATGGTCGCCGGCTTGAACGGCCATGGGACGGTCGTCGCCGAGACGGTCGTCAGGAACTCGTCGACGCCCTCGACCGCGACGTCCGTCGGCAGCGGCTCCGCGACCCCCTGGACGAGCTGCGCGTCGTAGGTGTGGACCGCGAACTCCTGGATCTGGTGCCGGGCCACGGCTCCGCTGGTCTGCGGGGCCTGCGAGCGGCCCCACCAGGTCCAGCAGCCGCGGTCCGGGCCGGCCTCGCGCATCGCGTCGAGCATGAGTTCGGTCGACTCGGCGAGCCAGGCGTCCAGGGCTTCGCGGTCGCGGGGCGCGGTCGGGGCGCCCTTCGGGTCCGTCCTCGCCGGGGGCTCGGCGCCCGGGCCCGCCGCGACGATGGCGGCCTGGCGGCGGCGACCGTCGCCGATGTGCTGTGCCAATTCGCGCAGCGTCCAGTCCGGGCAGGTCGGGACCTGGACGTCAAGGTCGAGGGCGGACGCGATCGCGGCGCGGAACGCGGCCGAGCGGTCCTCGATCAGCCGCAGGACCTCGGGAAACTCCAAAATGTTTTGCACATCGGGTGTGTATCACGGCGCTCCGGCCGCCCGGTAGCGAATTTGTCGGACGAACGCCTCGACGGCCGGGCGGATGTCCGTCTCGTCCAACCGGTTCCGGCCCGCCACCGCCCACCCGGTCAACGCTCCCGGTCAGAGGGCTAGTTGATCGCGGGGCCGGCGTCGTTCAGCCAGGTCCACTGATCCGACCAGGTGGCGAACCCGCTCTGCCACCGGTGGTGGACGCCGAGGCGGCCGGTGCCGAAGACCTCGATGCGGCCGTCGGCGTTGTTGCCCGCGCCGATCCGGGTGCACCACCCGGCCCGAGGTGTACGGGTGCTTGGGACCGCCGCCCATGCCGGACCACAGCGCATTGGCGATGAGCACCGCGTCACCGGCCTTCAGCCGTTGCTCCCGACTGCCCCACCAGTCCTGCTGCTGGAACAACCCGAGGCTGGTGTGGTCGACGGCCTGGGAGTAGTTGTTCATGCTGGTTTCCACGATGATCGTTGCGATGGCGATCGCCGCGGCTCTCGGGTTGAGACCCCGTTCCTCGACGGCCTGCGTGACCATCCGCGCACAGGACACCTTGTGGGCGTCGAGGTAGCCGGCCATCTTCGCGTTCAGCTGCGGGTTGAGCTGAGCGGCCACCTTGCCACGGAGTGCCTTCCCGTCGCGAAGTGGAGTCCGCGGAGGCGGAATTCGGTCGGCGGTGACAGTAGGCGGCGCCAATGAAATACCGATGGAATCGGGGTATTTCATCGAGATGTCATCGGGCGGTGCCACTTTCGTGCGGTAGCGACGAAAGGGGAGGAACGAATGCGGGCAAGAAGGATCGGGGCCGTCATGGCCGGGCTGCTGTTGACGGCCGGGATCTCGCCGGCACAGGGGTCCACGGCGCAAGCGGCGGCGACGGCTTCGTGCGAGGGCACCTACACGATCGTCGTGGGTGGCACGGGAAGCTCGTGGAACAACGACAACTTCACCGGCAACATCCAGCAGCACGTCGGCTACCCCACCCAGATCCCCAACGGCGCGAGCGCCCGCGCCGGGGTGAACGAGCTGAACCGGCTGGTCCGTGACCAGCGCGCCGCGTGTCCCGACCAGCACGTCAAAATGGGCGGGTACTCCCTGGGCGCCGCGGTGGTGCACATCTGGGTCACCGAGAACTGGCGGACGTTCGGCAACGTCAACGCCGTCCTCGTCTCGGACCCGAAGCGGCAGGGCGGTCCCGGAGCCAACGGCGGCGCCGTGCCCTTCGGCGGTTTCGTGGGCTTCCCCCTCGCGGGAGCGGACCGCTACTTCGGCAACGTGCCGGTCAAGACGATCTGCCACTGGGATTACGTCTGCGACGAGTCCGCCGGCATTTGGACCTACCCGGGCAACCACATGAACAACTACCCCAACGACTTCAACATGGACCACCACAACGACAGCGCCAACGAGCAGTGGTACAACGGCGCGTGGTACCCCGCGTAATCACGGACGGGTCGATCCGGCCGCGGTGACGGGGCCGAGGCCGGACTCGTCACCGCGCAGGATCATCTGGTGGGTCCTCCGCAGCATCCGGCTCGGAGCCACCCCCAGGTCGTCGGCCAGCCGGCGGCGGGCGCCGTCGAACACGGTCAACGCGTCAGCCTGCCGGCCGTTGCGGTACAGCGCCCGCATCAACATCGCGGCCAACGGCTCGTTCAGGGGGTGCGCCACGGACAGGGCGAACAACTCGGCGATCACCTCCGAGTCCTGACCCAGCCGCAGCTGCCAGTCCAACTTCCGCTGGGCGAGGGCGATCCGGCGCTCGGTGAGTCGTAGCCGCTCCAGTTCGGCGAGCGGCCCGGGCAAACCGGCCAGCGGCTCCCCACGGAACAAGCCCAGCGCCCGGGCGCACAGACGGACCGCCTCGGGCGGCTCCCCCGCCCGCTCGGCCGTCCCGATGTCGGCGACGAGCTCCGCCAGACGTGCCACGTCCACGTCGACCGCGCCGGGGACCAGTTGGTAGCCGCGCCGGGCCGGCCCGATGACCGAGTCCGGACCGTCCCCGGAGCGCAGGGACTTGCGCAACCGGTAGATGTACACGGGCACCACGTTCGCGACCGGCGGCTCCATCCCCCACACGTCGTCGAGCAGTTCCTGCTGACTGAGCGGCCGCCCCGCGCACAGCGCCAGCGCCGCCAGTACGGCCTGCTGCCGCAGGTGCCCCAGGTTCAGGCTCCGCCCGTCCCGCCACGCCTGCAGGGGACCGAGCAGGGAGATCCGTACCGTCGGCCCGGGGGTCCGACCCGCGGTGGTCGGCGCCACGGTTCGCACCGGCCGGGGACGCGGGCCGCGCCCGGGGACGGTCAGCCCGCAGTCGAAGGCGTGCACGATCGCCGCGGCCCGGTCGCGCAGACCGAGCTTCACCAGGATCCGCGCGAGGTGTTGGGCCACGGTCTCCTCGGGGATGGCGAGCGCGGCGGCGACCTCGTCGTCCCGCATGCCGCAGCCGACCGCGGAGAGCACTTCGCGCTCCCGGTTCCCGAGCACCGTGGCGCTCTGGTGGTCGGTCGTGGCCGTCGTCGGCATCGCTGCTCCCCGGGCTCCGGACAGGTCGGTCTGGCGGGCGCCGTCGACAAGGTAGGGCGGTCGGCCCCGGTCGGGGCATCCGGAACGATCCGGAGTGACACGCGTACGCGGCCGGTGGCGGCGGCGCGACCGGTCATGCCTCACGGGCATCGGCTCGGTTTCCGCGCCGAGACGCCCTCATGGCTCTCGATCGGTGACGGCCGGTTCCTCCTGATCGTCGACCTGCTGACGGCCGCGGATGTGCGACAGCGAACCCTTCGCTCTCGATCCCAGATGCGGTCGCCAAGATTCCGGTTGGGTGAATCGTGACGCTCCGTCAATGCGGTTCTTGGTTACGGAGGTTCGGGCGAAAGCCCGCCCGGCCCGGCGTGCACATGACGGTCGATTCCGGGCCATGGTCAACCCTTGACGGTGTGTGGGTGTTGTGCGAATCTCTCGACAGGTCTGGACCAATTGTCTTCATCCGGCGGGGGTCCGAGCCACCGAACACCTCGGGGAACCCGGGATGTCCGGTGGTCCTGACCGCTCACGGCCGTAGGCCGGCCCCCGGGGGTGGGCCGGACACCACACGATGGCCGGAACCGACACCCAACCCGTTTGCCGCAGCCTGCCGTTGCCGTCCCGAACCTCGACGTGCGGTAGCCCGCGCCCAAGGCCGCGTCCGCACTTCCACCGTGCCGCTCCTCCGTTCCGCTCCGACGTCCTAAGTGAGCCGCCGATGTCCGAAGTCCTCCCATCACCCGACCCCGCCCCGGCCTCGCCGGCCCAGCAGGGCGTTTGGCTCACCGATCGGCTGGGACTGGCCCGCGAGGCGTTCCACATGCCGGTGCGGATCTCCTTCGACCGGATCGACGCCGCGGCGCTGGCCCGCGCGGTGGCCGCCGTGACCGGGCGCCATCCCGCCCTGGCCGCCCGGCTGGTGGAGCGTGACGGCCGGGTCCGGCAGGAACCCGCGGAACGGCGGCCCGAACTGGAGCTGCTCGAAGCGCCTGCGGACGAGGCCGACCTGGAGAAGCGACTGGAGGAGGAGGCCGCTCGTCCGTTCACCCTGGAGACCGGCCCGCTCAGCCGCTTCACCCTGCTCCGGCGCGCCGACGGCAGCGCCGAGCTGTTGGTCACCGCCCACCACTCGGTCTTCGACGGCAACTCCAAGGACGTCCTGACCCGGGACCTCGCAGCCGCGTACTGCTCGCTGCCCCTGCCCGCGACCACTGCAGCGGCACCGGCCGCGCCGGCCGCGGAGCCGGACACCGTACGGAGGGCCGCCGAGTGGTACGGACCGCGTTGGGCCGCCGCCACCGAACCGGTACTGCCCGGCGCGCCCCGCACGCCGACCGCGGCCGGGGCCGGTGAGTCGGTCGAGTGGCGCCTCGAAGGCTCCGGGACGGCCGAGTTGGCCGCCGCGGCCGCCCTGACCGGGACCACCGTCTTCGAGTTCCTGCTCGCGGCCCTGCACGGACTGCTGCGCCGCTACGGCGGCGACGCCGTGCCGGTGTCCGTACCGCTCTCCACCCGGACGCCCGAACTCGCGGGAGAGATAGGGCTGTTCGTCAACGAACTGCCCGTCCACGCGCCTGCGGCCGATGCGGCACACACCTTCGCCGGGTTCGCCGCCGCCGTCCGGGCCGAGCTGCGGGCCGGCTACCCCTACCGCGGCGTTCCCTTCGGCACCGCCGTCGCCGGGCTGGGCCCCCGCGTCGGGCTGACCCCGGTCTCGCTCGGCTACCGCCGGCGCGGCCCGGACCCGGACTTCGCCGACACCGGTGCCCGGGTGGCCTGGGCGGTGCACAACCGTACCGCCCGCAACACCCTTCACCTCCAGATCGTCGAAGCCCCCGACTCCCCCGGCACCCCGGGCGGCGACATCGACTTCAGCCTCCAGTTCGACCCGGCCGTGCTCGCCCCGGACACCGCCCGCCGGATCGCCGGCCACTACCGGACCCTGCTCGCCGGCGCGGTCGCCGCACCCGGCACCCGGCTGCTGGACCTGCCGCTGCTGGACGCGGCCGAAAACCGGGCCGTCACCACCGCGCCGAACGCCACCGACCGGCCCTATCCGGCCGACCGGACCGTGCTCGACCTGTTCCGCGCCCAGGCCGCCGCCACCCCCGAGGCCATCGCCGTCAGCGCCACCGGCCGCCGTCTGCGCTACCGCGAACTGCTTTCGCGGACGGACCAGTTGGCCGCGGCCCTGCGCACCGGCGGTGTCCGGCCCGGCGACCTGGTCGCCCTCCACCTGGACCGCACCGCCGACCTGCCCGCCGCGCTGCTCGCCGTCCTCGCCACCGGCGCGGCGTACCTGCCGCTGGACCCCGGCTATCCGGCCGAGCGCCTCGCCCTCGTCCTGCGCGACTCCGGAGCCGTTCTGGTGCTCGCCGACCGCGAGCCCGCGCCCGTGGTGGCCGCCGCCGCCCCCGCGGTCCTACGGCTCCCGGCCCCGTCGGCGGTCGACCACCACCCGGCCGGAACCACCCCCGACACCGCTCCCGGGCCGGACGACGTGGCGTACGTCCTCTACACCTCCGGATCCACGGGCCGCCCCAAGGGCGTGGCGGTCGGCCACCGGGCGCTGGTCAACCTGCTCACCTCCTTCGCCGGCCTGCTCGACTCCGGCCCTCGGCACGCCTGGCTCGGCCTGACCTCGCTCTCGTTCGACATCTCCGCGCTGGAGTTCTACCTGCCGCTGATCACCGGCGGCCGCCTGGTCCTGGCCCCCGACGGCCTCGCCGTCGACGGCCCCGGCCTGCTCGCGCTGATCGCCGCCGAGGGCGTCACCCACGTCCAGGCCACCCCGTCCGGATGGCGGGTGATGCTCACGGCGGGCACCGGCGCCGACGTGCTCACCGACGTCACCGGCCTGGCCGGCGGAGAGGCGCTGCCGCTGCCGCTCGCCCGCGAACTGCGTGCGCGCACCGCCCGCCTGTTCAATGTGTACGGTCCCACCGAGACCACCATCTGGTCCACCTGCGCCGAGATTCCCGCCGAGCCGCGGCAGGTCGGGATCGGCCGCCCGATCGCCAACACCCGGGCCTACGTCGTCGACGAGCGGCTCGGCCCGACCCCGCTGGGCATCCCCGGAGAGCTCCTGATCGGTGGGGACGGCGTCGCTCACGGCTACCTCGGCCGGCCCGAACTCACCACGGAACGCTTCGTGCCGGACCCGTTCGGCCCGCCCGGCGCCCGGCTCTACCGCACGGGGGACCGCGCCGTTCGGACGTCCGACGGCGAACTCGAATTCCTCGGCCGGATCGACGACCAGGTCAAGATCCGCGGTCACCGGATCGAACTCGGCGAGATCGAGTCGGCCCTGTTGGACCACCCGGCCCTGACCCAGGCCGCCGTCGCCGTCCACACCGAGGAGGACGGTGAGCCCTTCCTGGCCGGCTACCTGGTCCCGACCGTCGGCGCCCCGCCGCCCGCCCCCACCGACCTGCGCGACCACCTGCTGCGCACGCTGCCGGCCGCGATGGCGCCGCAGCGCTGGCTCACCATGGAGCGCCTTCCCCTCACCCCCAACGGCAAGTTGGACCGGCGGGCCCTACCGGTACCACCGCGCGAGGCTCCGACTCGGCGGGCCGCCGATGCGGGCGACGGGACGACCGCGACGATCCGCCGGATCTGGGCCGAGGTGCTGGACCTGCCCGACGTCGGCCCGGAGGACGACCTGTTCGACCTCGGCGGGCACTCGCTGACGGTGATCCGGATCGCCGCCCGGATCCGCGACGCGTTCGGCGTGGAACTGGATTTCGACGTCTTCTTCGACGTCCCGACCCCGGCCGGCATCGCCGCCGCCGTCCGCGAGCGCCACTAGGACCCGGCACGCCGGGCGCAGGCCACTTCGCCGCGCCCGGCCCCACCGCGTCCGCACCCTCCCGCTCCCCCGCCGAACGCCCGAACCCCCGAACGTCCGAACGTCCGAACAGGAACCCGATGACGGATACCCAGGACCTGCCCACCGACTGGTCCGCGGCCAAGCGCGCCCTGCTCAGCCGGCGGCTGCGCGGCGCCGCGGCGCCCGCCCGGGTGGTGGAGCCCCGCCCGGTGGGCACCGCGCCGCCCCTCTCCAGCGGCCAGGAACGGCTCTGGTTCATGGACCAGCTGGCGCCCGGCTCCACGGCCTACACCCTGGCGCCGGCCCGCCGGTTCCGCGGCCCGTTCGACCGCGCCGCGCTGGATGCCGCGCTGACCGATCTGGTGGCCCGGCACGAGAGCCTGCGCATGACCTTCCGCACCACCGAGGCCGGTACCGCCGAGGTCCGGGTCGCCGAGCCCGCGCCGTTCGCCGCCCAGCACCTGGACGTCGGCGCGGACCCGGACCCGCAGGCGCGCGCCGCCGCCGAACTCGGCGCGCTGATCGCCGAGCCCTTCGACCTCCAGGTCGGCCCGCTGCTGCGCGCGCTGGTCGTCCGGATCGCCGAGGATGACCACGTCCTCGCCCTGGTGATGCACCACATCATCGGCGACGGCTGGTCGATCGACATCCTCAACCGCGAGCTCGACCTCCGCCACGCCCACCACGCGCACGGCGTTCCGGGTGAACTCCCGCCCCTTCCGGTCCAATTCGGGGACTACGCGGCTTGGCAACGGAATCGTCTGGACAACGGTGCGCTCGCCGCCTCGCGCGAGCACTGGCGCACGCGGCTCGACGGCGTCCCGGCCCTGGAGCTGCCCTCCGACCGGCCCCGGCCGGCGCGGTTCACCTTTGACGGGGCCGCGATCGAGTTCCGCTGGAACACCGAACTCTCCCGCCGGGTGGGCGAAGTGGCGCGGGCCCACGGCGCCTCCACGTACATGGTGCTGATGGCCGCGTTCCAGGCCCTGCTGGGCCGGCACGCCGGCCGGCGCGACTTCGCCGTCGGCTCCGCCGTCGCCGGTCGCCTCCACCACGAACTCGAAGGCGTTGTCGGCGCGTTCGTGAACATGTTGCCGATCCGCGCCCGGCTCTCCGCCGACCTCGACTTCGGCCGTCTGATCAGCCGGGTCCGCGAGACCACGCTCGACGCGTACGCGCACCAGGAGGTGCCCTTCGAGCAGATGGTCAACGATCTCGCGGTGGAACGCGACGTCAGCCGCGCTGCCGTCTTCCAGACCACCTTCGCCTTCCAGAATTACGGCGACCCCGCCTCCACCACCACCGCGGGCCCGGAATCCGAGGGCTTCGGCTACGAGGCCACCACCACCCACGCCGACCTCGCCCTCTACATGCGCGAGGAGGCGGACGGCGGCCTCTACGGTCTGTTCACCTACCGCACCGACCTCTTCGACGCGGGCACCGTCGAACGCCTCGCCGAGCGGTTCCGGCTGCTGACCGCGGCCGGCATCGCCGATCCCGCACTGCCGGTCGACCGGCTCCCGCTGCTCGGTGCGGCCGAGCGGACGGCCGTGCTGGAGACCTGGGCCGCCGGCCCCGCACTGCCGGACGGCGGTCCCGCCACGCTCACCGGGGCGTTGGCCCGGACGGCGGCCCGATCGCCCGGGGCGCCGGCGTTGGTCTTCGAGGACCGCACGCTGACCTACGGCGACCTCGACCGGCGCGCCAACGCCATGGCCCGGCGGCTACGGGCGCTGGGGGTCGGGCCGGACGACCGGGTGGCCGTCTGCCTGGAGCAGTCCGCCGAGCTGGCCGTCGCCCTGGTCGCCGTCCTCAAGGCCGGTGGCGGCTACCTGCCGCTCGACCCCGAGCAGCCCCCCGCCCGGCTCGCCCACCTGGTCGCCGACGCCGGAGCGAAGGTCCTGATCACCGACGGCGTGCTGCGACCGCGGTTCGGCGACCACCCCGCGGTGGACCTGCTCACGGGCGACCTCGACGAGGCGACCGAGCAGGACGGGGCGCCGCTGGAGGAGGTCTCCGGCGCCGACCACCTGGCGTACGTGATCTACACGTCGGGCTCCACCGGCACGCCCAAGGGCGTCGCCGTACAGCACCGCCAGGTCCTCAACTACCTCGCGGGGGCCGGCGAGCGACTGCGGATCGTACCCGGTTCCTCCTTCGGACTGCTGCAGTCCCTCTCCTTCGACTTCAGCATCACCATGCTCTACCTGGCCCTCACGACCGGTGGCCGGGTACACCTGCTGTCGCGACGGATCGCGGGCGTGGAGCTGGCCGCGGAGATCGAGCGGGCCGGCATCGACTACCTGAAGATGACGCCCTCGCACCTGGCCGCGCTGTCCGCCGACGCGCCGCTCGCGCGGTTGCTGCCGCGCCGGGCACTGGTCCTCGGCGGCGAGGCCGCCAACTGGTCCTGGGCGGCGGGCATCGCCGCACTGGGCCGGTGCGCGGTGTTCAACCACTACGGGCCGACCGAGGCGACGGTGGGGATCACCGTCCACGAGGTCACCGCCGACGGCGTGGACGCGCCGGGCTACACCCCGATCGGCACTCCGCTGGCCGGTGGGCGCTGCTACGTGCTGGACGAGGCCCGCAATCCCGTTCCGCCGGGCGTCACCGGGGAGTTGTACGTGGGCGGGGACCGACTCGCCCGCGGCTACCTCGGGCGGCCGGACCTGACGGCGGAACGGTTCCTGCCCGACCCGTACGCCGACCCGGCCGGCTCGGAGCCGTCCACGGCCGACCCGTCCGGCACCGGGCCGGGTCGCACCGACCCGGGCGCCCCGGGAGAGGGCGGCCCGCGGATGTACCGCACCGGCGACCTCGCGCGCTGGCGCGCCGACGGGTCCCTGGACTACCTCGGCCGCGTCGACGACCAGATCAAGGTCCGCGGCTACCGGGTCGAGCCCGGCGAGATCGAGGCCGTGCTCACCGCGCTGCCCGGCATCACCCAGGCGGTGGTCCTGGCCCGTGGCGAGGGCGTCAAGCAGAACCTCGTCGCCTACCTGGAACGCCCCGCCGGCGGCGAACCGCCGACCGCCGCCGATCTGCGGGCCGCCCTGGGCGAGGTCCTGCCGGACTACATGGTCCCCGCCCGCTACGTGGTGCTGGACCGGCTGCCGCTGCTCGCCCACGGCAAGGTCGACCGGAAGGCGCTGCCCGAGCCCGCGGACGCCCCGCCCGCCGGCGCCCACGTCGATCCGGAGGGCGGGACCGAGCAGGTGATCGCCGCCATGTGGGCGGACCTGCTGGACCTCCCCCGGGTCGGCGCGATGGACGACTTCTTCGCACTGGGGGGCCACTCCCTGCTCGCCACCCAGGTGGTCGCCCGGATGCGCCGGGCCTTCCCCGACCTGGCCACCCCGGTCGGCGTGATGGACCTCTTCAAGCACCCGACGGTCCGTCGGCTCGCCGCGCTGGTGGCCGCTCCGGAGGCCGACCGCGGCCCGCGCCGGCTGCTGCACCTGCTCACCCCCGAGCGGCGCACGGTGGCAGCCAGCGTGGTCTGCGCCCCGTACGGCGGCGGCAGCGCGCTGATCTACAAGCCGCTCGCCGACGCCATGCCGGCGGACTGGGCCCTGCACTCCATCGCCGTCCCCGGCCACGAGCTGGGCGAGGAGGCGCTGGACATCGACGAGGTCGCCCGGCTCTGCGCCGAGGAGATCGTCGCCCACGTCGAGGGACCACTGGTGCTCTACGGGCACTGCGGGGTCGGAGTCAGGTTGACCGTGGAGATCGCCCGTCGGGTGGAGGCGGCCGGGCGGGAGATCGACGCCGTCCACCTCGGAGGCATCTTCCCGTTCGCCCGCCCGAAGGGCCGCGGCGCCGCGCTCGCCGAGCGCTTCGCCGAGCTGTCCGCCCGCCTGCGCAGCGACCAGGGCATGATCAACGCCCTGGCCGCGGCGGGCCTGGACGTGGACGAGGTCGACGAGGACCAGCTGCGGCTGATCGTGCGCAACCGCCGGATCGGGACCAAGGGCGCCGAGCGCTACTTCGGCGAACTGTACGAGAGCGAGGGCGGCCGCATCACGGCCCCGGTGATCGCCGTCTGCGGCGACCGCGATCCGGCGACCGAGTTCTACGAGGAGCGGTTCCGCGAGTGGCACCGGATCACCGGCACCGCGGCCGTGGTGGTCCTGGACGAGGCCGGGCACTTCTACCTCAAGTACCGCGCCGAGGAGTTGGCCGACATCCTGACCGGGGTGCACCGCTCGATCGCCACCGGCGAGGAGGCGCGCCACGGGCGCAACGCCGACGCCACCTGGTGGTTGGCTGGCCTGTCCCGCGACGCCGCCGGGACGGAACCCGTCCTTGAACCGGCCCCCGAGCGGGAAGCCGCACGGCCGGAGGAGTCGGAGCGGGCCGGGACGACGAGGAAGGCCCGCAAGGGCCGCGAGCGCGGCCCCGTCCGCCCGACGATGGGCCGCTTCCTGGCCGTCGCCACCGGCCAGCAGCTCTCGATGATCGGCTCGGCGCTCACCGAGTTCGCCCTGCCGATCTGGGTGTACCTGCAGACCGGCTCGCTGTTCCAACTCGGCCTGCTCGCCGCCTTCGGCCTGGTGCCCGGCATCGTGGTCGCCCCGCTGGCCGGCGCCATCGTCGACCGCGGCGACCGCCGCCGGGTGATGCTGTGGGGCGACGTCGCGGCGGGCCTGACCCAGGCGGCGCTGCTGGCGCTCCACCTCAGCGGCTCGCTGGAGACCTGGCACTGCTACGTGATGATCTCCGTGCTCTCGGCCGCGCTCGCCTTCCAGCGCGTCGCCTGGGGCTCGGCGGTGCCGCAGTTGGTGCCCAAGCGCTTCCTCGGCCGCGCCAACGGCGTCGTCCAGATGGCGTTCGGTCTGGCCCAGTTCCTCGTGCCGCTGATCGCGGTCGGCATCCTGCACGTGATCGGTCTCGGTGGCATCCTGGTCTTCGACGTCGTCAGCTACCTGATCGCAACCGGTGTCACGCTGGCGGTGCGCTTCCCCGACGCGATGGCCGCCACCCGTCGCGAGAGCGTCGCCGCCGAGATCCGGGCGGGCTTCCAACGGGCCCTGGGCAGCAGACACTTCAGGGCCATGCTGTTCTGGTTCGCGGTGCTGAACATCTTCCTCTCCCCGCTGTTCCTGCTCGTCACCCCGCTGGTGCTCTCCTTCTCCTCGACCGCGGCGGCCGGCTGGGTCTCCACCGCGGCCGGTCTGGGCGCCGTCCTCGGCGGCCTCACCCTGCTGGTCTGGGGCGGTCCGCGGCGGATGCGCCTGCGCGGGGTCCTGCTCGCCACGCTCGGTCTCGCCGCCGCCTGCGTCGTCACCGGCCTGCGGCCCTCGGTGACCGTGGTCGCCGCCGGCGCGTTCGGCATGACCTACGGGCTGGCGCTGCTCAACGGCATCTACGCGACGGTCGTCCAGACCAAGGTGCCGATGCGCTTCCACGGCCGGGTGATCGCGGTGAACACCATGGTCGCCTGGTCCACCCTCCCGATCGGCTTCGCCCTGGTCGCCCCGCTCGGCCCCGAGTTGCTCCAGCCGCTGATGGACGAGGGCGGCGCCCTGGCCTCCAGCGTCGGCGCGCTGATCGGCACCGGCGACGGGCGCGGCATCGGTCTGCTCTACCTGGTGTTCGGCCTCGCCATGGCCGCACTGGTCCTGATCAGCCTCTGCGTTCCCGTCCTGGCCCGCTTCGACCGGGAAGTCCCGGACGCCGAATCCGACGACCTGATCGGCCTGGAGACCCTGCGGGCCCGCGCGAAAAGCGAGATGAGCACATGACCTCCCCGAACCCGAACCCGACCGTTACCGCGACCGCGACCGTGACCCCGCCCCCGGCCCCCGCCCCGGCCCCGATCGCCCGGCATCCGCTGACCGACGAGCAGCGCCGCCTCTGGTTCCTCCAGCAACTGGCGCCCCAGGACTCGGCGTTCAACATGTACCTGAACCGTCGCTGGAGCGGCCCGATCGACCCGCGGGCACTGGGCGCGGCGCTCACCCGGCTCACCGCGCGCCACCGGGTGCTGCGCACCCGGTTCGCCCTGGACGGCGAGCAGCCCGTCCAACTCGTGGAAC
Source organism: Streptomyces sp. Isolate_45 (assembly GCF_024721315.2). Classification (GTDB taxonomy): domain Bacteria; phylum Actinomycetota; class Actinomycetes; order Streptomycetales; family Streptomycetaceae; genus Streptomyces. The sequence continues at coordinate 97,166 of NZ_JANFAK020000012.1, forward strand.
CCGTACGGGACGTCGAGCTCACCCTGATCGCGGTACCGGACGCCGAGGAGGAGTCCTTCACCGCGGCCTGCGCCCCCTACGTCAACGCCCCCTTCGACCTGGGCGAGCGCCCGCCGCTGCGGGCCGTCCTGGTCAGCGCCGGCGAGCACGAGCACGCCCTGGGCGTGGTGGTCCACCACATCGTCTCCGACGGCTGGTCGTTCACCGTGCTGTGGCGTGAACTGCTCGCGCTGTACCGCGAGGAGATCGGCGAGGGCGCGTCCGAACTGCCCGAACTGAAGATGGAGTTCGGCGACTTCGCGCTCGCGGAACGGGCCAGGCTGGACGGCGGCGGTGCCGAGGAGGCGGTCCGGTACTGGAGCGGGCGGCTGGCCGGCGTCGGCGTCCTGCGGATGCCGTTGGACCACCCCAGGCCCGTCGAACCCGCCCACCAGGCCGGCTTCGCCGACCTCGCCCTCGGTCCCGACCTGGTCGCCGATCTCGACGCCCTGGCCCGCGAGCAGCGCTGCACGCCGTTCATGGTGCTGCTCGCCGCCTACCAGAGCGTGCTGGCCCGCTGGAGCGGCAGCTACGACTTCGCCGTCGGCACCCCGCTGGCAGGCCGCAACGAGACCGCCCACGAGGCCCTGCTCGGGTACTTCTCCCGCACCGGCGTGATCCGCGCGGACCTCACCGGCGAGCCCGACTTCCGTACCGTGCTGCGCCGGGTGCGCTCCGCCACGATGGCCGCGCTGAGCCATCAGGACGTTCCGGTCGAGCGCGTGGCCGCCGAGCTGGGACTGCCCGTACGGCCCGGTGTCGGCCCGCTCCACCAGGCGGTGTTCGTCCACCAGAGCCAGTACGATCCGGCCGGCGCCGACGAGCGGTCCGCGCTGCCCGCGGGCGTCCGGACGACGAGCATGGACTCCGGGTTCGACCGGGCCAAGACCGATCTGTTGTTGGACAGTTGGCGTACCGCGGACGGCGGGATGACGCTGTCGTTCTGCTTCGACCGGGAGCTCTTCGATCGTGCCACCGTCGAGGCCCTGGCACGCCGGGTCCGCGACCTGCTCGCCCGAGCCGTCATGGACGTGGAGGTCCCGCTGCACGGTGACTGGCTACTGACCGGCGAGGAGCGCGCCGCACTGCTGGCCCTCGGGGCCGGGCCCACCGTCACCGAGGACGCCCGCCCGATCCTGCGCGGCTTCGCCGACCAGGTCGCCGTCCGCCCCGACGCACCCGCCGTCGAGTGCGGGGGCGGCGTCCGCACCTACGCCGAACTCGACCAGGATTCGGACGCGTTGGCCCGCCGGTTGGGTCCGGTGGCCGGTCGCGCCGTCGGCGTCCGGATCGAGCCGTCCTTCGAGCTGGTCACCGCCCTGCTGGCGATCTGGAAGGCCGGCGCCGGCTACCTGCCGCTCGACCCCGCGCACCCGGCCGAGCGCCGCCGGCTGATGCTCCGCGAGGCGGACGCCGCCCTGCTGCTGACCGGAGGCGAGCGGCCGGACCTGGGGGTCCCGGTGCTGACCGTGGGCGATGCGGACACCGGGACCGTGGGCGATCCGGACACCGGGACCGCGGGCGTCGCGGCCGGGAGCGCGGGGGCCGCGCGGGCCGCGCTGTCAGGAACGGAGCCGGGCGGCCTCGCGTACGTCCTCTACACCTCGGGCTCCACCGGCGCCCCCAAGGGCGTCGCCGTCGAGCACGCCGCCCTGGCCGAGCGCGTCCGCTGGATGGCCGGGCCGCAGGGGTACGGGCTCCGGCCGGGTGACCGGATCGTCCAGTTCGCCTCGATCGGCTTCGACACGCACGCCGAGGAGATCTGGCCGGCCCTCACCGCGGGCGCCTGCGTCGTCCTGCTGCCCGGCGGCGGCCGGATGCTGCCCGACCTGCTGCACACCGAGGCCGGGCGGTCCGTCACCGTACTCGACCTGCCGACCGAGTACTGGCAGGAACTGGTGTCCCTCGGAGACCGGACCCCGTGGCCACCGGCGCTGCGCCTGGTGGTCCTCGGCGGTTCCGAGGCGCGCGCCGTCACCCTCGCCCAGTGGCGCGAGCGGCACGGCGACACCGTCCGGCTGGTGAACACCTACGGCCCGACCGAGGCCACCGTCATCGTCACCGCGGGCGAGCTCGCCGGCGGCCCGGGTGGACCCCGAGGC
>NZ_JANFAK020000130.1 GCF_024721315.2 Streptomyces sp. Isolate_45
GCCGCGGCGGGCGGGCGGCGCCGGCGCGGACTCCGGCGGCGCGCAGGGCCGTCGTGAACTCCAGGCAGCCGTCCCAACGGTCCCCGGGCGACTTCGCGAGGGCCTTCGCCAGGACGGCGTCGACCTCCGGGGGCAGCTCCGGGCGTTCCGCGGAGGGCGGCGGAGGCGGATCGTACTGGTGGGCCCACAGGAGGGCCAGGTCGTCGTCGCGCCGGAAGGGCGGGCCGCCCGTCAGCATCTCGTGGACCACGCAGCCCAGGCTGTAGACGTCGCAGCGGCCGTCCACCGGCTTCCCGGAGATCTGCTCGGGGGCCACGTAGTCGAGGGTCCCGACGAACTGCGCGACGGTCGTGAACCCCGTCAGCGACAGCGATTTCTTCGTCAGCCCGAAGTCCGTGAGGTACACGTGCTCGGGGTGGTCGCCGTCCGTGCCCTCCGCGACGAGGACGTTGCCGGGCTTCACGTCCCGGTGGACCAGGTCGTGGGCGTGCGCCGCGTCGAGCGCCGACGCGACCTGGCCCGCGATCCGCGCCACCGTCGACACCGGCAGGGGGCCCGTCCGGTCGAGCAGGGCGCGCAGGTCCTGTCCGGCCACGTACCGCATCGCGATGTACAGGAGTCCCTCCGCCTCGCCGGCCTCGAAGACGGGCACGATGTGCGGGTGGTCGATGGCCGCCGCGACCTTCGACTCGTGGGCGAAGCGCCCGCGGAAACCGTCGTTGCGGGCCAACTCCGGCGCCAGCACCTTCAGCGCGACCGTCCGGTCCAGGCGCAGGTCCCGCGCCCGGTAGACGACGGCCATGCCTCCCCGGCCGATCTCGTCCTCGACGAGGTACCCGGCGATCCGCCGACCCGGCAGGCCGGAGGGCCGTCCGCGCGGCGCGTCGGCGGCGCCGGTCACGGCCCGTCCCCGTCGGGCGTCGCGGTGACGCGGGTCGGCGCGTGCGGCACTTCCCGTACGTCGGCCCCTGCCCCGGGGTCGGTTCCGGGCGGCGGCGGCTCCGGCGCGGGCGGGGCCCCCGGTTCCGCGTCGACCGCGTACGTCGTCGGGCGGCTCCCTTCCGCGTACATCCACCGTCCCGCCGCCTCGTCGTACACCCACAGCCGGTCCCCGTCGAGGACGACGCCCGCCCGCAGTCCGAGGGTGGCGCGGCGGACGCCGTCGGGGTCGAGGCGTCCCGCGGCGAGGTCGGCGGCGGCCCCGCGGACGCGTTCCAGCGCCTCGGCGGTACGGGCGAGCAGCGGTGCGGGGTCCTCGGTCCGTTCGAGGGGCCGGCCCGCCGTCGGGGGCGGCTGCGGCACCGCCACCAGGAGGCGTCCGTCGACCCAGGCGGACCACCCGTTGGAGCAGAGGACCTCCGCCCATTCGCCGCGCCGGGACAGCAGCCGCACCGGCAGGAAGGCGTCGAGCGCGGCGGTCGGCCGGGTCGGGTCGGGGCCCTCCCAGGCGGGCAGTCCATCGCCCGGGACGACGTGCGTGGGCCGGAATCCGGCGTCGGGCGTGCCCGGTCCGCTGTTCACCGGCGCCTACTTCCGCATGATCGCGGGCTCGTGCCGGCGCAGGAGCCGGGAGACCAGTACCCCGAACAGGACGGACAGGGCCACCAGCATGCCGATGTCGAGCAGCCAGACGCCGGCGGAGTGGGCGAACAGGGGGTCGTCCGTGAGCGGGCCGGGCACGATCCGGCCGAGGTCGATGGTCGCGGCCATCGCGCCGAGCGCCCAGCGCGAGGGGACGAGCCAGGCGAGCTGTTCGATGACGGGGACCCCGTCGAGTTGCAGGAGCGCCCCGCAGAAGACCACCTGCACGATGGCGAGGAGGACCAGCAGGGGCATGGTCACCTCCTCCTTCTTCACGAGGGCGGAGACGAGCAGTCCGAGCATCATCGCGGTGAACGACAGCAGGGCGACGGCCACGATGATCTCCAGGAGCGGCGGCAGGAAGACCCCCTGGCCGCCGGGGGCGCCGAGGTCCACTCCGAAGAGGCCGACGAGCGTGAGGACCACGGCCTGCGCGACGGTGATGGCGCCCAGCACGATGACCTTGGACATCAGGTAGGCCGATCTGGAGAGTCCGACGGCACGTTCGCGCTGGTAGATCACCCGTTCCTTGACGAGTTCCCGGACCGCGTTCGCGGCGCCCGTCAGGACGCCTCCGACGCACAGGATGAGCAGGGCGTTGATCGCCGACTCACTGGTCAGGGTGCTGCCAGCGAGGGCGCGGGCCATGGCGCCCATGACGAAGGGCAGGGCGACCATGATGGCGAGGAAGGTGCGGTCGGCGCCGAGGGCGGCCGCGTACCGCCGGACCAGCGTGGAGAGCTGGGAGGCCCAGCTCTGCGCGGTGGGCGGCGGTGCGACGCCGTCCGTGGCGGGGGCGGGCCGGGTTCCGTCGGGCAGGAGGGGGCGGGCCGTGCCCGTGACGTACCTGCGGTGTTCGGGCGAGGCCTCGTACTGGCCCGCCCAGTCGCGGTCCCGTTCGTTCTCGAAGGCCTCGAAGGCCTCGGGCCACTGGGCGAAGCCGAAGAAGTCCAGGGTCCGGCCGGGCGGACCGAAGTAGGCGGTGCGTCCGCCGGGCGCGAGGACCAGCAGCCGGTCGCAGACGTCGAGACTGAGCACGCTGTGGGTGACGACGATGACGGTGCGGCCGTCGTCGGCCAGATCGCGCAGCATGTGCATGACCGAGCGGTCCATGCCGGGGTCGAGGCCGGAGGTGGGTTCGTCGAGGAAGAGCAGGGAGGGCTTCGTCAGCAGTTCGAGGGCGACGGAGACGCGTTTGCGCTGGCCTCCGGAGAGGCTGTGGATGGGCTGGTCGGCGCGCTGCACGAGGCCGAGTTCGCCGATCACCTCGTCCACCCGGGCCTGCCGTTCGGCCTTGGCGGTGTCCTGGGGGAAGCGGAGTTCGGCGGCGTAGGTGAGGGCCCGCCGGACGGTGAGTTGGGCGTGCAGGATGTCGTCCTGGGGGACGAGGCCGATGCGGCTGCGCAGTTCGGCGTAGTCGCGGTAGAGGTCGCGGCCGTCGTAGAGGACGCTGCCGTGGTCGGCGGGGCGCAGTCCGGTGAGGGCGCCGAGCAGGGTGGACTTGCCGGCGCCGCTGGGGCCGATGACGGCGAGCAGGCACTTCGCGCCGACGGGGAAGGAGACGTGGTCGAGGAGGGTCTTGCGGCCGTGGTCGACGGTGACGGCGAGGTCCTGGACGTCGAGGGAGACCTCGCCGGTGTCGACGTACTCCTGGAGCCGGTCGCCGACGAGGCAGAACACCGAGTGGCCGATGCCGACGATGTCGCCCTCGGTGACGGGGGCCCGTTCGACGGGGGCTCCGTTGAGGTAGGTGCCGTTGTGGCTGCCGAGGTCGGCGATCTCGTAGGTGCCGTCGGCGAGGGCGCGCAGTTCGGCGTGCCGGCGGGAGACGACGAGGTCGTCGAGGACGAGGTCGTTGGCGGGGTCCCGGCCGATCCGCACGGCGGTCCGCGCGGGCAGCGGCCGGACGCTGGTGGGTCGGCGGAAGGTGCCGGTCAGCTCGGGGGCGAAGACTCCGGAGGGCCGGGCCGGCCGGGCGTCGGCGACGGCTCCGGGGGCGGAACCGGGAACGGGAACGGGAGCAGGGTCGGAAGCCGGAGCCGGAGCCGGAGGTGGAGCGGGTGGCCGGCGGCCGACGAGGACGGCGCGCGGGCCGTCCTGGGGGCTGCCGAAGCGCAGTTCGCTGCCGGGGCCGACGTTCCAGGCGTGGACGCGGTGGCCATCGGCCCAGGTGCCGTTGGTGCTGCCCTCGTCCTCGACGGTCCAGTGGTCGCCGTCGGGGCGCAGTATCGCGTGGTGCCAGGAGACGCGGGCGTCGTCGAGGCAGATCTCGCAGAGGGGGTCGCGGCCGACGTGGTAGGTCCGCTCCGGGCTCATCTCGGTGGAGCCGCGGGCGGTTTCCAGAACGAGTTCGGGTGGGGTCGGCACACCGGGGCGCTGGACCATGGACAGATTTTCCCATGATCCGGCACTGCCGGCATAACAGCAGGTCAGAGGGGTGTTAAAGGTAATGACAACGGTCCCCGTTGCAGCCTTTGCCGATCGCGGCGCGGTGCGCTTCACTTCACGCGTCGGAACCGAACAAACGGCGAACAAAGACGGGGGAAGCGATGAGCGCGCACGAGCAGGCGCACGAGCACGGACACCCGGGGCGAGGCGGCCGGGAGGGCCGGGACCCCGCCGGGCGCGAGCACCCCGGGCACGGTCACGGCGCCCACGCGCACGGCCCCGGCGGGCATTCCCACGGGGTGGACCCGGACGCCGACCGCCGCTGGTTGGGCATCGCCCTGGCCCTGATCTGCGGGTTCATGGCGATCGAGGTGGTCATCGGCGTCATGGCGCACTCCCTGGCGCTGATCTCCGACGCCGCGCACATGCTGACGGACGCCGTCTCGATCGTCCTGGCGTTGATCGCGATGCGGCTGGCGGCCCGCCCGGCGCGCGGCGGTTTCACGTTCGGCCTCAAGCGTGCCGAGATACTTTCGGCGCAGGCCAACGGTCTGACGCTGCTGCTGTTGGCGGTGTGGTTGGCGTACGAGGCGGTGCGGCGCCTGATCGATCCGCCGCCGGTGGAGGGCGGGCTGGTGCTGGTGACGGCGCTGGCGGGCATCGTCGTCAACGTGGCGGCGGCCTGGTGCATCTCCCGGGCGAACCGGACCTCGCTGGCCGTCGAGGGCGCCTACCAGCACATCCTGAACGACCTGTTCGCCTTCATCGGGACGGCGGTGGCCGGTCTGATCGTGCTCACCACCGGTTTCCGGCAGGCCGACGCCATCGCCTCGCTCGTGGTGGTGGTGCTGATGGTCAAGGCGGGCTACGGGCTGGTCCGGGAGTCGGGGCGGATCTTCCTGGAGGCGGCGCCGGCCCATCTGGACCCGGACGCGGTGGGTGACCGCCTCGCCGGGCAGCCGCCGGTGACGGAGGTCCACGACCTGCACATCTGGACGATCACCTCGGGGCAGGCGGCGCTGTCCGCGCACGTGCTGGTGGAGCCGGCGGGCGACTGCCACGCCGTGCGCCGCGACCTTGAGGCGCTGCTGGAGAAGGAGTACGGGATCACCCACACCACCCTCCAGGTGGACCACGTGCAGGACGCGCTGCTCTCGGTCGGCCGGGCGGGCGACGGACAACCGGGCGACGGACACTGCGCCGACGCCCACGGCCCGGTGCACCGGCAGGGCCCGCACCCGCACTGACCTTCACCCCGCCCCGACCACTGAGCGTGGCCGGGGCGGGGCATACATGGGTCCATGACGGGACCGAACAGGTACAAGCGCAGTGCCGGGCTGCTCCTCTTCCGGCGGACCGCCGACGGGGTCGCGGAGGATCCCGGCTCGGGGGTCGAGGTGCTGCTGGGGCACATGGGCGGTCCCCTGTGGTCGGGGCGGGACGCCGGGGGCTGGGCCATCCCGAAGGGCGAGTACGGCCCGGAGGAGAGCCCGCGGGACGCGGCCCGGCGGGAGTTCACCGAGGAGATCGGGCTGCCGCCGCCGGAGGGCGAATACCTGCCCCTGGGTGACGTACGGCTGACGAGCGGGAAGCTCGTGACCATCTGGGCCGTGGAGGCCGACCTCGACCCCGCGCTGATGGTGCCCGGGACCTTCACGATGGAGTGGCCGCCGCACTCGGGCCGCGAGGAGGAGTTCCCCGAACTGGACCGGGTGGCCTGGTTCGCTCCCCCAATGGCCAGAAATAAGCTGATGACCTCTCAAATCCCGTTCCTGGAGCGCCTGTTGGGGTTCCTGAAGGGTTGACCCGACCTTTACTTGCCAACAAACCCCACCTGCATGGACATTGCACATATGACGAACGTCGTGCTGGTGGGAACCTTGGACACCAAGGGTGTCGAGTACGGCTGGCTGCGCGAGAGGCTGTCGCGCGCCGGCGTCGAAGTGATCCTGGTCGACACCGGGATCATGGGAAAACCGAAGGTGCCCGCGGACGTGCCGCGCGAAGCGGTGGCCCGGGCGGCGGGAACGGAACTGTCGGAACTGCGCGCAGCCGCCGACCGGGGCGCGGCCGTGACCACGATGGCGAAGGGGGCCGAGGCGACCCTGTTGCGCCTGCACGCCGAGGGCCGGCTGCACGGGGTGCTCGCGATCGGGGGCAGCGGCGGCACCTCCATCGCGAGCCGCGCGATGCGGGCCCTGCCGCTGGGCGTGCCGAAGGTGATGGTCTCGTCGATGGCGTCCGGGGACGTGGCCCCGTACGTCGGCTCCTCGGACCTCACGATGATGTACAGCGTGGTGGACATCGCGGGGATCAACAGCATCTCCGCCCCGGTACTGGCCAACGCCGTGGAGGCCGTCGCCGGGATGGCCAGGGGTTACGCGCGCGCCGCCCGAGACCGCGACCGTCCGGCCGGGCTCGGCTCGGGACCCCGTCCGCTGATCGCGGCCAGCATGGCGGGCGTGACCACGATCGGGGTGGACGCGGCCCGGGAGCGGCTGACCGAGCTGGGCTACGAGGTGCTGGTCTTCCACGTCAGCGGCTCCGGTGGCCGCACCCTGGAGACCCTGGCCGGGCAGGGGGTGTTCGCCGGCGTGCTGGACCTCACCCTCAGCGAGCTCGCCGACGACCTGTGCGGCGGCATCCTGACCGCAGGACCCGACCGGCTCACCGCGGCCGGGCGGGCGGGGATCCCGCAGGTGGTGAGCCTGGGGGCGCTGGACATGGTGAAGTTCGGGCCGCTGGAGAGCCTGCCGGAACGGGCCCGCTACCGCCGGGTCCGCGTCCACAACCCCTCGATCACGGTGATCCGGACGACCGAGTCCGAGTGCACGGAGCTCGGCCGTCGGGTCGCCGCCAAACTGCGGGGCTCGACGGGGCCGACGGAGGTCTGCGTCCCACTGCGCGGACTGTCGACGCTCGGCGCGCCCGGCGGGCCCTACCATGACCCCGGCGCGGACCGGGCCCTGTTCTCGGCGCTGCGCGAAGGATTGCGGGGCAGCGCGGCCCGGATCCACGATTACGACACCCACATCAACGACCCGTCCTTCGGCCGGGCCGCGGCCGACCGGTTGCACGCCATGATCGGCGCGCTCGCGGCCGCGGCCTGACCGCACACCGCTCCGAGACGCCCCTCCCGGTTGGGAACCAGCCGTGGCGGAAACGTGTCCCTGGTGGTGGCCGGTCGGGTACGACGGGTGCGGGATGCGGCGATGCCACGGACGGGGGGCGACGATGAGCGGTGAGTGGACGGTACCGGGATACAGCGAGGTACGGGAGCTCGGGGCGGGCGGCAGCGGGCGGGTGGTGCTCGCCGTCCACGACGGAACGGGCACCGCGGTCGCCGTGAAGTACCTGAGTGACCGGCTGCGCGAGGACCCCGCCTTCGTCCGGGAGTTCCGGGCGGAGGCGCGGCTCCTCGGGGGCCTCGGCTCCCCGTACGTGGTGGGCCTGTACGAGTACGTCGAGGCGCCGGGCGGCGCCGCGATCGTGATGGAACTGGTCGACGGGATCTCCCTGCGCGCGCTGCTGAAGCAATCCGGGCGTTCCGAGCCGGAGGCCGCGCTGGTGGTGCTGAAGGGCTCCCTGCTGGGGTTGGCCGCCGCGCACCGGGCCGGGGTCGTGCACCGCGACTACAAGCCGGAGAACGTGCTGGTGTCCGCGGACGGCTCCTCCAAGCTCGTGGACTTCGGGATCGCGGCGGGGCGCGGTACGACGCCCGGGGTCGCGGGAACGCCCGCCTACATGGCTCCCGAGCAGTGGCAGGGGCGGCCCGCCTCGCCGACGGCGGACGTGTACGCGGCGACGGCGACCTTCTTCGAGTGCCTGACGGGGCGCAAGCCGTACGACGGGGAGAACTTCGCGGAGCTCGCCGTCCAGCACATCGAGGCGCCGGTGCCGGAGACCGAGGCCCCGGAGCCGGTGCGCCCGCTGATCCGGCGGGGGCTGGCCAAGCTGCCGGAGCAGCGTCCGGAGAACGCCGAGGCCTTCGTCGCCGAGTTGGAGGAAGTCGCGCTGGCCGCGTACGGGCCGCGGTGGGAGGAGCGCGGGCAGCGCAAGCTGGCGGCGTTGGCCGCCCTGTTGCCGCTGCTGTTCCCGTCGGCGGGGGCCGCGGCGGCGGGTACCACCGCGGTGGCCACCACCTCGGTCGGCGGCCCGTCGGTCTGGGCTCCTGGGCGCGGCGGCTGGCTGGCGACGGGGCTGGCGTTGGTGCTGGGCGCCCTGCTGGTCCTCACGACCGACGCGATCGGCGGCACGCCGCCGGGGGCGTCCGCGCTCAGCGACTTCGCCACCACGAGCCCGTCCCCGCCGGGCGGCGCCTCCCCGCACCCGGCCCCGTCGGCCACGGTGTCCGCGGGCCCGATCCCTTCGACGTCCCCGAGCGCGTCCCCGTCGGCCTCGCCGTCGCCGTCGCCTTCCACGTCCACGACGCCGTCACCCTCGTACTCGGCCCCGCACTCGCCGAGTCCGAGCCGTTCGGTGAGCCCCACGCCGACGGTGACCCGGTCGCCGACACCTACGCCGAGCCCCACCCCGACCCTGCGGGTGACGAAGCTCGACGTGTCGCTGAACCCCGGCATCTACCGCGGCGACGCCACGGTGTCGGTCGCGACGCAGGGCACCGGCACGGTCACCGTGGTGGTGGAGTGGTTCCTCGGCAACGCGCCGGGCGCCCTCAGCACGGCCGACGGCAGCGAGACGTTCGTCGTACAGGCCGGTTCCCCGGCCTCGGTGGTCCGGTCCCACACCTTCAGCCGTGGCAACGGCTGCTACGGCGGCGTGCGGGTCACCACCAAGCCCGCCGCCGGGAACTCCTCGGCGTCCGACTCGCAGCTGCTCCGCCGCTGCCAGCAGCCGGAGCCGCCGCGATGAACGAGCCCCGCGCACCGCACGCCGATGACGAGGAGTACAGCGCCACGGTCCTCGGCAGCCACTGGTTCACCGGTCCCCCGCCGCCCGCGGACGCCGCCCCCGACCGGGTCGAGGGTTCCGTACTGCGGTTCGGGCCGGGGGTGACGGCGGCCATGCCGGCCCCGTTCCCGCTGGTCGCGGCGCCGGCCGTCGTGCCCGCGCGCGGGGGTGGCGGCTGGCGGCGGTACACCCTCGCCGTCGTGGTCCTGGCGCTCGTCCTCGGCTACCTGGGCTGGCAGCGGTTCGGGCCGTCCGTCGAGGTGCGGGACGTCAGGGTCAGTACCGACCCGCAGGGGCCCGGCTGCGACGCCGCCGCCGACGTGGTCGCCTTCGTCTCGACGAACGGCCGGCCCGGCACCCTCGTCTACCGCTGGGTCCGCAGTGACGGGACCCGGTCCCAGGAACTCACGGAGCGGGTGCCCGGCGGCCGCGAGCAGGCGACGCTGCACCTGCTGTGGACGTTCCACGGCACGGGAAGCCATCCGGCGAAGGCCGAACTCCAGCTGATCGAGCCCGTGAAGCGCACCGCGTCGGTGGAGTTCACCTACCGCTGCCGCCCGTGACGGCGGGCCCGGCGGGCGACCGTACGGGCATCCTGATCACGGCGCGGCCGCCGTCGAGGTCCACGCGGGAGCGCGGCGGGGCGCCGTCCTCCTCGTCGTCGCGCATGACGAGGGCGCTCCGGCGTTCCTCCAGCTCGTTCTGCTTGCCCGGGGAAAAGCTCGCGTGGAGCTGCTCGAAGCCGGTGGAGGAGATCTGACCCTGCCGGCCGCCCCGACGCCAGGGCAGCAGCCCGGCCCGACCGGCGCGGACGAGCGCCAGGTCGAGGAAGGCCATCACGGTGAGCACGATCGCGAGCCCGGGCAGGGTCATGAAGACGACGAAGGCCATGGCCCGACCGTAACCCCCGCTTCCGGCCGGCCGGAAGGGACGGCCCCGGGTCCGTGGCTCGGAGCCGTCCTTCCGGCCGGCCGGGCGTGGCCGTCCGGCCGAAGCGCCGCAACCCCCTGAGCCGGTTGACTCGGAGGTGTTGACGAGGGCGTGCAGGACGCCCTCAGGCACCGCCGCGTGCCACGTTCCAGCCGGCGACACCCCAACCGGAACGTGGCCGTCCCGCTCGGATGCCAAGTCCGCGCGGGGAGGCCCGCAGCCGCTTTGGGGAGTGGCTGCGGGCCGCTTCGTTCCCGTCCCCCGCCGCAACCGGGGAGACGGAGTTCAGAACCGGGCGTGGGCGGTGATGTCCGCCTCGAACTCGCCCGTCATCGCCGGCGTCACCGTCGGCCGGCACTGCGCGACCGCCGCCAGGTAGTCCTGCGTGGCCGCGCCGAGCTGGGCGGCCACCGCGCCCCGCGCGCCCACCGCCTCCAGGTCCCGCTCGAACGACACCTGGGCCGCGATCCGCGCCGCGTGCTCGATGTCGGCCGGGGTGAACAGCTCGGTCGCCGCCACGAGCGCCGCCACGTCGACGTCGGCGCGGCCGGCCGTGTACCGGGACCAGATCGCGGCGCGCGCCCCGGCGTCCGGGGTGCCGATCGGGATCAGGTAGTCGAAGCGGCCGGGCCGCAGGAACGCCGGGTCGAGCGAGCGGACCGAGTTGGTCGCGCAGACCAGCAGCCGTTCGTCGCCCTCCCGGAAGCCGGGTATCAGCTTGAGCAGCTCGTTCGTGACGCCGTGGATCCCGCCCGGCTGGGCGGGCTCGGTGCGTACCGGCGCGATCTCCTCGACCTCGTCGATGAAGACGAGCACCCGCTCCAGTTCGGCGATCCGGGCGAAGGCGTCGCGCAGCGCCGCCGCGAGGTTCCCCTCGTCGGCGAGACGGGAGGGCAGCAGTTCCACGAACGGCCAGCCGAGCCGGGAGGCGATGGCCCGCGCGAAGGTGGTCTTGCCGGTTCCGGGCGGGCCGAAGAGGGTGATGGCGCGCGGCGGGCGCACCCCGTGCGAGGCGGCCCGTTCGGGTTCGGCGAGCGGCAGCACCACGCGCCGTTCGATGAGGTCCTTCTCCTTCTCCATCCCGGCGACCTTGTCCCACAGGTCGCTCGGGAGGAAGCGGCCGCCGAGGTCGTCGAGGAGGCTCGCTGCCGGGCCGTGCAGCGGCTCGGTCTTCTCGAAGTAGGCGACGGCGGGCTGCCGGGTGTAGCCGGCGTTGAGGAGGCCCTCGCCGAGCATGTCCTCCTCCGGCAGGACGTACGCGATGCGGCCGACGCGGGCGGCTATCAGCCTGCGTTCGAGCTCGACGAGCAGGGCGCTGGCCAGTCCCCGGCCGCGCCAGCCCGCGGCGATCGCGATGCGCATGACCCAGGCCCGTTCCCCGGTCACGCAGGCGAGCGCGGCGCCGATCGGGACGCCCTGGTGGACGGCGACCACACAGGGCTGCCGGTCGGTGAGGGCGCTGATGCACTCGGCCAGGGAGAAGACGGACTCCTGGCCGAGTTCGGCCGTGGTGTCGATCAGGTGGACCACCGCGGCGAGATCGCTCTCGCGGTAGTCGTGGATGAGCCAGTTCACCGGGTACCGCCCCTCGTTCGTACTCCTGCGGCGAGGCTAGGGGCGGGGGGCGCCGGTACTCACGCTCCGTCATGCACAACACCGTGTCGGGAAACCGTCCGTGTCGTCCATAGACTGGTGTCTTCCACCGACGACCCGTACCGAGGATCAGCACGCCTTCATGACATCCCACATACCCGGCGCCGCGCCGGCCCGCAGCCGTCCGTTCCTCGTGTGGCTGCTGCCGGTCCTGTGGACCCTGGCGCTCGGTCTGTGGGGGCTCTCGCGGCAGGACAGCGTGTGGCGGGACGAGGCGGCGACCTGGCAGGTCGCCGGACGGTCGACGGGCGAGATATGGGCGATGCTCGGCAACGTGGACGCGGTGCACGGCCTGTACTACCTGTTCATGCACGGCCTCTTCGAGGTGTTCGGCGCCGGTACGACGACGCTGCGGCTGCCGTCCGTGCTCGCGGTGGCGGTGGCCGCCGCGTGCGTGGCCCTGATCGGGAACCGGTTGTCCGGGCCCGCGACCGGCCTGGGTGCCGGACTGGCCCTCGGGCTGCTGCCCGCCGTGCAGTTCCACCTCCAGGAGGGCCGGCCCTACGCGCTGGTCGCCGCCGGGTCCGGGCTGTCGACGCTGCTCCTCGTGTCCCTCGTCGGCGACGGGTCGGGGCGGCCCGGGCGGCGGACGTGGCCGCGCTGGACGGCGTACGGGCTCCTCGTGCTGGTCTGCGCGCTGCTGAACTGGCTGTCGCTCCTGGCGCTGCCCGCGCACGCGCTGACCCTGTGGTGGGTGCGGGCCGGGCGCGGGGTGTGGCTGCGGTGGGCGGCGGCCGGGGCGTGCGCGGTTGCGGGGGCCCTGCCGCTGATCCTGTTCAGCCGGGGCCAGTCCGACCAGGTGTCCTGGATACCCCCGCTGACCTGGCACATGTTGATCGGGCCGGGCATCCTGCTGGCCGTCGGGGCGTTCGGGGCGTGGACCGACCGGCCGGCCCGCGGCCGGCTCTCGGTCGCCGCCGTGGGGCTGCCGCTGCTGGCGGCGCCGCAGCTCGCCCTGATCGGGCTGTCGTTGGTGCAGCCCCTGTTCCTGGACCGCTACATACTGTTCGGCATGTTGGGTCTGGCCCTGCTGATCGGTGCCTCGCTGGGCGCGGGCGCCCGGGCCCTGGCGCCCCGTCTCCCGAGGGCCTCGACCGTGCTCGTCCCGGCGGTGGCGGGGGTGGCGGTGCTGGCCCTGCTGCCCGTGGAACTCGGCAAGCGGGCCCCGGCCAGCCGGATCGACGACGTGCTGGCCGCGGCCGGGGAGGTGGGCCGGCTGGGACGTGCCGGGGACGCGGTGCTCTTCGTGCCGGCCGCCCGGCGCGACACCGCCCTCGTCTCCCCCGGCGCCTTCCGGGACCTGACGGACGTGGCCCTGGCCGAGAGCCCGGCGGCCTCCGCCACCCTGAAGGGCGAGGAGGCCGACCCGTCCCGCATCCGCGCGGCCCTGCTGGAGCGCCGTCGCGTCCTGCTGGTCACGGACGCGGCTCCGGTCGCCCGACCGCCGGGCGCCGAGCGCGACAGGACGAAGACGGCGGTCCTGCGCGAGTACTTCACGGTGGTCGAGGACCACCAGGTCCGGGGCCGCCGCGTCACCCTCTACGAACGCCGTACCTGAGCGCGCTCCACGAACGCCGTACCTGAGCGCGGCGGGGCCGGTTCAGCGGGCGCCCGCCATGGGGCGGGCGTGGGTGCCGAGCCAGCTCAGGGAGGAGGCTGCCAGGTCGGGCCAGCCGCGGTCGACCGTCAGGGAGTGACCCCGGTCCTCGAAGCACTGGTACTCGGTGACGGCCGGGGAGTGCCGGTACTGCTTGTACGTGGACCGGGTCAGCACGTCGGGCACGGTGTGGTCGTGCTTGCCCGACATCAGGAGCAGCGGACCGCGCGAGGCGTTGTCGGTGTTCACCCGGGCCGCGGAGTGCGGGGTGAAGTTGCCGAGGGCGAGCTGGAACAGCGGTCGGGCGGGGCTCGGGATGGTCCACGCGTCGAAGAGCGCCTCCGCGTCCGGTGCGGAGACGGCGTTCGCGAAGGCGTAACGGAACTGCTCCCGGTTGAGCGAGACCGCCCGGTGGATGTTGCCGGGGTCGCGCAGGAAGGCGAACGCCGACTTGGCCTGGGCCGGGGCGAGCGCCTTCACCCCCTTGATCTGGCCCGGGGAGATGGCCACGGCCGCGGAAGCGAGGCCCTCGCCGAGCAGGTGCTGCGCGATGAAACCGCCGACGGAGTGCCCGACCAGTACCGGCTGCGCGGGCAGCGTACGGATCACCCGGGTGTACGCCTCCGCTATATCGGCCAGCCCCACGCCGGCCTGGGCTTCGGGCAGCCGGCGGGCCCCGTTGACGGTGTCGGGCACCCCCGGCCACTCCGGCATCAAGGGCTCGTACCCGGCGTCGTGGAAGCTGTCGGCCCAGCCCTGCCAGCTCGTCGAGTGCAGCCACAGGCCGTGGATGAAGATCACGGGTGTGCGCCGTGTGGTCATGACGGGACCTCCTGAAGGCCTCGGCCCCCCTGGACAGCACCTCTGCCAGTCTCGCCCAGCGGGCCGGGTCCCGCCTGTGCGACCCCCGTCGGGGGCGTCCGTGGGGCGGCCACGGCCCCGCTCCCGGATTCACAGCTGATTCATATGGAATTTCGGGCTCCGCACATGGTTTCGGCGGGGAGGCTCGGAAGATGATCCACGGCATCCTCCCCCGACAGGCCGGCCGCCCCCGTGCCCGGCGCGCCTCCCGGATCCTGCTCGCCCTGAGCGCGATGGCGGCCCTGCTGGGCGTCGACGTCCCCGACCCCGCGTCCGTGCCACCCCTGGGCGTCACCGTCGGGGCACGCCCCGGCACGGCGGCGGACCGGGTGGGCGCGCTGTTCGCGGGCGGGCTGGACGGCGGCCACTTCTGCACCGCCGCCGTGGTGCGCAGCGAGGGCCACGACGTGATCGCGACGGCCGCGCACTGCCTGGACCGACCCGACACCACCGTCTTCGCACCGGGCTACCGGGACGGCGAGGCCCCGTACGGGGTGTGGCGGCTGACCGACGTGTTCGTGGCCCCCGGCTGGCGGGACGAGGAGGATCCGGACGCCGACATCGCCTTCGCGACGCTCGCCCCGCTGGACGACGCCCGGATCGAGGACGTGGTCGGTGGCTTCCCCGTGGCAGGGCAACAGCCGGGAACGGTCCCCGTCACGGTCGTCGGCTACCCCAGCACCCGCGAAACCCCGCTGAGCTGCACCAACGCCACGGAACTGTTCTCGTCGACGCAGCGCCGCATCGACTGCCCCGACCTCAGCGGCGGCACCAGCGGCAGTCCCTGGCTCGTGGCCGGGGAGCTGGCCGGCGTGCTCGGCGGGTACGAGGGCGGCGGCACGGTCCCGGAGGTCTCGTACAGCGCGGTGATGGGCGAGCGGGCCCGGGCGCTGTACCGGGAGGCGTCCGCCCCGGGAGCCTTCGCCCTGGCCGCGCCCGCCTCCGGGTGAGGTCAGGCGGTAACGGCCGCGGTGAGGGTCATCGGGGGCTCCCGTCCGCGTCATCGGCCTGCGCCGGTGAGAACCAGGTCGGTTCGTCGAGGAGGGCGCGCCGGACGCGTTCCAGGGCGAACCGCTCCAGCGGCGGCAGCTCCGTCGTCCCGAACCAGGCGACCTCCAGCAGTTCCCCGTCGTGGGCGCGGGCCTCGCCCCCGGTCGGGCGGCAGCGGAAGGTGATGTCCTGGAACTGGCAGACGTCCCCGTTGGGGTAGACGATCGGCGCCAGCATCTCGACGAGGACGACCCGCTCGGGGACGCACCGCACGGCCGTCTCCTCGTACACCTCGCGGACGGCCGTCGTCGCGGGCTGCTCACCGGGTTCGGCGATCCCGCCGATCACCGACCAGCGCCCGGTGTCGGCGCGGCGGCCGAGCAGGACCCGGCCCGCGTCGTCGACGACCACGGCCGTGACCCCGGGCAGCAGGAGCAGTTGCTGCCCGGCGCCGGCCCGGATCGCCCTGATGAACTCGGGTGTGCTCATGCGGCCCTCCCGGCGCGGATCCGGCGGGCCAGGACCGTGGCGAGCCCGCCGGCGGCGATCAGGAGCAGCGCGTACTCGGGCAGCGGGCCGAACCGGGTGGCGGGGGTCTCCGTGGAGCGCAGCGGGATCTCGGCGACCAGCGCGTCGGCGGTGAACAGCTTCGTCCGCTCGCTGATCGTTCCGTCGGGCCGGATGACGGCGCTGACACCGCTGGTGACGGGCACCAGTACCGTCCGGCTGTGCTCGACCGCCCGGATCTGGTCCATGGCGAGCTGCTGGTAGGTCATCTGGCTCCGGCCGAAGGTGGCGTTGTTGCTGGGCACGGCGATGACCTGGGCGCCGGCCCGGACGGTGGAGCGCACGGCGTCGTCGAAGGCGGCCTCGTAGCAGGTGACCATGCCGACCCCGCTGCCGTTCATGTCGAACACCCCGGGCTCCTTGCCGGGGCCGAAGTCCCGGCGGACGCGGTCCACGTCGGCGCTGAAGAGGCGGACGAAGGACCGCATGGGGATGCGCTCGCCGAACGGCTGGATCTTGCGCTTGTCGTAGGTGTCCACGGGGCCCTTGACCGGGTCCCACAGGATCATCGTGTTGCGCAGCGGGCCCGTGTCGGGGGCCAGTACGGAACCGATCGCGACGGGCACCCCGATGGCCTTCACCGCGTGGTCGATGACCGCGTAGGCGTCGGGTTGGGTGTAGGGGTCGATGTCGGAGGAGTTCTCCGGCCACAGGACGAAGTCGGGCTTGGGGGCCCGACCGGCCTTGACGTCCTCGGCGAGCTGGATCGTACGGTTCGCGTGATTGTCCAGGACCTGGCGGCGCTGGGCGTTGAAGTCGAAGCCGAGGCGCGGGACGTTGCCCTGGATGACGGCCGCCACCGCGGTTCCGTCCTCGGCCGCGTCGGAGACCAGGGGGCGGGCGACGAGGGCCGCGCCGATGGGCGCGGCGACGGCCAGCGCGGCGAGCGCGGCGGTGGTCTGCCGGGGGTGTTCGCGGGTGGTGCGCAGGACCTCGTAGAGGCCGAAGCCGCACAGCGCGACGCCGAAGGAGAGCAGCGGGGTCCCGCCGAGGGCCGCGAGCGGGACGAAGATCCCGTCGGCCTGCCCGAAGGCGAGCTTGCCCCAGGGGAAACCACCGAAGGGGGCGCGGGCCCGCAGGGCCTCGTCCGCGACCCAGACGGCGGCGGCCCACAGCGGCCACCCCGGCAGCTTGCTCACGAGGGCGATGCCGAGGCCGCCGAGCCCGATGAAGAGGGCTTCCAGGGTGACGAGGGCGAGCCACGGCACCGGGCCGACGCCCTCGCTGGTCCAGACGAGGAGCGGCAGCAGGTAGCCCAGCCCGAAGAGGAATCCGAGTCCGAACCCGGCCCGGGCCCGGCGGCCGCGCAGGCACCCGGCCAGCAGGGCGAGGGCCAGGGGTGCCAGCCACCACAGGGGTCGGGGCGGGAAGCTGAGGTAGAGCAGCACTCCGGCGAGGGCGGCGAGTACGGGCCGCGCCAGCCGTGCGGCCCTGCGCGGCAGCGCGCCGGTTCCGGGTGCGCCGGTTCCGTCGGTGTGCGCGTCGGATGCTGCTCCGGGTGATGCGGGGGGCGACGGGGAGGGGTCGTTCCCGGCGTCGCGGGTGACACTGCTGCTCATCTGGCGGAGTGTACGTCCCCGCATGCCAAAGGCGGGTAAGGCCCGGGGCGGGGCCCCCTGACGGGCGATGCCGACGCCCCCCGCGTCCACGGCGGCGGCGTCAGCCGGCCAGGGCGCGCAGGTGGGCGCGGATGACGCGGACGGCGTTCTCGGCGTCGTCGACGGTGACCGTGAACAGCTTGCCGTCCCCGAGCCGCAGTTCCACGCCCTCGCCGCGCCGGACGATGATGGCGGTCCCCTGCTCCGGACGCCAGCGGTAGCCCCAGCCGCCCCACTGTTGCGGGGTGATGCGGGGTACGAACTCGGCGGAGGTGACCTCGGAGAGCGGGATCGTGCGGCGCGGGAGCCCCACGTGGCCGCAGCGGACCTCCAGGACCTGGGAGTCGATGGTGACGGCGACGTGCACGAACGCCAGGGTGCCGTAGAGGATCAACAGCCCCGCGGCGAGGCAGCCGACCACGGACATGAGCAGCGGGACGATCCCGGCGGTCCAGGAGCCGTCGACGGCGAGCTCGATCCCGAGCGCCAGGCACGCGGCTCCGGCGGCGGCGAGGACCCACTGCACACGGTTGGAGGCTCGGCCCGTCCAGAGCGGCCCCGGGGGGTGACCCGTCATGTGTAGCAGCGTACTCACGTTCCGCATGTACGCCACCGCCTCTCGCCCAGTCGGTCGACGGACCCGTGGTCCTCTCGTGCCCGGGGGGTGCGTGGTGCGTCTGCCCGTCCGTACACCCCGGAAACCCGGCCTCGGCCGGGGAGCAGGCGGACCAGGGCGTCCCGCAGGCCGGTCGGCGGACGGTGCGGACGGTAGTGCGGATGCCGTCGGCGCCGACGGCGAGGTCGGCG
Organism: Streptomyces sp. Isolate_45; assembly: GCF_024721315.2. Lineage (GTDB taxonomy): Bacteria > Actinomycetota > Actinomycetes > Streptomycetales > Streptomycetaceae > Streptomyces. The sequence goes on from NZ_JANFAK020000130.1 coordinate 17,884, forward strand.
TCGGGGGCCGTTCCGGGGGCCCCGTCGCCGCGCCGCGTGCTCCTCATGCCCGTCCTCCCGTCCTCCCGTCCTCCGGTCGTCCGGTCCACCGGCCGGGGGTTCCGCACCCGGATCGCACGGGGCGCCCGACCGGAAGCCCCACGAACGCGGTACCACGTTCGTGGTACCTCATCCGTGGTACCACGAACGTGGTTATCCTGCCGACGTGAATCAGGACCGGAGGGACAAGCTGCGCGACGCCGCCGTGGCCGTACTGGGCGGAGCGGGCGGGCGCGGGCTGACGCACCGCGCCGTCGACGCCGCCGCCGACGTGCCGCCGGGCACGACCAAGAACTATTTCCCGACCCGCGACGCCCTGCTCCGCGCCGTCGCGGAGCGCTGCCTGGAGCAGTACCTGGCCGTTGCCTCGGCGCTCGCCGGATCGGGAGCCGGGTCGAAGGCGGAGGCCGGCTCGGGGGCGCGGCCAGGGTCCGGTGCGGAAGCGGAAGCCGGGGTCGTACCGGAACCGTCCGCCCGGCCGGGGCCGGCCGCGTTCCTGGCGGGACTGCTGCGCGACGTCGCCGGACCCGGCCGGACCCGGATGCTCGCCTACCTGGAACTCCAGGGCGAGGCGGCCCGGCGACCTTGGCTGGCCGCGCTGATCGACCCGATCGGCGCGGGTGATTTCGCGGCCCACCGGCACCTGTTGGAGGCGGCGGGGCTGCCCGCCGGATCCGACGGGGCCCGCACCCTGACGCTCGCGCTGCACGGCGCGATCCCGCACCTGCTGGCCGGCGCCCCCGCGACCCTGGCGGCGGCCGGCCTCGACGACCCGGACGCCTTCGCGCGCCGCCTGCTGAACACCGTGTGCCCCGAGGAGACCCCGTGACCACCCGACTCGACCGCGCCGTGGGCGCCGTACTCGGTTCGGCGGCGGGCGACGCCCTCGGCGCGCCCTACGAGTTCGGCCCGGCGGGCCAATTGACCGCACGGGGACAGGAGATGCGCGGCGGTGGCGGCTGGGATCCGGGCGAGGCGACCGACGACACGCAGATGGCGGTCCTGGTCGGCGAATCCCTGCTGGAGCGCGGCGGCCTCGACCTGCCCGACGTCTTCGCCCGGTTCCAGCGGTGGGCCGCCGGCCGTCCCAAGGACATCGGTCTGCAGACCGAGGACGTGCTGACCAACGGCGAAGCCTGGGACCTGGCCGCCGCCCTGCACTTCCAGATCAACGCGCGTGCGGCGGGCAACGGTTCCCTGATGCGGGCCTCCACCTCGGCCGTGTACTTCGCCGCCGCCGGACGGGAGGCCACCATGGACGCCGCCCGGCGGATCGCGGCCCTCACCCACGGCGACCGGGCCGCCTGGGAGGGCACCGCCGTACTGCACGAGCTCGTGCGCGTCGCCCTGGACGGGGCCGACCCGACGGCCGCGCTGCCCGGCGTCCTCGACGCGGTGCACGCGGACCACCGCGAGCGGTACGCCCGCGTGCTCGACCCCGCCTGGCACCCGGGCCTCGCCACCGAGTTCAACGGAGCGGTATGGCCCTGCCTCGGATCGGCGGTGTGGGCCCTGCGGACCACCACCGGCTTCGCCGAAGCCGTTCGGGCCGCGGTGGACCTGGGCGGGGACACCGACACCGTCGCCGCCGTCACCGGGATCCTGGCCGGCGCGGTTTACGGGGGGACGGCGATCCCGGCCGAATGGACGGACCCGCTCCACGTACCGCTGCCGGGCTTCGGTGACCGGGTCCTGGACGCGGCGGCCCTGCGCGCCCTGGCCGGACGCCTCGCGACGATCGGCTGAGCGGGCATGGAGTGAAAACCACCGGCCGGGGGGCGGCGCGGGGGGACTTCGTACGCGCGGCCACCGGCCAGGGGAGGGACCAAGGGGGGGCTTCGCGCGGGCGCCTGTGCCGGCGTACGGACCGAGGAGGCCTTCGCGCGGGCGGTCCCGGTCAGCCGCAGCCGCACCCTCCGCAGCCGCCGTCACCACCGCAGCCGGTCCCGCCGCAGCCGCCCGCGGTCTCGTTGGTACGCCGGTCCCGGCCGGCCTTCTCCTTCTCCGTGCGCAGCCGTGCCTGCTCCCGGCGGCGTTCTTCCGCGCGGGCCCGCATCCGTTCCGTGTTCTCCCGGTGCGACACACCTGCGGGGATCCACCGGTCGAGGCCGTGCCGGCGGCGCGGAAGCAGCACGGCCGCGGTCAACCAGGAGCTGATCCGGGACCCGCGGCCGTCGTGGACCGCGTACTCCAGTACGACCTCGGAGCCCTCGCGGGGCACCCCGTACAACACCGCCTCGAAGGGCTCACCGTGGGCGTCGACGTCGTGCAGCGCGCGCCGGGTTCCCGCCGTCGGCCCTCCGGCGAGCATCCGCACCTCGGCCCGGGTGTCGACGCCACGTGCCCGGAAGGCGATCAGGGGCCGCCCGGCGGTTTCGTCGGCGTCCGGGTACAGCCAGTGGTGCCCCGACCGGGAGATCCGTACGCCGACGACCATGGCCGGCAGGCCGACGTCGCGCAACCGCCGCGCGGCCCGGTCGGCGCTCCCGCCGCGGCCGAGGAGGGTGCTGCCGAGCACCAGCAGCGGCGCGGCGGTCCACTGCCGACCCACCGCGTCGTACGGGACGGCCTCGCCGTGGGTGCCGAAGTCCCGTACGAGTCCGTCGAGTAGGACCGCCCCGCCCGCGAGGCAGAGGAACACGCCTAACAGGATCGCCGGGATGCCGCGCCGGCCGTGCCCGTCGGGCAGTGGCCCGGGCACGGGGAAGCGGGCCGGCCCGGCCGCCGCCAGGGCCCGTTCCGCCTGCCTACGGCGGGCCCTCAGTCGCAACAGCGCCCCGACCAGCGCCCACAGCGCGGCGAGGCAGACGAGGCCGAGACCGACCCGGGTGCGCGCGGCGCCGGTCCCCCGTACGACGAGGGCCGCGCCCGACTCCAGGGCGATCAGAGCGGCCGACACGGCGGCCGCGCCCGGCAGGTACCGGAACCAGATGGGCAGGGCCACCAGCAGGAGGGTCATCGGGTAGGCCCGCCAGGCCGTTCCGACCGCCCCTTCCGGCGCCCCGGTCCAGGCGATCGGCAGGAAGGAAACGACGACGAGGACGGCGAGCACCCAACTCCCGCCACCCGGCGCGAAGAAGAGCGGCACCCGCTCCTTGAGCCAGCTCTCGGAGGCCGGAACTCCCCATGTACATACGCCGGTTGCGGGTATCACCCCGCTCGGCACGTGCTTGGCGTAGGCAGTCACGGCTTCAGTATGCGAGCGCACCCCGCGCCGCGGAACGGGCGTTGACGGAACGGGCATTGACGGAACGGCGCTCGGCGGGAGGGGAGTTGGCCGGACGGGTCGGGTCGGCCGGTCTCACCTCTCGCCGCGCGGGTGCGCGGACCGGGGCGGGCCGCCGGAGGGGACGCCCCCGTCCGGGGTCATCCTCCGACGGACGCGTTCCGCGCCGACTCGGCGAGCAGCCGGCCCTCGGCGTAGCCGAACGCGGCGCGCGGGAGCTCGCCGGGACGCCCGCTGAGCAGGACGCTCAGCCCACCGGTACGCGGCAGCCCGGGGCGGGGTTCGACGCCCACGCGGCGCAGCGCCTGGAGGGCGACGGCCTCGGCGGATCCGTGGAAGGCGAAGGGGGCGCCGCCGGTGCGGGCGTCGACGGCGGCCCGGATCAGATCCTCGACGAGCTCGTAGTGGGTGCAGCCGAGGACGACGTCGGTGACGTCGGGCGGGGTCAGCGCGGCGGCCGCGGCGACGGCCCGTACGACGGCGGCCTCGTCGGCCGCTTCGACTGCGTCGGCGAGACCCGGACAGGGCACCTCGGTCACCTTCGCGCCCGCGGCGAAGTCACGGATCAGGCCGCGCTGGTAGGAGCTGCCGGTGGTGGCGGGGGTGGCCCAGATGGCGACGCGCCCCCCGGCGGCCGCGGCGGGCTTGATCGCCGGAACGGTGCCGATGACGGGGATGGCGGGCTCAAGATCGCCCCGCAGGGTGGGCAGGCTGTGCACGGAGGCGGTGTTGCAGGCCACGATCAGAGCGTCCGGACGGTGCGCGGCGGCGGCCCGGGCGACGGCACGGGCACGCTCGGTCAGGTCGGCGGGTGTGCGCGGCCCCCAGGGCATCCCGTCGGGGTCGCAGGACAGCACCAGATCGGCGTCCGGCCGCAGCCGACGCGTCGCGGCGGCCGCCGCCAGGAGGCCGATTCCCGAGTCCATGAGAGCGATCTTCACCCGGCCACCTTAGTCGACCCCCCGCCCCGGACCCCTCCCGACCGCCACCGTACGAGGCCGACCGACCCACCCGGCCGCCCCGCCCGGCGGCGCCCTCCGCCCCTGCTCGGCGCACCCGCGCCCGCCCGGCCGGGCAGCGTCCCGCCTCGGGAGGGTCCGGCCGCGGCCAAGGTGCGCGTCTTCGCGAACGAACTGGCCAAGGGCATCAAACCGGTGGCGGTCCG
>NZ_JANFAK020000131.1 GCF_024721315.2 Streptomyces sp. Isolate_45
GGCGGTCGGCCGGGGCCTTCGCCAGCAGCGTCGCCAGCAGCGCGGCCGGCCCCGGCGCCACCGGCAGCGCGGCCGGCGCCTCCTCGATGTGCCGCACCATGAGGGCGTACGGGCTCCCGGCCGAGCCGAAGGGCGGCTCCCCGCTCAGCAGCGCGTACAGCACGCACCCCAGCGCGTACAGGTCGCAGCGGGCGTCGACCCGCTCGCCCCGCCACTGCTCGGGCGCCATGTAGGCGGGGGTGCCGAACATCCGGCCCGTGACCGTCCAGCCCGCCGTGGCGTCCGAGGAGTGCGCGATGCCGAAATCGCAGATCTTGAGCCGGCCGCCGGGCAGCAGGAACAGGTTGCCGGGCTTGAGGTCCCGGTGCACCACGGCCTGCGCGTGCGCGGCGGACAGCGCCTCGGCCGTCTGCGCGGCCAGGTCCAGGGCCGTCGCCACGGGCAGCCCGCCCGGGGAGCGGGCCAGCACCGTGGCCAGGTCCTCGCCGGACAGCAGCTCCATCACGATGAAGAGCCGGCCGTCCTGCCGGCCCACGTCGTGCACGACGGTGATCCCCGGGTGCTGGAGCCGTGCCCCGATCGTCGCCTCGCGCCGGAACCGCGAGGCCACCTCGTCGCCCGTCGCCGCCTCCAGCAGCACCTTCACCGCGACGGACCGGTCCAGGCTCAGGTCGTGCCCGCGCCACACCTCGCCCATCCCGCCCCGACCGAGCCGCTCGTCCAGCCGGTACCGGCCGGCCAGTTCGTCCCCCACCCGCACCGCGCATGCCCCCTGACTCCACGTCAACGACGTTTCCCCAGGGGGCATTGTGTACCGCGAAGTGAACGGCAGGGGGTCGACCGGTCACGGCGCCCCTACGGTGCGCCGCGCCTGCGGATCCTGCTCCCCAGCCACACCAGCGGGTCGTACTTGCGGTCCGCGGCCCGCTCCTTCAGCGGGATGAGCGCGTTGTCGGTGATCCTGATGCCCTCCGGGCAGACCTCCGTGCAGCACTTGGTGATGTTGCAGTAGCCGAGCCCGTGCTCCTCCTGTGCCGCGCGCCCGCGGTCCAGACCGGCCTCGGCCGCCGCGTCCAGCGGGTGCATGTCGAGTTCGGCGACCCGCATCAGGAAGCGCGGACCGGCGAAGGCCCCCTTGTTCTCCTCGTGGTCGCGGACCACGTGACAGGTGTCCTGGCACAGGAAGCACTCGATGCACTTGCGGAACTCCTGCGAGCGTTCCACGTCCACCTGGTCCATCCGGTACGCGCCCGCCGGCACCCCCTCCGGCGGTACGAAGGCCGGCACCTCCCGAGCCTTCGCGTAGTTGAAGGACACGTCCGTGACGAGGTCCCGGACCACCGGGAACGCCCGCAGCGGGGTGATCGTGACCGTCTCGTCCCGGTCGAAGACCGACATCCGCGTCATGCACAGCAGCCGCGGTCGTCCGTTGACCTCGGCGCTGCACGAACCGCACTTGCCCGCCTTGCAGTTCCAGCGCACCGCCAGGTCCGGGGTCCGCGTCGCCTGGAGCCGGTGGACGATGTCCAGTACGACCTCGCCGTCGTTCACCTCGACGGTGAAGTCCTGGAGTTCGCCGCCCTCGGCGTCGCCGCGCCAGACCCGGAAGGCGGCATCGTAGGTAGTCACTCGTAGAGCTCCTCTTCGGCGAGGTACTTGACCAGCTCGTCCTTCTCGAACAGCGCGAGCAGGTCCGGGCGGATGGGTTCGGTCCGGGTGCGGACGAGCGCGATCCGGTCGGCCGCCGGGTCCGCCGGGTCCGCGGGGTCCGGCCCGGACTCCGCGGGAACGCACAACAGGTTCACCGCGCGCCAGTCCCGCTCCATCGCCGGGCAGTCCTCCCGGGTGTGCCCGCCCCGGCTCTCCGTGCGTTCCAGGGCCGCGCGGGCCACGCATTCGCTGACCAGCAGCATGTTGCGCAGGTCCAGCGCCAGGTGCCAGCCCGGGTTGAACTGCCGGTGCCCCTCGACCCCGGCGCGCGCGGCCCGTACGCGCAGCCCCGCGAGCTTCTCCAGCGCCTCGGCCATCTCGCCTTCCCGGCGGATGATGCCGACCAGGTCGTTCATCGTCGTCTGGAGCTCCTGGTGGAGCGTGTACGGGTTCTCCGCGCCCTCGGCGGCGTGGAAGGGGGCCAGCGCCTCCGCCGCCGCCGCGTCGACCTGCTCCTGCGAGGCGGCCGGACGCACGGCCCCGGCCGCGGCGGCGTGCTCCGCCGCGTGCAGCCCGGCCCGCCGGCCGAACACCAGCAGGTCGGAGAGCGAGTTGCCGCCCAGCCGGTTCGAGCCGTGCATGCCGCCCGCGACCTCGCCGGCCGCGAACAGCCCGGGCACGCCCACGGTCGCAGCGGTGTCGGAGTCGACCGCGATGCCGCCCATCACGTAATGGCAGGTCGGGCCGACCTCCATCGCCTCGGCGGTGATGTCCACGTCCGCCAGCTCCTTGAACTGGTGGTACATGGAGGGCAGCCGCCGCCGGATCCGCTCCGCCGGCATCCGGGTCGACACGTCGAGGTACACCCCGCCGTGCGGGGAGCCGCGGCCCGCCTTGACCTCGGAGTTGATCGCCCGGGCCACCTCGTCGCGGGGGAGCAGTTCGGGCGGACGCCGGTTGTGGTCCGGGTCCTCGTACCAGCGGTCGCCCTCCTCCTCCGACTCGGCGTACTTCTCCTTGAAGACGTCCGGGACGTAGTCGAACATGAAGCGCTTTCCCTCGCTGTTGCGCAGCACCCCGCCGTCGCCGCGCACCGATTCGGTGACGAGGATGCCCTTGACCGAGGGCGGCCAGACCATGCCGGTCGGGTGGAACTGCACGAACTCCATGTTCAGCAGGGGCGCGCCCGCGAGCAGCGCCAGGGCGTGCCCGTCCCCGGTGTACTCCCAGGAGTTGGAGGTCGTCTTGAAGGACTTGCCGATCCCGCCCGTGGCCAGGACCACCGCCGGGGCCTCCAGGACGAAGAAGCGGCCGGACTCGCGCTCGTAGCAGAAGGCCCCCGAGACGGCGTCCCCGTTCGGACCGCGATCCTTCAGGATCCGGGTGACGGTGCACTCCTGGAAGACCTTGAGCCGGGCCTCGTAGTCCCCGTGCTCCTTGAAGTCCTCCTGCTGGAGGGCGACGATCTTCTGCTGGAGGGTGCGGATCAACTCCAGGCCGGTGCGGTCGCCGACGTGCGCGAGGCGCGGGTACTCGTGCCCGCCGAAGTTGCGCTGGGAGATCCTCCCGTCGGGGGTGCGGTCGAACAGCGCCCCCCACGTCTCCAGTTCCCAGACCCGGTCCGGCGCCTCCTTGGCGTGCAGCTCGGCCATCCGCCACTGGTTGAGGAACTTCCCGCCGCGCATGGTGTCGCGGAAGTGGACCTGCCAGTTGTCGCCCTCGTTGACGTTGCCCATGGAGGCGGCGATGCCGCCCTCCGCCATCACCGTGTGGGCCTTGCCGAAGAGGGACTTGCAGATCACGGCCGTCCGCGCGCCCCGCTCCCGGGCCTCGATGGCGGCCCGCAGCCCGGCGCCGCCCGCGCCGACCACGACCACGTCCCATTGCTGCCGGTCGACTTGCGCCATGTCAGAAGATCCTCGGGTCGTCGAAGGTGCCGGTGGCCAGCAGGTACACGTAGAGGTCGCACACGGCCACGCTGATCAGCGAGGCCCACGCCAACTGCATGTGGCGGGCGTTGAGCCGGCTGATCCAGCCCCACAGGCGGTAGCGCACCGGGTGCTTCGAGAAGTGCTTCAGGCGGCCGCCCATGATGTGCCGGCAGGAGTGGCAGGACAGGGTGTACGCCCAGATCAGCACCGTGTTGACCAGGAAGATCAAGGTGCCCAGGCCCGCGTGGCCCCACTCGTAGTGCGCGTCGCGGAAGGTCAGCACGGTGTCGTAGGTGAGGATCCCGGCGACCGGGACGGCCGCGTAGAAGAAGTAACGGTGCGCGTTCTGCAGGATCAGCGGGAAGCGCGTCTCACCGGTGTACGAGGAGTGCGGCTCGGCGACGGCGCAGGCGGGCGGCGACGCCCAGAAGCCCCGGTAGTAGGCCTTGCGGTAGTAGTAGCAGGTCAGCCGGAAGCCGAGCGGGAAGACCAGGATCAGCAGGGCGGGGGACAGGCCCCACCAACTGCCGAGGAGGTCCAGGTTGGGGCCGCCGCGCATCCGCTCGCAGTTCTCCGCCAGACAGGGGGAGTAGAAGGGCGAGACGTACGGGGCCGCGTAGTAGTGGGCGTTGGCGAACGCCCGCCAGGTCGAGTACGCGATGAAGGCGAGCAGCCCGGCCGCCGTGCCGGCGGGCGACAGCCACCACCGGTCGGTCCGCAGGTGCCGGGCCGCGATGGCGGCCCGGGAGGGTCCGTGGACGCCGCCGGGCCGCTGCTGGGATGGTTCCGTGCCTGTGGCCAAGGAGAACTCCGGGTGGAGTGTCGAGGGGTGGCCCAGGAGACCCGGCGCCGCGGGCGCCGGGCCAGATGGGGTGGGTGCGGGCGGTCCGACGGCGCGTCAGGGGGCGCGGCGGTCGCGGGCCCCGAGGCCCTCGTCGTCGGAGTCCGTCCAGAGGGTGCTGTCGTACGGCGTGTCCGGGACGGTGATCATCGGGGCCCGGCCGGGCGGCTGCGGCGCGCCGCCCGGTGCCTGCCGGGCGATGTCCTGCTCCAGCCGCTCCACCGAGCGGACCAGCTCGTCCAGGTTGCGTCGTACGGCGGTCAGATCGTCTTGCAGGGACATGACGTGCCCTCACTTCCGCGGGTGCGGTGACCGTGCTCATGGGCGCCTGCGAGTGTCACCCCTCCCGTCCCCGGTTGTGAAGAGACGTGCGGCGATTGCGGGCGCGCAGGCCGAAACGCGCGCCCCTCCCGCCCCCTCACCGTCCCCCGTGCGGGGGAACCGGTGCCCGCGCCGCAAGCCGGATTGGTCCGCCCGGGTGGGGTTCGCGGCGTGGCGCGGTCCGGCTCCGGGGAGGCCGGGGGGCTGTCTATTTCAGTGGTTTTCGACACCAGTGTGATCAGCTCCATATACCGCCGAACGTGATCTTGACCCCCACTTTTCGTGTCCCATCACGCCCCGCTCCGGAGGTACCACCCATGTCCCAGCGAACGCGCAGGTCCTTGGCGCTCCTGACCTCGGGAGTCCTCGCACTGCCGCTCCTCGCGGGCTGCGGCGCGGGCGACGACGAAGGCGGACGGGCCGCAGCGGGTCCGGACATCGCGGCGACGGCCCGCGACCGGGTCACGGACGGCGGCGTCCTGCGCTGGGCCGTGGACAGCCTGCCGGACACGCTGAACACGTTCCAGGCCGACGCCGACGCCACCACCTCCCGCATCGCCGGCGCGGTCCTGCCGCACCTCTTCGTCCTGGACGGCAAGGGCCGGCCCGCGGCCAATCCCGACTACCTGGAGAAGGCCGAGGTCGTCGAGCGCGAACCCAAGCAGGTCGTCCTGTACAAGCTGCACCAGCAGGCGGTCTGGAGCGACGGCCGCGAGATCGGGGCCGCGGACTTCGTGGCCCAGTGGCGGGCCCTGAACGGCAAGGACTCGGCGTACTGGACGGCCCGCAACGCGGGCTACGACCGGATCGAGAAGATCGAGAAGGGCAAGACCGACCTGGAGGTCAAGGTCACCTTCTCCAAGCCGTACACGGACTGGCGGTCGCTGTTCAGCCCGCTGTACCCGAAGCAGGTCACCGGTACCCCGGACGCCTTCAACGAGGGCGCCCGCGGCGCCCTCAAGGTCACCGCCGGACCCTTCACCCTCGGGGCCATCGACAAGAAGACCGGCACCGCCGCGCTGACCCGCAATCCGCGCTGGTGGGGCCACCCCGCGAAGCTCGACACCCTCGTCCTGACGGCGGTGCCCCGCGCGCAGCGGCCGGCCGCGCTGGCCGCCGGGAAGATCGACCTCGGTGAACTCGACCGGGCCGGCGCCGACCGGATCGCCCTCGCCCACCGAGACGCCGGGCGCGCGCACGGCGCGAACGGGGCGCACGGCCCCGGCGCGGCGCTGACACCGGCGCAGGCCACCCTGTCCTGGGCGCTGGCCCACGGCGCGGACGAGGGCAAGGCCAGGGAGGAGCAGGAGCTGCGGCAGAAGAACGCCGACGCCGTCAAGAAGTACGCCGACGAGCAGGCCGCCCTGCGCACCTTCGCCGTCCGCAAGTCGCTGGAGCCGGCCTACACCCAGCTGGCCATGAACGGCGCCTCCGGGCCGCTGGCCGACGAACGGGTGCGGCGCGCCGTCGCCCGCGCCCTGGACCGCAAGGCGCTGGCCGAGATCGTGCTCAAGCCGCTCGGACTGCCCGCCGAACCCGTCGGCAGCCACCTGGCACTCGCCGGACAGCAGGCGTACGCCGACAACAGCGAGGCCCTCGGAGGCCGGGACCCGAAGGCCTCCCAGGCCCTCCTCGCCGACGCCGGGTGGCGCCGGGGCGGCAGGCTGACCGACCCCGGCACCAAGGCGGGCCCGGAGAGCGCCGGGCAGGACGACTCGAAGACCCCCTCGGCCGCGGCCGGCCCGGGCACGGGCAACGACGGCCTCTACATCGTGGGCCAGGAGGACGGCCGCAACGGCGACCTGCGCTCGGCCACGGCCCAGCTGACCGCCCGCACCAGAGCCCTCCCCGGCCGTCCGGCCGCCGCTCCGGGCGACCACGAGGGCGAGCGCGGGCACGACGCCATGCCGCCGCTCCCGGACGGCTCCGCGTACGGCCTCGACGGGGAGATCGTCGACGCCGACGCCTTCGCCCCGGGCGGACCCGGAGCCCCGGAGGACCGGGCCGCCGCCCTGGCGCCGGCCTCCCTCGCCGCCCAGCAGGAGAACGCCCTGCTGGCGCAGGCCGAGGCCGTCGACGACGGCAAGCGCGCCGAAGCCGAGGCCGCGGCGGACGAGGGCGACGCCAAGGAGCCCGCCGAGGCCAGCCCGGCCCCCGCACCCGTCAAGCAGACGTCCCGCACCTCGGGCAGCATGCTCGCCAAGGACGGCAAGCAGCTGACCCTGCGCTTCGTGCTACCCGCCGGCCCGGGCTCGGAGGCCCTGCGCTCGGTCGGCGAGCGGATCGCCGGGATGCTCAAGGAGATCGGCGTCGGCACCGAGATCACCAAGGTCGCGGACGAGAGCTTCTTCAAGGACCACATCGCCTCGGGCCAGTACGACCTGGCCCTCTACTCCTGGCCGGCGACGGCCTACCCGGCCACCGACGCCCGGCCCATCTTCGCCAAGCCGGAGCCGGCCGCCGACGGCTCGCTGCTCGTCGAACAGAACTACACCCGCGTCGGCACGGACCACATCGACCAGCTCTTCGACGAGGCCCTCGGCGAGCTCGACGAGAAGGAGGCCCGCGAGCTGATGCGCAAGGCGGACGCCCGGATCTGGGCCGCCGCCGGATCCGTCCCGCTCTACCAGCGCCCCGAGCTGGTGGCGGCCAAGCCCGGCCTCGTCAACGCCGGCGCCTTCGGCCTCGGAGCGCCCCGCTTCCAGGACATCGGGTGGAAGAAGGCCGTCCAGGCGAAGGACAAGAAGAAGTAGTGGGGGACGGCGGGCGTACCGCCGGAGGAGAAGTGGTGACAAACGGGTGCGGTACCGGGTAACCGGCGATTCGCAAGCTCAGAAGTGACTCAAGTCCCTTGCCCGCCGGAGACCCGGCGGGCAAGGTCGTGCATACCCGTTGACCCGCATGAACACAGGCTCCACCGACGGCCGGGACTCCCCACCCCACACCCGGCCGTCCTCGCTCGTCCGGCCTCTTGACAGACCCCCCGGCAGGCGGTTCCCGCCATCCGACGTACGATGGGGTAAGGCCGTGGCAGGTTTTCGCCCGGTCGAGGCGCGCGTGCCAGGCCGTACGCGACGCCATCCACGATCCCGGGAGAAGCGCCGAAGTGCCCACGCGCCACGACATCCGTAACGTCGCCATCGTCGCCCACGTCGACCATGGCAAGACGACCATCGTCGATGCCATGCTCAAGCAGGCCGGTGCCTTCGCCGCCCACCAGCACCTCGACGACCGCATGATGGACTCGAACGACCTGGAGCGTGAGAAGGGCATCACGATCCTCGCCAAGAACACGGCGGTGAAGTACCACCCCAAGTCCGGCGGGGCGCCCATCACGATCAACATCATCGACACCCCCGGCCACGCCGACTTCGGTGGTGAGGTCGAGCGCGGTCTGTCCATGGTGGACGCGGTCGTCCTGCTGGTGGACGCCTCGGAGGGTCCGCTGCCCCAGACCCGCTTCGTGCTGCGCAAGGCGCTGCAGGCGAAGATGCCGGTCATCCTGTGCATCAACAAGACCGACCGCCCGGACTCCCGGATCGACGAGGTCGTCAACGAGACCTACGACCTGTTCCTGGACCTGGACGCGGACGAGGACCAGATCGAGTTCCCGATCGTCTACGCCTGTGGCCGTGACGGCGTCGCGTCGCTGACCAAGCCGGAGGACGGCACCGTCCCCGCGGACAGCGACAGCCTGGAGCCGTTCTTCTCCACCATCCTGGAGCACGTCCCCGCCCCGGTGTACGACGAGGAGGCCCCGCTCCAGGCCCACGTCACCAACCTGGACGCCGACAACTTCCTGGGCCGCATCGCCCTGGTGCGCGTCGAGCAGGGTGAGCTCCGCAAGGGTCAGACCGTCGCGTGGATCAAGCGTGACGGCACGATCTCGAACGTCCGCATCACCGAGCTGATGATGACCGAGGCGCTCACCCGCAAGCCGGCCGAGGTGGCGGGCCCGGGTGACATCTGCGCGGTCGCCGGTTTCCCCGACATCATGATCGGCGAGACCCTCGCCGACCCGGAGAACCCGATCGCGCTTCCGCTGATCTCGGTCGACGAGCCGGCGATCTCCATGACCATCGGTACGAACACCTCCCCGATGGTCGGCCGCGGCGGCAGCGGCAAGGGCGCGGACGCCAAGTCCGCGGTCAAGGACCGCAAGGTCACCGCCCGCCAGGTCAAGGACCGTCTGGACCGCGAGCTGGTCGGTAACGTCTCGCTCCGCGTCCTCGACACCGAGCGTCCCGACGCCTGGGAGGTCCAGGGCCGCGGTGAGCTCGCGCTCGCCATCCTGGTCGAGCAGATGCGCCGCGAGGGCTTCGAGCTGACCATCGGCAAGCCGCAGGTGGTCACGCAGGAGGTCGACGGCAAGGTGCACGAGCCGGTCGAGCGCATGACGATCGACGTCCCCGAGGAGCACATGGGCGCGGTCACGCAGCTCATGGGCGTCCGCAAGGGCCGCATGGACAACATGTCGAACCACGGCTCCGGCTGGGTCCGCATGGAGTTCGTCGTCCCCTCGCGCGGCCTCATCGGCTTCCGTACCGAGTTCCTGACCGGTACGCGCGGCACCGGCATCGCCCACTCGATCCACGAGGGCCACGAGCCGTGGTTCGGCCCGCTGGTGACCCGTAACAACGGTTCGCTGGTCGCCGACCGCTCCGGTTCGGTCACGCCGTTCGCGATGATCAACCTGCAGGAGCGCGGTGTCCTGTTCACCGAGCCCGGCACCGAGGTGTACGAGGGCATGATCGTCGGCGAGAACTCGCGCTCCGACGACATGGACGTGAACATCACCAAGGAGAAGAAGCTCACCAACATGCGTGCGGCTTCGGCGGACAACACCGAGAACGTGGTGCCGCCGCGCAAGCTCTCCCTGGAGCAGTCCCTCGAGTTCTGCCGCGACGACGAGTGCGTCGAGGTGACCCCGGAGGCCGTCCGCATCCGCAAGGTCGTCCTGGACCAGAAGGACCGTTCGCGCACGGCTTCGCGCGCCAAGTCCGGCAAGTAGGGCGGACGCGTCCGACGGTCGGGGGCCACGTCCCCCGACCGGCGGGCGCGCAGGGCCGGTCAGTACCGGAACACCAGTAGGACCCCGGAGGAACCCGAGAGGGTTCCGAGGGAGCTGTCGTACCGTCATCGCGGTACCGCAGCGGGAGCGCGGCCATCCGATCGACTGTCGAAAAGTCGTCCGGCTGGAAACGGCCCCTCCCCCCGCCGAGCCGGCAGGGGGGAGGGGCCGTTCGCTTTTGTCAACCGGATTGTTGCGTTCTGGTGTCCGCATTCCGACCGTGACACTCCGGAAGGTGGGCTAACCGTCCGTTTCGCACGTGTCTGTCTCATATCCGTTTGTCCGGATATCGGGTTTTCGCCATGCGGTGATGTTGTGAAAACGAGACCACTTAAGTGTGGTTTACGGTCTGGGTGTCCCTGAGGATGGCTCCATTGAGCTCGGGTCAATGGGTCACACGCTGTGGGGAGCGTCGACTCACGAGCACACACGATGGGACCGGATTTCGCTGTCAGGGGTGTCAGCGGAGCCGGGTCCTTCACGAATCGACAGTGACTCCTGAGGAGGCAATTACCCATGCGCGGAGCAACGAGCGCCAAGTGGGTCGCGGGTGCCGTCATCGTGGCGATGGCTGCCACGGCTTGCAGCACCAGCAAGGACAACGCGGGCGGCGAGGGCGGCAACATCACCGTGCTGCTGGGCGAGCCGCAGCACGGTCTGGTGGGTCAGAACACCGCCGAGTCCGAGGGCGCCGAGGTCCTCAACGCGCTCTTCACCGGTCTGGTCGACTACGACAACAAGACCAACGAGCCGAAGCTCGCGGTCGCGGAGTCCATCGACACCACGGACTCGAAGACCTGGACCATCAAGATCAAGGACGGCTACACCTTCCACAACGGCGAGAAGGTCGACGCCCAGTCGTTCGTCCGCGCCTGGAACTGGGGTGCCAACCAGGACAACGCGGCCGAGGGCCTGCCGTTCTTCTCGAAGATCGAGGGCTCCGACGAGCTCGCGCCGGGCAAGGACAAGAAGCCCACCTCCAAGGAGCTCAAGGGCCTGAAGGTCGTTGACGAGAAGACCTTCACCGTCACGCTGAAGGAAGCCTTCTCCCAGTTCAAGACGATGCTGGGCTACAACGCCTTCTACCCGCTGCCGAAGGCGTTCGAGGCCGACCCGAAGAAGTTCGGCGAGGCCCCGATCGGCAACGGCGCCTTCCAGATGGACGGCGCCTGGGAGCACAACAAGCAGATCAAGGTCAAGCGGTACGACAAGTACCCGTCCGAGGGTCGCGCCAAGCTGTCCGGCGTCACCTTCAAGATCTACGACAACCTGGACACGGCGTACAACGACCTGCGCGCCGACAACCTCCAGATCGTCGACAAGCTCCCGATCTCCGCGATGGCCAACGTCTCGCAGGAGTTCGGCGACCGCTACCTGTACAAGCCCGAGTCGGGCGTCGGCTACCTCGGTCTCCCGCTGGAGCAGAACCCCGAGACGTACGGCAAGGTGGAGATCCGTCAGGCCATCTCCATGGCCATCGACCGGGACGCCATCACGAAGACCATCTTCAACGGCACCCGCAAGCCGGCCGACGACTTCATCAGCCCGATCATCCCGGGCTACCGCAAGGGCGCCCTGGGCGAGGTCGGGACGTACAACCCGACCAAGGCGAAGGAGATCTTCACCAAGGCCGGCGGGGTCCCCGGCAACAAGATGGAGCTCGGCTACAACGCCGACGGCGGCCACAAGGAGTGGATCGAGGCCGTCGCGAACCAGCTGAAGGCCAACCTCGGCGTGGACGTCACCACCAAGCCGTACGCCAAGTTCGGTGAGCTGCTGGACGACCTCGGTGCCTCGAAGTACAAGGGCGCCTTCCGCATGGCGTGGTCCATGGACTACCCGGCGGCGGAGAACTACCTCCGTCCGATCTTCTCGAAGGTCGCGATCGAGAACGGCTCCAACTACGGCCACTACAAGAACGACGAGTTCGAGGCCCTGATGGCGGAGGCCGACAAGGCCACCGACCCGGCCGAGGGCCTGAAGCTGTACCAGAAGGCCGATGACATCATCATCCGCGACCTTCCGTACATCCCGGTCTTCACGTACATGTCTTCTGCGGCCTACTCCAAGTCCGTGAAGAACGTTCAGGTCGACGCCCAGGGCCGCATGGACCTGGCGAACGTCGAACTCAACTAACACCCCTCTTCACTTAGGGGAACCCGGGGGCGGGCAGGCGGAGGCAGGTCTCCGCCTGCCTGCCCTTTCCCCCTGTTCTTGCTGGAGGTCTGATGGGCCGCTACCTCATCCGCCGACTCATACAGGCGATCCCTGTCCTGATCGGTGCCACGTTCCTCATCTACTGGCTCGCGTTCAAACTCCCCGGTGACCCCATCCAGGCACTCGCCGGAGAGAAGAAGGCGGACCCGATCGTCGCGGCGATGCTTCGCGAGAAGTACCACCTCGACGACTCGTTCCTGTCGCAGTACTGGAACTACATAACCAACCTGTTCCAGGGCAACTTCGGCGAGACCCTGACCGGACGCTCCGTCTGGGACAAGATCACCGAAGCCTTCCCGTACACGATGAACCTCGCGATCGTCGCGTTCGTCATCGAGGCCGCCGTCGGCGTCACCGCCGGCATCATGGCCGCCCTGCGCCGGGGCAAGTTCCTCGACCAGCTCGTCCTGCTCTCCACCCTGCTCGTCATCTCGGTCCCGGTCTTCGTGAGCGGGTTCGTCCTCCAGCTGACGCTGGGCGTCCAGCTCAAGAACAGCTGGGGCATCGACTTCTTCTCCGTCTCCTTCAACGAGAACGACGGCATCCGCGCCTACCTCCTCCCGGCGCTGGTACTCGCCTCGACCTCGCTCGCGTACGTGGCCCGACTGACCCGTACGTCGATGATGGAGACCATGCGCTCGGACTACGTGCGCACCGCGACCGCG
The DNA here is from genome assembly GCF_024721315.2 of Streptomyces sp. Isolate_45. GTDB lineage: Bacteria > Actinomycetota > Actinomycetes > Streptomycetales > Streptomycetaceae > Streptomyces. Next base: position 12,697 of record NZ_JANFAK020000131.1, read on the forward strand.
AAGGGTCTGCCCCGTCGCCGCGTCGTCGTCAACCACGGTCTGCGCAACGCCCTCATCCCGATCGTCACCTTCCTCGGCGCCGACCTCGGAGCCCTGATGGGCGGCGCGGTCATCACCGAGAAGATCTTCAACATCCACGGGATCGGCGGCCTGTTGGCCGAGTCGGTGTACCGCAAGGAGGGCACCGTGATCGTGGGCGTCGTCTCGCTCCTGATCATCGTGTACCTCGTCGCCAACCTGATCGTGGACCTGCTCTACGCAGTGCTCGACCCGAGGATCCGCTATGCGTGACACAACTACGGTGGGGGATGAGTTGACCGACACCCAGACCGCCGAAGCTCCCTCCGCGAGCGGACCGGCCGCGGGCAAGCCCGGCCACGGCAAGCCGAAGAAGGAGCGCGAGGCCAGCCTCTGGTCCGACGCCGTCTCCGACCTCCGACGCAACCCGATCTTCCTGATCGGTGGCGCGCTCGTCCTCATCCTGCTCGTGCTCTCCGCGGTCCCGCAGTGGTTCACGCCCGGCAGCCCCTTCGAGGCCGGCGCGTGCAAGCTGCAGGACTCGCTCAAGAAGCCGAGCGCCGAGCACTGGTTCGGCTTCGACGTCCAGGGCTGCGACGTCTACACGCGCACCGTGTGGGCCGCCCGCAACTCGATCATCGTCGGCATCGTCACGACCACGCTGGTGGTCGTCGTCGGTGGCGCGCTGGGCCTCATCGCCGGCTGGATCGGTGGATTCGTCGACAGCATCCTGTCCCGCTTCACCGAGATCTTCTTCGCCATCCCGCTGCTCCTCGGCGGCATGCTGATCATGTCGGGTCTCGGCAAGGGCAACGCCTGGACGGTCTCCGTCGTGCTGGCCACCCTGGGTTGGCCGCAGATCTTCCGCATCATGCGTTCCTCGGTGCTGCAGAACAAGAACAACGACTACGTCGTCGCCGCCCGCGCACTGGGCGCCGGCACGATGCGCATCACGCTGCGGCACATCCTGCCCAACGCGATCGCGCCCGTCATCGTGGTCGGTGCGATCAGCCTCGGTGTGTACATCGGCGCGGAGTCCGCGCTGTCGTACCTCGGCATCGGCGTCCAGCCGCCCGGCATCTCCTGGGGCCTGATGGTCAGCGACGCCTCCGTCCGCTGGCTGCAGGCACCTCACGTGCTCCTCTTCCCGGCCATCGCGCTGAGCATCACCGTGCTCGCGTTCATCATGGTCGGCGACGCGGTGCGCGACGCCCTCGACCCGAAGCTGCGCTGAGGAAGGGCGTACGTTGACCATCATCGACAAGACCTCGAACGTCCCCGCGCCCCGATCGGCGCCGGAGGGCAACACCCCCCTGCTGGACGTGCGCGACCTGCACGTCGAGTTCCACACCCGCGACGGCGTGGCCAAGGCCGTCAACGGCGTCTCGTACTCGGTGAACGCCGGCGAGACCCTCGCCGTCCTCGGCGAGTCCGGCTCGGGCAAGTCCGTGACGGCGCAGGCCATCATGGGCATCCTCGACATGCCCCCCGGCAAGATCCCGCAGGGCGAGATCCTGTTCCAGGGCACCGACCTGCTCAAGCTGTCGACCGAGGAGTTCCGCAAGGTCCGCGGCTCGAAGATCGCCATGATCTTCCAGGACGCGCTGTCCTCGCTGAACCCCGTGCACACCGTCGGCGCCCAGCTCGGCGAGATGTTCCGGGTGCACCGCGGCATGTCCAAGAAGGACTCGACGGCCAAGGCCATCGAGCTCATGGACCGGGTGAAGATCCCCGCCGCCAAGGCGCGCGTGGGCGACTACCCGCACCAGTTCTCCGGCGGCATGCGCCAGCGCATCATGATCGCCATGGCGATGGCCCTGGAGCCGGACCTGATCATCGCCGACGAGCCGACCACGGCCCTCGACGTGACGGTCCAGGCCCAGGTCATGGACCTCCTCGCGGAACTCCAGCGCGAGATGAACATGGGCCTGATCCTGATCACCCACGACCTCGGCGTCGTCGCCGACGTCGCGGACAAGATCGCCGTCATGTACGGCGGTCGGATCGTCGAGAACGCCCCGGTCCACGAGATCTACAAGCGCCCCGCGCACCCGTACACCCGCGGCCTGCTCGACTCGATCCCGCGCCTGGACCAGAAGGGCCAGGAGCTCTACGCGATCAAGGGCCTGCCGCCCAACCTGCTCGCCATCCCCTCGGGCTGCGCCTTCAACCCGCGCTGCCCCAAGGCTCAGGACATCTGCCGCACGGACGTACCCGTGCTGCACCAGGTGACCGAGCAGGACGGCACCGAGCTGCCCGGCCGCGGCAGCGCGTGCCACTTCTGGAAGGAGCAGATCCATGGCTGACCTCACCAAGCCCAAGGGCGAGCCGATCCTTCAGGTGCGCAACCTGGTCAAGCACTTCCCGCTGACCCAGGGCATCCTGTTCAAGAAGCAGGTCGGCGCGGTCAAGGCCGTGGACGGCGTCTCCTTCGACCTCTACCAGGGCGAGACCCTCGGCATCGTCGGCGAGTCCGGCTGTGGCAAGTCCACCGTCGCCAAGCTGCTGATGAGCCTGGAGAAGGCCACCGCGGGCGAGGTCTTCTACAAGGGCCAGGACATCACCCGGCTGTCCGGCAAGGCCCTCAAGGCCGTCCGCCGCAACATCCAGATGGTGTTCCAGGACCCGTACACCTCGCTCAACCCGCGCATGACGGTCGGCGACATCATCGGCGAGCCCTACGAGATCCACCCCGAGGTGGCTCCCAAGGGCGACCGGCGCCGCAAGGTCCAGGAACTCCTGGACGTCGTGGGTCTGAACCCGGAGTACATCAACCGCTACCCGCACCAGTTCTCCGGCGGCCAGCGCCAGCGCATCGGCATCGCCCGCGGCCTCGCGCTCAACCCGGAGATCATCATCTGCGACGAGCCGGTCTCCGCGCTCGACGTGTCGGTGCAGGCGCAGGTCATCAACCTGATGGGCAAGCTGCAGGACGAGTTCAACCTGTCCTACGTGTTCATCGCGCACGACCTCTCGATCGTCCGGCACATCTCGGACCGCGTGGGCGTCATGTACCTGGGCAAGATGGCCGAGATCGGCTCCGACGCCGAGATCTACGAGCACCCCACCCACCCGTACACGCAGGCACTGCTCTCCGCCGTGCCCGTGCCGGACCCGGAGGCCCGTGAGGGCCGCGACCGGATCATCCTCACCGGCGACGTTCCCTCGCCGGCCAACCCGCCGTCGGGCTGCCGCTTCCGCACCCGCTGCTGGAAGGCCGAGGCGCGCTGCGCCGAGGAGGAGCCGCTGCTGGCGATCCCGACGCGCTTCACGGGCGTGGCCACCCCGGCCGCGCACGAGTCGGCGTGCCACTTCGCGGAGGAGCGGGCCGTCCTGCCCGTCTGATCCCCCGCCGCGGCCACGGCCGTACGACACCCAGGGCGCCCGGCACCGGAAACCTCCGGTCCGGGCGCCCCGGCGCGTCCGGGGCCCGGACGCGGGAGGCAAAGCCGGTTGCGGCGGGCCCCCGGCGGCGCCGAGAGTGGGCGGATGACCGACTTGCTGACCGTCCGTCCGGCGGGGCCCGGGGACGCGTCCGACATCTGCGCACTGCTCAACGCCGTCGACGTCATCGAGATCGGCAGACCCGAGACGGACCTGGGCACGGTCGAGGCCGATCTCAACCACCCCGACGTGGACCTGGCCGCCGACTCCTGGCTCGCCTTCCGCGGCGGCCGGCTCGTCGCCTACGCCCTGGTCTGGGCCGACTCCGGGCCGGGCCGCGTCGACGGCGACCACTACGTCCTGCCCGGCGAGGACGAGGCCGCCCTGCGACTGCTGACGCTGATGGAGGGCCGGGCGGCCGTCCTCGCGGCCGGATCACCGGGAGCCCGCCTGCGGATCCAGCTCAACGTGAGGCCCACCCTCGACCTCGGCCTGCTCGGGAAGCGCGGCTACCGCACGATCCGCCGCTACCAGGTGATGACCCGCGCCCTCGCCCCGGACACGGACCTGCCGCCCGCCCCACCGGCCGGGCTCACGCTGCGCGACTGCGCCGCCGACGAGGCGGACCGGCGCCGGGCCCACGCCCTCGTCGAGGAGACCTTCGCCGCGCACTTCGGACACGTGGACCGGGCGTACGAGCCCTGGCTGGACCACCTCGACGCCCGCCGACTCGACTGGTCGCTGGTGTGGATCGCCTCGCTGCCCGCCGAGGGCGACGTCGCCGTGCTCCTCACCCGGGACGACCGCACCAGCATGGGCTGGTTCAGCCACATCGGTGTCCGCGAGGGCCTCCGCGGCCGCGGCATCGGGGGCCACCTGCTGCGCCACGGCTTCGCCGCCTACGCGGCCCGCGGCCGCCGAACGGTGGGCCTGGGCGTCGACACCCACAACGAGACGGGCGCACTCGCGCTGTACGAGGCGCACGGCATGGCGCTGCACTACGCGGTCGACACCTGGGAGCTGCCCTTGCACCCGCAGGGGTGACAGCGGCGTGACGCGCGGGTGCAATCGGTCGAAGGGGAGTGTGGGGGGCCGTGCGGAGGGTGACAGTGGGCCCTAAGCGAGTCCGGGACCCATAGGAGGCACTCCATGCGCGGAGCCACCCACGTCAAGTGGGCCGCATGCGCCGCGGCCGTCGCCCTCACGGTGACGGCCTGCGGCGGTGGCAGCGACGGCGGGGACGCGGGCGGCGGCGCGGGGATCGTCAGCTCCTCGTGGGGTGACCCGCAGAACCCGCTGGAGCCCGCCAACACCAACGAGGTGCAGGGCGGCAAGGTCCTCGACATGCTGTTCCGCGGCCTCAAGCGGTACGACGCGAAGACCGGCGAGGCCAAGGACATGCTCGCCGAGAAGATCGAGACCACCGACAGCCAGAACTTCACGATCACGCTGAAGGACGGCTGGAAGTTCAGCAACGACGAGCCGGTCACCGCGCAGTCCTTCGTGGACGCCTGGAACTACGGGGCCGACGTCCGCAACAAGCAGAACAACTCGCCGTTCTTCTCCGACATCGTCGGCTACGACGACGTGCACCCGGCCTCCGGCGAGCCGAAGACGAAGACCATGTCCGGGCTGGTCGTCAAGGACCCCAGGACGTTCACCGTCGCCCTCAAGGAGAAGTTCTCCACCTGGCCCGAGACCCTCGGTTACCAGGCCTTCTCCCCGCTGCCGAAGTCCTTCTTCACCGACCACACAGGCTGGCTCGCCAAGCCCGTCGGCAACGGCCCGTACACGGTGGACTCGTACACCAAGGGCACCGGCATGAAGCTGCGCGCCTGGGAGGCATACCCGGGCGCGGACAAGGCGCAGAACAGCGGCGTCGACCTCAAGGTGTACACCGACAACAACACGGCCTACACCGACCTGATCTCCGGCAACCTCGACCTGGTCGACGACGTCCCGGCGCAGCAGCTGAAGAACGTCAAGAACGACCTCGGTGACCGGTACATCAACCAGCCGGCGCTGATCATCCAGACCCTCACCTTCCCGCTGTACGACCCGCAGTGGGGCAAGGAGGGCATGGAGAAGGTCCGCCGCGGCATCTCCATGGCGATCAACCGCGACGAGATCACCAAGCAGATCTTCCGCGAGACCCGCACCCCGGCCAAGGACTGGACCTCCCCGGCGCTCGGCGAGGCGGGCGGGTTCTCCGAGACCGCCTGCGGGGACGGCTGCGTCTACGACCCGGTCGAGGCCAAGAAGCTCATCCAGGAGGGCGGCGGACTCCCCGGCGGCAAGGTCACGCTGACCTCCAACGTGGACACCGGCTCGCACCGCGACTGGATGGACGCCGTCTGCAACAGCATCAACAACGCGCTCGGCGAGGGCCCCGTCTGCACGGTCAACCCGGTCGGCACCTTCGCGGACTTCCGCAACCAGCAGAGCTCCTTCAAGCTCACCGGGCCCTTCCGCTCCGGCTGGCAGGCCGACTACCCGCTGATCCAGAACTTCCTGGAGCCGCTCTACTACACCGACGCCTCCTCCAACTACGGGAAGTTCAGCAACCCGGACTTCGACAAGCTCATCGACGACGCCAACAAGGAGAACGACGCCACGAAGGCGACCGCGATCTTCCGCGACGCGGAGAAGATCCTCGCCGCGCAGATGCCGTCCATCCCGCTCTGGTACCAGAACGGCAGCGCGGGCTACTCCGAGCGGCTCTCCGACGTGGCCCTGAACCAGTTCAGCGTCCCCGTGTACGACCAGATCAAGGTCGCCTGACCGCCTCCGACGGATCGAACCGGGCCTCCCACCGCCCCCGGGGCGGGGGAGGCCCGCCGCGCCCACCGACAGCATGGAGCACTCCATGGGACGTTATGTGATCCGGCGGCTGCTCCAGATGATCCCCGTGTTCATCGGCAGCACCTTCCTGATCTTCTTCATGGTGTACGCGCTCGGCGATCCGGTGGCCGCGCTCTTCGGCGACAAGGCACCGGACCCCGCCACCGCGGCCCGCATCCGCAAGGACCTGTACCTCGACCAACCCCTGTGGAAGCAATACCTCCACTACATGGGCCAGATCTTCCAGGGCGACTTCGGCACCGCCTTCAACGGGCAGCCCGTCACCGAACTCATGGCGAGCGCCTTCCCCGTCACCCTGCGCCTGACCATCGTCGCGATCGTCATCGAGGTCTTCGTCGGCATCACCCTCGGCGTCGTCAGCGGCCTGCGCCGCGGCAGGGCCACCGACACCAGCGTCCTGGTGCTCACCCTCGTCGTCATCTCGGTGCCCACCTTCGTGACGGGCTACCTGCTCCAGTACCTCTTCGGCGTCAAATGGGGCTGGGTACGGCCCACGGTCTCCCCGGAGGCGCCCTTCAGCGAGCTGATCCTGCCCGGCATCGTCCTCGCCCTCGTCTCCCTCGCGTACGTCACCCGCCTCTCGCGCACCTCCATCGCCGAGAACGTCAAGGCCGACTACGTCCGCACCGCCGTCGCCAAGGGGCTGCCGCGCCGCCGGGTCATCACCCGCCACCTGCTGCGCAACTCCCTGATCCCGGTCGTCACCTTCATCGGCACCGACATCGGCGCCCTCATGGGCGGTGCCATCGTCACCGAGCGGATCTTCAACATCCACGGCGTCGGCTACCAGCTCTACCAGGGCATCCTGCGCAACAACTCACCGACCGTGGTCGGCTTCGTGACCATCCTCGTGATCGTCTTCCTGCTGGCGAACCTGCTCGTCGACCTGCTCTACGCGGTCCTGGACCCGAGGATCCGTTATGCCTGAGCCCGAGCACCCGCAGCATCCCGACAACCCCGGCGGGTACGACCCCGTCGGCCCCCGAGGGGAAGAGGCCATGTCACCCACCGGCCAGGGCGGCGCCATGGACCTCGCGCTGGAGGAGGCCGAGAGCGTCGAGGGGATGGGGAAGACCGGCGGCCCCGGCGGTTCCGGCGAGAAGGCCCGCTCACTGTGGTCGGACGCCTGGCACCAACTGCGCCGCAACCCCGTCTTCATCGTCTCCTCGCTGCTGATCCTCTTCCTCATCGTCATCTCGATCTGGCCGCAGCTCATCGCGAGCGGCGACCCGCTGCAGTGCGACCTGTCCAAGTCCCAGGAGGGCTCCTCCCCGGGCCACCCCTTCGGATACGACACCCAGGGCTGCGACGTCTACACGCGGACCGTCTACGGCGCCCGCGCCTCCATCACCGTCGGCATCTGCGCGACCGTCGGAGCCGCCCTGCTCGGCTCCGTGCTCGGCGGGCTCGCCGGCTTCTTCGGGGGCTGGGGGGACTCGCTGCTCTCCCGGGTCGCCGACATCTTCTTCGGCATCCCCGTCGTCCTCGGCGGCCTCGTGTTCCTGTCCGTCGTCACCAGCACCACCGTGTGGCCCGTCGTCGGGTTCATCGTGCTGCTCGGCTGGCCTCAGATCGCCCGCATCGCGCGCGGCTCGGTCATCACCGCCAAGCAGAACGACTACGTCCAGGCCGCCCGCGCCCTCGGCGCCGGCAACGGCCGGATGCTGCTGCGGCACGTCGCCCCCAACGCCGTCGCGCCCGTCATCGTCGTCGCCACCATCGCGCTGGGCACCTACATCGCGCTCGAAGCCACCCTGTCGTTCCTCGGCGTCGGCCTGCGCCCGCCGACGGTCTCCTGGGGCATCGACATCTCCAACGCCGCCCCGCAGATCCGCAACGCCCCGCACATGCTGCTCTATCCCGCGGGCGCGCTCAGCATCACCGTGCTCGCCTTCATCATGCTCGGCGACGCGGTGCGCGACGCCCTCGACCCCAAGCTGCGCTGAGGAGTGAGCCGTCAGATGCTGCTCGAAGTCCGCGACCTGCACGTGGAGTTCAAGACCCGCGACGGCGTCGCGAAGGCCGTCAACGGCGTGAACTACTCGGTCGACGAGGGCGAGACCCTCGCAGTGCTCGGCGAGTCCGGCTCCGGCAAGTCCGTCACCGCCCAGGCCGTCATGGGCATCCTCGACACCCCGCCCGGCCGGATCGCGGGCGGCGAGATCCTCTTCCAGGGCAAGGACCTGCTGAAGATGAAGGAGGAGGAACGGCGCAGGATCCGCGGCGCGAAGATGGCCATGATCTTCCAGGACGCCCTGTCCTCCCTCAACCCCGTGGTCAGCGTGGGCGCCCAGCTCGGCGAGATGTACGAGGTCCACCGCGGGATGTCCCGCAGGGACTCCCGCGCCAAGGCCGTCGAGCTGATGGACCGGGTGAAGATCCCGGCCGCGAAGGAACGGGTGGGGGACTACCCGCACCAGTTCTCCGGCGGCATGCGCCAGCGCATCATGATCGCCATGGCGATGGCCCTGGAACCCTCCCTCATCATCGCCGACGAGCCGACCACGGCCCTGGACGTCACCGTGCAGGCGCAGGTCATGGACCTGCTCGCCGAGCTCCAGCGCGAACTCAACATGGGCCTGATCCTGATCACCCACGACCTCGGGGTCGTCGCCGACGTCGCCGACAAGATCGCCGTCATGTACGCGGGTCGGATCGTCGAGGCCGCCCCCGTCCACGCGATCTACGGCGCCCCCGCCCATCCGTACACCCGCGGCCTGCTCGACTCGATCCCGCGCCTGGACCAGAAGGGCCAGGAGCTCTACGCGATCAAGGGATTGCCGCCCAACCTGCTCGCCATCCCGCCCGGCTGCGCCTTCAACCCGCGCTGCCCGATGGCCCGGCCGGTCTGCCGCACCGAGGTGCCGCCGCTGGCCGAGGTGGGTCCGGACCGGACGAGCGCGTGCTTCTTCTGGAAGGAGTGCCTCGGTGCCTGAAGCCATCCTGGAGGTCCGCGATCTCGTCAAGCACTACCCGCTGACCCAGGGCATCCTCTTCAGGAAGCGGGTCGGCGCGGTCAAGGCCGTCGACGGGGTCTCCTTCGCCCTCGCCCGGGGCGAAACGCTCGGCATCGTCGGCGAGTCGGGCTGCGGCAAGTCCACCGTCGCGAAGATGCTGGTCAACCTGGAGCGCCCGACCGCGGGATCGATCTCGTACAAGGGCGAGGACCTCACCCGGCTGTCCGGCAAGGCCCTCAAGGCCGTCCGCCGCAACATCCAGATGGTGTTCCAGGACCCGTACACCTCG
>NZ_JANFAK020000132.1 GCF_024721315.2 Streptomyces sp. Isolate_45
CCCCGACACCACCGACGCACCGCCCGCCCGCGGCGGCCCGATCCCGACCTACCCCGCCGCCGAGCGGGCCGTGAAGGCCCTCGCCGAAGCCGTCCGCTACGGCCAGTGGCGCAGGGCCAACGCCGAGGGCGGCCAGGTCCCCGAGTACGAGGACATCGACGAAGCCGGCGCCGCCCACCTGCTCGCCGGCCTGCTCGCGGACGTCGCCCCCGCCTCCGTCGCCACCCTGGACGAGGCCGACGGCCGCGAGCTCCTCGGCCGCTACGGCATCCGCGTCCTGCCCGTCCTCCCCGCCCCCACCCCCGACGCCGCCGCCCGCGCGGCCCGGATCCTCGGCTACCCCGTCGCCCTCAAGACCACCGCCCCGCACCTGCGCCACCGGGCCGACCTGGGCGGCGTACGCCTCGACCTGACCACCGAGGCCGAGCTGAGGCGCTCGTACGAGGAGCTCACCGACTCCCTCGGCAAACCGGCCGAGCTGCTCCCCGTGGTGCAGGCCATGGTGCCGCGCGGCGTGGACACCGTCGTCCGCTCGGTCATCGACCCCGCGGGCGGCGCCGTCCTCACCTTCGGGCTCGCCGGCGTCGCCTCCGAGCTGCTCGGCGACACCGCCCACCGGCTCGTTCCCGCCACCGACCGGGACGCGGCCGCGCTGATCCGCTCCATCCGCACCGCCCCCCTGCTCTTCGGCTGGCGCGGCAGCGACCCCGTCGACACCCGCGCCCTGGAGGAACTCCTGCTGCGGCTGTCCCGACTCGTCGACGACCACCCCGAGGTCGTCGGGGTCTCCCTGGAGCCGGTGGTCGTCGCCACCGAGGGCCTCTCCGTGCTGAGCGCCACCGTCCGCGTCGCCCACCCGCCCGCCCGCACCGACCTCGGCCCGCGCACCCTGCCCAGCTACTGAGCGACGGACAGGTAGGGGGACCCCGGAGGGGCCTTAGGATGGACCTCATGGCGAAATCCGGTACGACGACCCAGGGGCTGCGCGCGGCGATCGAGCGCAGCGGCTACTACCCGGCCCTCGTGGCCGAGGCGGTGGAGGCCGCCGTGGGCGGCGAGCCGATCTCGTCGTACCTGGTCCACCAGGAGACCACCTTCGACTCCAACGAGGTCCGCCGGCACGTGACCGTGCTGGTCCTCACCGGCAACCGCTTCATCGTCAGCCACACCGACGAGCAGGCCGCCGACGCCGGGTCCCCCTCCCCGTACGCGACCACCTCCACCGAGTCGGTCAAGCTCAGCAGCATCTCCTCCGTGGTCCTCAGCCGCGTCGTCGCCAACCCGGAGTCGTACACCCCGGGCACCCTGCCCCGCGAGGTCGTGCTGACCATCGGCTGGGGCGCCGTCTCGCGCATCGACCTGGAGCCCGCCGCCTGCGGCGACGCGAACTGCGACGCCGACCACGGCTACACCGGCAACTCCACCGCGGACGACCTCAGCCTGCGGGTCAGCGAGGCCGGCGACGGCCCCGAGACGGTGCGCCAGACCCTGGTCTTCGCCCAGGCGCTCTCCGAGGCGACGGCCGCCACCTCCGGTCCCGCCCGCTGATGTCGTACTCCGCGCCGCCGAACTGGCAGGACGAACCGGAACTGCTCGACCTCGCCGGCGCCCCGGTCCCGCACTACGGGACCGGCTCGCTCGCCGACCTCCTGCCGACCCTCGCGGCCGGTCAGGGGGTGCCCGGCCTCGCCGCCGGGATCGCCGAGCTCACCCCGGCCGACCGGAACTGCGTGTTCCTGGTCGACGGCATGGGCTGGGAGCAGATCAAGGCCCACCCGGACGAGGCCCCGTACCTCACCTCCCTCCTCGCCGGCTCGCGCGGAGGCACCGGCCGCCCGATCACCGCGGGCTTCCCCGCGACCACCGCCACCTCCCTGGCCTCCGTCGGCACCGGCCTGCCGCCCGCCCGCCACGGTCTGCCGGGCTACGCCGTGCGCAACCCGGCCTCCGGCGAGCTGATGAACCAGCTCCGCTGGCAGCCGTGGACCGCACCCAAGCCCTGGCAGCCGTATCCGACGGTGTTCCAGCTCGCGGACGCCGCGGGGGTGCACACCGCCCAGGTGTCCTCACCCACGTTCCGCACCACCCCGCTCACCAAGGTCGCGCTCAGCGGCGGCACCTTCCACGGCCGGATGACCGGCGAGGAACGCATGGACCTCGCGGCCATCCAGCTCGCGGCCGCCGAGCGCTCGCTCGTGTACACGTACTACAGCGAGCTCGACGGGGCCGGACACCGGCACGGCGTGGACTCCGACGCCTGGCGCGGACAGCTCATGTTCGTCGACCGGCTGGTGCGGCGCCTCGCCGAGCAGCTGCCGCCGCGCACCGCGCTGTACGTGACCGCCGATCACGGCATGGTCGACGTCCCCTTCGACGAGGACTCCCGGATCGACTTCGACGACGACTGGGAGCTGGGCGCCGGCGTTGCCCTCCTGGGCGGCGAGGGCCGGGCCCGGCACGTGTACGCCGTACCGGGGGCCGAGGCAGACGTACTCACCGTGTGGCGCGAGGTGCTCGGCGACCGCTTCTGGGTCGCGAGCCGCGAAGAGGCCCTGGAACTGGGCTGGTTCGGCGCTCCGGGGGAGTGCGACGAGCGCGTGCTCGGCCGGATCGGCGACGTGGTCGCCGCCGCCCAGGCGGACGTGGCGATCACCGCGTCCCGCAACGAGCCCAACGAGTCGGCCCTCGTCGGCATGCACGGCTCCATGACCGCGGCCGAGCAGCTGGTCCCGCTGCTCGAAGTCCGCACCTGATCGACCGCACCAACCCCTTCCCCCCGTTCGTCGACCACGACCCGAAAGGTTCCGTCCTGCCATGCCCGAGCTGGTGTTCTTCTCCGGAACGATGGACTGCGGAAAGAGCACCCTGGCGCTCCAGATCGCGCACAACCGTGACGCGCGGGGCCTGCAGGGCGTCATCTTCACGCGGGACGACCGGGCGGGCGAGGGCAAGCTGTCCTCGCGCCTGGGTCTGGTGACCGAGGCGGTCGAGGCACCGGAGGGCATGGACCTGTACGCGTACCTGGTCGCCCAGTTGTCCAAGGGCGGCAAGGCCGACTACGTGATCGTGGACGAGGCGCAGTTCCTGGCCCCCGACCAGATCGACCAGCTGGCCCGGATCGTGGACGACCTCGGACTGGACGTCTTCGCCTTCGGCATCACGACCGACTTCCGCACGAAGCTCTTCCCGGGCTCGCAGCGCCTGATCGAGCTGGCGGACCGGCTCGAACAGCTCCAGGTCGAGGCCCTGTGCTGGTGCGGGGCCCGCGCCACGCACAACGCCCGTACCGTGGGCGGCGAGATGGTCGTCGAGGGCGCCCAGGTCGTCGTCGGCGACGTGAACCGCCCGGCGGGCGAGATCGGCTACGAGGTCCTCTGCCGCCGCCACCACCGCAAGCGGATGACCTCCGCCGCGGCCCACGCGGGCGCCCTCTCCCCGGACGTCCTCCCGGTCAACCACGCCTGAGCGCCGCTCCCTTCCGCATCGCGACGTCGACACCGTTCGGCGGGTTCCGAGCGTCGGGGCGCTTTGGTCGTCATCGAACCCCTGCACTAATCTGATCAACTGGACTGCTGGGATGGGGGAGCGGGAAGCATGGACGGTAAACAAGCCGAAGGCGCGGTGGGTTGGGCGGCCACGGGGGCGATGGGGCCGAACGCCGCATACCGCAACCAGACGATGCGCTATGAGAACGTCGAGCTGAGCTTCGACGAGTCGGTGCCGTTCCGGACCGTGTTCCAACTCTGGTTCCAGGCCTTCGTGGTCTCCTTCCTCGTCTTCATGATCTTCGGCCTGCTGCCCGCGCTGGCATCGGATTCCAGCCTCTTCGACTCGGGGGGTGAGCTGGGCGTCGGACAAGTCCTCGGCTTCATCGCCTTCTGGGTCGTCCTCCTTGCCGCGCGCATCAACGAACCGGTCTCGGAGTGGAAGACCCTGCTGGAGGACAAGCACGCGGCGTCGTCCTCCGCGTACGCCGCCGTTTACGGCGCCCTCGCGAGGCGGAAGATCCCCGTGTCCGCGGTACCGGTCCGGATCCGCAGCGACATCATGCCGGACGTCGTGAACAACCGACTGGTCATCAGGAGCGGCCGGTACGTCGCCTACGTGACTGTTTTCGGCTACGGGACCAGCCTGTACGTCGGATGGACGATGTGGCGCAGCCGCTCCGGGGCAGTGATCATCGGACACTTCCTGAAGGACCTCGTCGGCGGGATGTTCAACCGCACGGGTGCGATCAACCAGATGCTCCGCACCGAGAAGCCGCGCGCCATGCGGGAGGCCGTGCACTCCGCGGCCCGTGAGGGCGTGGAGGTGGCTGTCCAGGGCATTGAGGTTCCGATGGTGTCGACCTTCGGCCAGGAGCCGCCCATCCAGTCCGGCGCCACCGCGACCGAGCCGGTGGCCGGGGGCGGCAACGGTCCGGTGCCGGGCGCCGGGCCCGTGCCCGGGATGGACAATTCGGCCATGGCGCCGCATGTGAACCCGGCGTACCCGGCGTACCCGGCTCCGCAGGTTCCGGCGACCCGGCCGCCTCACTACGGTCCGCCGAACCCGCCCGCCGCTCCGCCCGTGCCGCCGACCACTCACATGCCGTATGGCACTCCCGGTGGTGGAAACTGAGCGCAGCCGGGTCGGACGGAGTGCTCGCCGTCACCGACGGCACGACCGTATGGGCTTGGACGGCCGTTCGCATCGACGCCGCCGCCGACCTCACCGAGATCCAGGAGTACGCGGACCTGCCGGAATCGGAGCGCAGGACCAAGGCGGTGGCTGCCGAGACCGCCTGGCTGGCGGGACAGTGGAACACCGGCCACGGTGAACGGATCGAGCTGCGCTACCTGAGCGACCCGGCCGAGCGCAGGGTCTCCTGTGCCCTGCTCGGTCGGGTGGCGGCTCCCACCGCGGAGCGCGCCGATGCGGCCGCGCGCGCGGTCCGTGACCGGATGGCGGCGCTTCCCCGGCACGTGCACGCTACGCCGGTCGTGGACGGCGGCGAGACGGCGCGGCTGTTGACTCCCTTCTCGCCCGACGCGGTGGCGGGGGTGGCGGAGATCCGCAAGCGCTACCACAGCGGGCTCCCCAACCGCCCCGATGCCGGAGTGCACTACTACCTCGCGCCGCAGCCGTTCACGGCGGCGGCCCCGCCGTGGGACGTGCTGTGGCAGGCGCTGGCCGCGCACCCGCACCCCGTGATGCTCAGCATCGGCCTGGAGCCGTACGTCGTACCGCCCGACTTCGGTCCGCTCCTGCACCGCATCGCGACGCAGTACGGACGCCTGGGTACCCCTGGGCAGCTGCCCGACGGGCTGTGGTCCCCGGGCGCCCAACTCGCCGCCGACGCCTTCGCCGTGGACGCCTCCCGCGTCTACGCCGATGCCGCCCGCCGCTACACGGACCGCGTGTTCCGCATACGTATCGCTCTCGCCTCGCCGGCGCCCCTGCCGGAGTCCCTCGCCGAGCTCGTCGGTGCCACGGTGTCCCCGCCGGTGCAGGCCCGCGAGGGCGGCGTTCTCACCGAGACGATCAACGGTCCTGCGCACACCGTTGCCTGGCCCGCACCCGGTGAACTACCCGAAGCCTGGCGGCAGCTGACCACCCTGGACCAGTCGCGTTGGGGCGGCGACCACTGCTGGCGGCTGCCCGAACACCTCTCCCCGCCCCTGCGGCTGCTTCCGGAACTCGTCGATGCCCGCGAGGCCGCCGCGGCCTTCCGCCTGCCCCTGGCAGTGAGCGGCCACATGACGGGATTCCCCGTACGGCGCCCCGGCATGGCCGGTGAGACGGCGTACCGCATGGACGGCCCGGTCATCACCCTCGGACGCCAGCTCGTCAACGACATGCCCGCCGGTCCCCTGGGCATCGGCCTGGGCGACCTCACCCGGCATGCCCTGATCGTGGGTACGACCGGCTCCGGCAAGACCAACACCACTCTGGCGTTCTGCGAGCAGCTGTGGCGCGACCACCGCGTGCCCTTCCTCGTCCTCGAGCCCGTCAACTCCACCCTGGACGATTACCGCTGGCTGGCCACCCGCCCCGGGTTCGAGGACCTCCTGGTCCTCACCGTCGGCGACGAATCCGTCGCGCCGCTGCGCCTCAACCCCTTCGAGGTGCCGGCCGGGGTTCGTGTCAGCACCCATATCGCCGGACTCATGGCGTGCTTCGACGCGGCCTTCGGCCTTTGGGACCCGCTGCCCAGCATCTACAACCGGGCACTGCGGGCGACGTACGCGCGCAAGGGCATCGTCCCCACCGACACCGCCGATCCGTCCCTCGCCGAAAACTGGCCGACGCTGCGTGACTTCATCACGGAGATGCGCAAGCAGTGCGAGCAACTGGACTACTCGGGCGAGGTGCGCGACAACATCATCGCCGCCTCCCGCCTGCGTGCGGAGTCCCTCGCGGAGGGGGCGTGCGGCACCACTTTGGACGTCGCCCGCTCCTACCCGGTGGAAGAGCTGCTCCGCCGCCCGGTGATCGTCGAGCTCGCGGGCGTCGGGGACAACGAGAAGGAGCAGTCGCTCATCACGGCACTGCTCCTGCAGACCATGACCGAGTACTACAAGGCGAACCGCGAGGGCGGCTCCCTCGCCCACGTCACCGTGATCGAAGAGGCACACCGCCTGCTCGGGCAGCCGGTGGCCCGCGGTGGCGACGCGAGGGAGGGCAACGCCCAGGCCCGTGCGGCCCAGGCCTTCGCCAACACTCTGGCGGAGAACCGCAAGTACGGCGAGGGCATCGTCATCGTCGAGCAGGTCCCCGGCAAGCTCGTCGAGGACGCGTACAAGAACACCAACCTCAAGGTCATGCACCGGCTGCCGTCCGCCCAGGACCGTAACCTCATCGGCGGAACCATGCGGTTCTCTCCCGACCAGGAGCGGTACGCCGCCTCGCTGGAGCCCTTCCAGGCCTTCGCCCACCACGACCGTATCGACCGTCCGGGGCTGCTCCGTGTCCCCGACGTACGCGCGCAGGCGGCGAGGGAGGCAGGGGTCGTCCGGGCGCCCCTGGCCACGGATGCGGAACTGGCCACCCGCTTCCGCGCCTTGGCGGCCGACCACGAGGCGGTCGACGCCGCGCTGGCCCCCTTCCCCGACTGTGAGGGCTGCCGGCACCGTTGCAGCTTCCGCACCCGGGCCGCCACGGCGGTGTGGCCCGAGCACGGCACGAAGCTGAAGGAACGCGTGGCGGCGTACCCGAAGACCTCCCGCGAACAGGCGGATTGGTGGCGCGCCACCGCCGACTGGGTGACCGCCCTCGCCGACACGGTCCCCCTGCGCGTGCCGGAAGGGGATGGGGACTCCGCGGTGGACGACTACCGGGCCTGCGTGTTCGTACACGTGGCCCGAGCGGCGTGGCAGCGCAACACCCTGCCGTGGGTCCGGCTTTACCGCGACAACGTCCGGCCGGCCGGCGCCCGATGAGCGAACGTCCGCCAGAGCTGCCCCCACGTCCGGAACCACCGTCCGCTCCGGAGCCCACGGACGCCCCCGCCCCGACCCCGCCGACGGACCAGGCCGAAGCCCCCACCCCGGCAGATGCCCCCGTCCCAGCCAAGGCTTCCGACTCTGCCGGGGCACCCGACCCTGACGAGGCTCCCGACCCTGCCGGGGCGTCGGCGTCGGATGACTCGGCTGAGGCCCGCGGCCGGTCCGAGCCTGCGCGCTCGGACGCGGCGCCGGATCCGGATGAAGCACCGGTCCCGGTGGAGGCCGTTGACTCGGCCGGTTCGGCTTCCCCGGAAGCGGACGTGGCGCCCACCCCCGCCCCGGCGTCGAACGAAGCCCCCGAGCCGACTTCACCCCAGGGCATTGCCACGGAGACCCGTGAGGAGCCGGCCCGACCGTCCGGCCCGGCGGCTGATGTCACCCCGCGCCCGAGCGAGGCTCCCGCCCCGGCCGACGCGGCGTCCTCCGATCCCGAGCAGGCTCCCGCGCCGACCGAGTCCGTCGACCCTGGCGAGGCTCCGGAACCGGCTGAGCCGACTCAGCGCGCCGACGCGACGGAGCCCGTGCGTCCGGCCGAGAGCCCGGATCCGGCGGAAGCACCCGCTCCGGCGGAGGCCGTTGAAGCGGCCGGTTCGGCTTCCCCGGAGGCGAAAGCGGACGAGGCGCCCGCCCCTGCCCCGGCGTCGGACGAAGCCCCCGAGCCGGCTGAACCGCAGGGCGCCGCTGCGGAGGCCCCCGACTCGCCGTCCGGGCCGGCGGCTGATGCCGCCCCGCGCCCGAGCGAGGCTCCCGCCCCGGCCGACGCGGTGTCCTCCGATCCCGAGGAGGCTCCCGCGCCTGCTGCGGCCGTCGACTCCGGCGAGGTTCCGGAGTCGGCTGAGATTCGGCGCGCCGACGGGGCGGAGTCCCTGCGTCCGGCCGGGAGCGCGGACCCGGAGGTGGCGCCGGATCCGGCGGAAACACCGGTTCCGGTGGAAGCCGTCGACTCGGCCGGGTCGGGTTCTCCGGAAGCGGACGAGGCGCCCGCTCCCTTCTCGGCGTCGGACGAAGCCCCCGAGCCGACCGAGCCTCAGCACCCGGACGCGCCCGCCGGGGGCGAGGAGTCGCAAATGCCGGAGGGCTCCGGCGATCCGGCGAAGCCGGACGACGAGCTTCCCGAGCTGGAGCTGGAACTCAAGCCCTACGACGACTCCGCGCCGTACTCGGCCCTGTACACCGCATCACTCGGAGCCGAGCAGCAGGGTGAGGCGCCCAAGAGCGCCCCGGCCGCGCCCGCGGAACGGGCCGACGCCCCTGCGCCCGCCGAGGCCCCCGGCCAATCCGAGGAGCCGGAGCCCACCGGCCCCTTGGATTCGGCCGATGCCCCGGGCAGCCCAGCTGAGCCCGCGCGTCCGGTCGAAGCTCCGGACCCGGACGCGGCGCCGGAGCCCACGGCACTGACGGACGCCCCCGAGCCGCCCGCGCCTGAGACCAAGGCTGTTCCGGAGCGGGCCGAAGCTACAAAGCCGCCTGCGGACGTCTTGGACCAGGCTGGTGAGAACGAGGCCAGGCCGGTCGAAGCGCTCAAGGCCAAGACTCCTGGGGGTGCGGCCGAGGCCGCCGGATTCGGTGCGGTGGCCGGGGAGACCGTCCTGCCGGGTGACGGCGACAGCATCCGCCGGGCCCACGAGCCGGAGGCCGAGCCGAAGGCTGACGCGGCTGAGGACGAAGGCGAACGGTACGGCAACAGCGCGCTACGCGACGGCCCCAGCTATCAGAAGGAGATGGACGACCAGCTGGGGGCACGCGGCCTGGACCGCTCCGAGCATGACAAGCTCCGGCTCACCCGGACCAACGAGCTGAGCGAGGCGCAGGCCCGCGAGGTCGTCGGGGTCCGTGACGCGATCAAGCTCGACGAGGGCCGTATGATGACCAAGGTGATCACACCCGAAAAAATGCAGGCATATCTGGACAACGCCAGCAAGTTCGGCAAAAAAGACTTCAACCCCGGCGAGTTTGAAGGCTCGATCGCGCGCGGCTGTGACACCGCCGGCCTGCGCAGCATGGACCAACTGCGCGACGGGCTCGCTCTGGATGATGGCGGGGCCGGCTGGAGCCCCGTCCCTCCGGGTGCGTCCGAGGCGTACCAGCTGCGTTTCCCGGCACCGCACGGCATGGACGCGCCCCCGAGCCTTGGTGCCGTCGGCGACCAGGGGCTGGCCGACCGCGTCGCCGGCATGGCCGGCCTGAGCAAGGGAAAGGGCTGGGATGACCCGTTCCTCGGCACCGGCTACACCGGTGGGGGTGTCCCGGAATGGATCGCCGAACCCACCGGCTTCCCACACCATGCTGAGATCTGGCGTATGCACGCCGACGGCGCAGAAGAAGCCTGCGGCTTCTTCGACAAGAACGAAGGATTGTGGAAAAGCCTATGACTGACCCTGCGAGCCGCCCCTTCCCGGTCAAGGGTGAGGTCGCCGTCTTCCACGGCGACCTCTACCGGACCCGTCCCGCCGCGGGTTTGTGGCCGTGCGTCGAGCTGCTGCCCGAGTCAGACCGCCCCGCACCCGCGGGCCTTGCCCCGCGCGAGAGCGCCAACGGGTCGGTGGGATACCCGGTGCCGCCGGAGCGCCTCGAAGTCTGGTACGCCGTGCGGTGGACGTTCCGCTGGCGGGACGAGCTTTTCGAGTGCACCGCCGCCGCGCCCACCACCGTCTCGGGCGACTACCTCGGCTCCGACGAACACTTCGCTAGGGAGCACCTCAAGCGCCGGGGCATCCGCTATTGCGGCGTCTTCCCGCGCGACGAGGTCACCGAGCTGGCGGAGCATCGCGAGGATCTGCTCCAGCCACTGCACGACCTGGTTCGGCGTCTGGCCGAGGTCGACCATTTCCGCCCCAAGGCCTACGCGGTCTACCACGGCCAGACGTATCCGGCTGCTGCCGAGGTCGACGCGTCGGGCCTCATCGCTCTGTCCACCGGGCACGACCGGCCTGAGGATCTTGTCGCCGATCCCCGGGACCCGGACGCCGGACACTTCCTCGCCGCCCCGGAGCAGTTGGGCGCCTGGTACCGGATCCACTGGACCTTCCGCTGGCAGGGTGGTCCCTTCGACGCCGTCGGGACGGTGGACGGTATGATCAAGGGCGTCTACACAGGCGGCAGCTGGGGCTTCGCGGACAGCTGGGGCCTGACCGACGAGACGGGTCGCGACGCGGCGGCGCAAACCCGATACACGGCCATGGTGGACCTCGACGGTGTCACCGACCTCGAACAGCACCGCACCGACCTGCTGGCCAACCAGTAGCCAAGGCGGGAGGCGCAGGCCGCCGCGTGGATCCGGCATCGCCGGCATGGAGGCCTCCGGCGACGACCCCATGGCCTTGTCGCGGCCGTGGTGGGCACCTCGTCCTTGCGTCGTACGTCCGCGTGCTCCAACATCTCGGCGATCGTCACCGATCCACTGCCGGAGCCCCGCCCGGCGGGAGCACTCACGCAGGTGCTGGGATTCACCTGCGCAATCCTTGGAACAGGAACCATTCCGAGCCCCTGACAATTTCACGGTTCAAGGCCGGCATCCGGCCTCGATGCGCCACCTTGGAGTGATCAGGTGACTACTGAGATCTTTGTCTTTCGTGGAGTTCCGACGCCAACCGCCCTCGCCTTCTTCGGCGTGATCTGTGTGGAATCACGTCCTGGTTTCCCCCTCACGGTCCGCCTAGTGGTGGACGACGGAGAGGAACGGAAGTACACCCTTGAGCCGGGCGACACCTTCTCAGTCCGGGGAGAGCCCTGGAAACTCGACCACGTGGACGACCCGGCCGGGGATTGGCAGGTTTGTCTCCGTAAGGTCGAGTAGCCGTTCGAGGCGCGCCACACTTCTCTGCGTACGTGCGTGCAACGGCGGCTGCAGTTGAATGAGTTGGTGGATGGTCAAGAAAAAAGACCCTGGCGCTCCAGATCGCGCACAACCGTGACGCGCGGGGCCTGCAGGGCGTCATCTTCACGCGGGACGACCGGGCGGGCGAGGGCAAGCTGTCCTCGCGCCTGGGTCTGGTGACCGAGGCGGTCGAGGCACCGGAGGGCATGGACCTGTACGCGTACCTGGTCGCCCAGTTGTCCAAGGGCGGCAAGGCCGACTACGTGATCGTGGACGAGGCGCAGTTCCTGGCCCCCGACCAGATCGACCAGCTGGCCCGGATCGTGGACGACCTCGGACTGGACGTCTTCGCCTTCGGCATCACGACCGACTTCCGCACGAAGCTCTTCCCGGGCTCGCAGCGCCTGATCGAGCTGGCGGACCGGCTCGAACAGCTCCAGGTCGAGGCCCTGTGCTGGTGCGGGGCCCGCGCCACGCACAACGCCCGTACCGTGGGCGGCGAGATGGTCGTCGAGGGCGCCCAGGTCGTCGTCGGCGACGTGAACCGCCCGGCGGGCGAGATCGGCTACGAGGTCCTCTGCCGCCGCCACCACCGCAAGCGGATGACCTCCGCCGCGGCCCACGCGGGCGCCCTCTCCCCGGACGTCCTCCCGGTCAACCACGCCTGAGCGGCGTGTCCGTGGGCCTGGCTTCCGTGGCCCGTCTCCGGGATGACGATTCGGGTCGGATTCGTTCATCCGGATAGATTGCACGACCGGCTCCTCGCCGAACCGGACGGGAAGGTCGGCCCCTCACCGTATTGCCGGCGATCTGTCGGCCGCCCTTGCTAGGCGCGTGTCGGTCGGAGATGAGGGGCCGGGAGGGGCTCCTCCTGCGGGATGGACGATTGCTTGCCTTGTCGTGGTGCGCGACCGGGTAGCGCCATCGCTCGAAATTGTCGGCGCACTGCCCGATAGGTGTTCCGCCGCTGGTGGATCTCGCGATCGAAGGCCGGTGGGCGACCGCTGCGGCGGCCGGGCCGTTTGCGGGTGCAGGCCTTGTCGACCGAGTGTGGGATCAACGCGCGGATTCCGGCCGAGCCCGTCATCCGGGAAGGCAGAAGCCCCAGGTCACGGAGAGTGACTCCTGGGGCTTCCGCAGAGCGGCCTTCGGGGTTCGTACCCGAGACCGGCGTATGACGAGGTCACCGGTGATGCTGACGCGTGGTGCCGTCCGTGACGCCGATATGGCTCGCTACGACAACTCAACCTCGACCGTCAGCTCGGCGGCGTCCTCGTCGGCCCGGAGTTCAAGCTCGGACACGTTGCCGGCCGCCTTGATGTCCGCGCTGAGCAGCGCGATGCTCTCAAGCACCTTGGAGGGCGCCTGGACCACGACCCGGGCGACTTCCGCCCGCATCGACAGCTTCGCGGTGGACTTGGCCTTGCGGACGACGGCGATCGCCGAGGCGGCGACGTCGGCCAGCTCCGGCCGCCCGTCGGCGGCACCCGCCGCGAACTCCTCGAGCGACGGCCACGCGGCCAGGTGCACCGTGGAGTCGTGGGTCCACGACCAGGTCTCCTCCGTGGTGTAGGGGAGCACGGGCGCGAACATCCGGGTCATGATGTCGAGCGCAGTTCGCAGCGTGGCCCGGGCCGACTCCGCGCCCTCCTCGCTGCCCTTGCCGTAGGCGCGCTCCTTGACCAGCTCGACGTAGTTGTCGCAGAAGTACCAGAAGAAACGCTCGATTCCGTCCAGCGCCGAGGTGTAGTCGAAGCCCTCGAGCGCGGCCGTCGCCTCGGTCACGGTCGTGGCCAGCTTCGCCAGCAACGCCTTGTCCAGCGGATCAGTGGTCTCCGCACCGGCGGCCGGCGCGGGCAGTGAGAGCACGAACTTGCTCGCGTTGAGTAGTTTCACCGCGAGCCGCCGGCCGATCTTCATCTGCTGCGGGTCGAAGGCGGTGTCGGTCCCCGGACGGCCGCTCGCCGCCCAGTAGCGGACCGCGTCCGCGCCGTACTCGTCCAGCAGATGCCCGGGGGTGACCACGTTCCCCTGGGACTTCGACATCTTCTTGCGGTCCGGGTCGAGGATCCAGCCGGAGAGCGCGGCGTGCTTCCACGGGGTGGTGTCGGCCTCCGAATGGGACCGGACCACGGTCGTGAACAGCCATGTACGGATGATGTCGTGCGCCTGGGGGCGCAGGTCCATCGGGAAGACCTGGGCGAACAGCTCCGGGTCGGAGAGCCAGCCGCAGGCCAGCTGAGGGCTCAGCGAGGAGGTCGCCCAGGTATCCATGACATCCGGTTCACCCATGAAGCCGTTGGGCTTGCCCCGCTGGTCTTCCGTGAAGCCGGGCGGACAGTCGCTGGACGGGTCGACCGGAAGCATCGATCCGTCGGGAACGATGGGCTCGCGGTAGTCCGGCTGCCCCTCCTCGTCCAGTGCGTACCAGAGCGGGAACGGCACGCCGAAGAAGCGCTGACGGCTGATCAGCCAGTCGATGTTGAGACCCTGGACCCAGTCGTTGTAGCGGGACTGCATGTGCGGCGGGTGCCACTGGATCTCGTTGCCACGGGCGAGGAGTTCGTCGCGGTGCTCGACGGTCCTGATGAACCACTGCCGGCTACTGACGATCTCCAGGGGCTTGTCGCCCTTCTCGAAGAACTTGACCGCACGCGTCGTCGGGCGCGGGTCGTCGATCAGACTGCCGTCGGCCCGCAGCGCCTCGACGAGGAGCTCGCGGGCACTGTGGACCGTCTTGCCCGCGATCGTGTCGTAGATCGCCTGCGCCCGCTCGGCGTCCTCGCTCGGCAAGGTCTCGAAGTCGAGGGCGAGCAGCCTGCCGTTGCGGCCGATGACCGTACGGGTCGGAAGCTGGAACTCGCGCCACCACATCACGTCGGTCATGTCACCGAAGGTGCAGATCATCGCGATGCCGCTGCCCTTCTCGGGGTCGGCGGCATGGTGGGCGACCACCGGGACCCGGACACCGAACAGCGGCGAGACGACCTCACTGCCGAAGAGCGGCTGGTACCGCTCGTCGTCGGGATGCGCGACCAGCGCCACGCAAGCCGGAAGCAGCTCGGGCCGGGTCGTCTCGATGAAGATGTCCTCGGACCCGTGCTTGAACGCCACCCGGTGGTACGCGCCCGAGGCGTCCTTCTCGATCACTTCGGCGTTGGCGACCGCCGTCTGGAACGACACGTCCCACATCGTGGGCGCCTCGGACTGGTAGGCGTCACCGCGCTCGAGCAGGTTCAGGAAGGCTTGCTGCGAGACCCGCTGAGCCTCCTTACCGATGGTCGTGTACGTCATCGACCAGTCGACCGATAGCCCCAGCTTGCGCCAGAGCTTCTCGAAGACGAGCTCGTCCTCGGTGGTCAGCCTTTCGCACAGCTCGACGAAGTTCTGCCGCGAGATGCTGACCGCGGGTGCCTTCTTGTCCTTGCCCGTCCGCTCCGCGACGGGGGTCGGCGCTGTGAAGTCCGGGTCGTACGGCAGCGACGGCTCGCAGCGCACGCCGTAGTAGTTCTGCACCCGGCGTTCGGTCGGCAGGCCGTTGTCGTCCCAGCCCATGGGGTAGAAGACGTGCTTGCCGCGCATCCGCTGGAAACGGGCGACGATGTCGGTGTGGGTGTAGCTGAAGACGTGTCCCACGTGCAGGGAGCCGCTGACCGTGGGCGGCGGAGTGTCGATCGAGAATACGGCGTCACGACTGCCCGGCCGTCCGAAGCGGTATACGTCGGCCTCACTCCAGAACTGCGACCACTTCGATTCCAGCTCGTCGAGCGAGGGCTTCTCCGGAAGCGGAGACCCGTAGCGCGTCACGCCGACACACCCTTCCCAGTTGTTGCTGCACCTTGAGACCGGCCGAACGGCGACCCCCGCCGATAGCGGCGACCTCGGCGCGGATCCTCAGCGATACCGATGAGTCGCGACTCGACCCCAGGGACATTGTAGGCGCCCCGGGCACAGGCCCCTACCCGCGCTTTCCCGGCAGATCCCCGGTGCGGCGGCGCCCGGACAGCCGGGTCACCGCCGCCACGAGTGTTGACGATCCCACGGTGAACAGGGCCGAGCCGGCTGGCAGGGACCACCGCCGGCCCGGTCGCTTTGCGTGCGAGGCCTGGCCGACGGCGAACTCCCCGGCCGGACCCGGCCGGGGGGAGGCGGCCCGAACGCGCCCGCCTCCGTGGCGTCAGACCGTGGCGTCGGCGCCGTCCGGCACGCTGCGGGCCATGCTCCAATACCCGAGGGTCCGCACCATTCCCATGGCCTGGTTCAGGCGCATGACGGGCTCGTTGGTTTCATCGTTGAGTGCCGTGACGACCTGAACGCCGACGCTCCGAGCCTCGGCCAGCTGGGCAGCCTTCACCGCTTTCCCGACCCCGCGCCTGCGGTGGTCGGGGTCGACACCCGTGAAGATCGTGTGCCAGACCGAGCCTCCGGCTTCCGGCGCCAGCACCGTCAGTCCGCAGGGGATCGCCTCGCCGCCATCGGCCTGCTCCAGCTCGGCCAGGAGGAAAACCGCTCCGCGCGGAATGGCCTGCAGGACGGAGCCCAAGTCGACGCTCGCCCCTGTGCCGAACGGGACGGGGAAGCCGATGAGGCACCGGCTCGCGACCGCGGTCAGAAGCTCCGTCTCCGTCTCCATGTCGAGCGGGCGCAGGCGCACCACGGGTCCGTCGGCCACCTTCCCGAGCCGGCTCCGGAGATCCTCCTCCCGCTCGGGAACGTCGGTCTTCCAGCCGACGCTGTGGTTCGTCACCGTGAGGCCGTACCGCTCGGCGAATCGCCGTCCGCGCGGGAGATCATCGCGTAGTGCGCAGGTGAGCGTCCTGAAGTCGGAGCGGCCGCCGAGCGCCGAGGCCACCTCGCCGGCCAGCACGGTTCCTATGCCCTGTCCGCGCTCGGCCTCAGTGACCACCACCCGGACCGCTGCGGTGCCGGGGAGACTGGGCACGGCGGTGAGCGCTGCCGCGCCGACGATGGCGCCGCCTCGGTCCGCCACCAGCGTCCGGCCGGCGTGATCGGGATGGTCGGCGATCAGTAGCTTGCGCAACTGGAAGCGGTTGTCGTAGGCGCTGGAGGTCGCGAGCAGCTCTACGGCGTCATCGACGTCCGCGGATTCGAGTGCTCGTACCAATACGCCCGGGATCGAACGGTGTTCGGTCAACGGGGTACTCCTGATTGCGTAAGGATGGGCATGCCGAGGGCCTGCCGCGTGAGGGTGGCCGGGGGTTCCGGGCGGGGATCCGCCGTTTGGACGGGTGACCTGCTCATGACCAGGGGCGCGGGCCGATAACCGCGCCGCGCTCGCTGACGGTGATCGCCATCGCCGGGCAGGTGTCCGCGGCGTCGAGCAGGGTCTCGTCCGGCTCGACGCTGCTGGTCACGGGCCGGGCGAGCACTCCGTCCAGGGTGAAGCGGTCCGAGGCCAGGGCCGCGCACACACCCGAACCGATACAGACGTCCGGGTCCACGTCGAGGTTCCACGTCACGGGTCACCAGCCAACGGGCATGATCCGGGGCGCACGAACGATCGTCGGGGTCTTCCAGACGACCTCGCCCGCCATCTTCAGGCCGGGCAGCTTGGAGAGGAGGGCACGCAGAGCCTCCTGCAGTTCGAGTCGGCTGAGCCCCGCGCCGGGGCAGTGGTGCACGCCGTGGCCGAAGGCGACGTGCTGCCGGTTCTCCCGACCGAACACGAGCGACTCCGGAGAATCGAACTGGAGCACGTCCCGGTTGGCGGCGCTGACCGAGACGAGCACGGGCTCACCGGCACGCACCAGCACTCCGCCGACCTCGACGTCCTCCTTGGCGTAACGGGGAAAACTACCCCCCGCGGCGAGGAGTGGAACGAACCGGTTCAGCTCTTCCACGGCCTCGGGTATCAGATCGGGGTCCGTCAGCAGCTGTTCCCAGTTCTCCGGGCGCTCCAGAAGCACATGGACGAAGTTGGAGATCTGACTCGCGGCGTTCTCGTGGCCGGAGGTGAGGACCCCGGTCGCCACCTCGGCCAGTTCGAGGTCCGACAGCCGCGCGGTCGCGTCGCTGACCTCGATCAGACGGGTCGCCATGTTGTTTGTGGGTGTCCTGCGTTCACCCTCGATGAGGCCGCGCATGTACTCCCGCATCTGAGTGCGGATACCGTCGAACTCCTCTGCGGTCAGCGCGCTCGTCGAAAGCCATGCGTCGCTCCAGGAGCGGACGGTGGGGCGGTCGGCTTCGGGCACACCGAGGAGCTCGCACATCACGGTGAAGGGCAACGGCATGGAGAAGCCCTCGACCAGATCGGCCGATTGACCGTCGGCGACCATGTCGTCGATCAGCCGCTCCGCGATCTCCCGCACCCGCGGCCGCAGCTCCTGGACCGTGCGCGGGGTGAGTGCCTTGGCGACCAGGGCACGCAGATAGGTGTGTTCCGGCGGGTCCATGCTCAGGATGCCGGCGACGTTGTTGTCCGGTGTCAGCCGTGGCGCGTCCTTCACCGCGGCCATCGCCCGGCTGAAGCGCGCGTCTCCCATCACGAAGCGGGCGTCGGCGTAGCGGGTCACCAGCCAGGTCGGCTCGCCATACGGCAGCTGGACGCGAATCAGGCCATCCGTCTCTCGTGCGGCCGCATACAACTCGCTCAAAGCCAGGCCGCCGTCTCCGTCGAACGGGTAAGAGGCGCAGTGGTCGTGGACGGGATGAGTCATGGGAAAAGCTCCTCGGATCGGTTCATCAGACAGCTGGATCGAGCTGACGCCTTCGACGCCCTGCTCACGCGCTCGCGTCGTTCGCCCGCGGGGTGAACTCACCCGGCGACGCCCTTGTAAATCTCATCCAGCGGCTGGTGACCGTCCCAGTCCGGATTGAATACGTCCTTGAACCTCTCCTCGCTCCAGGACCCGCCCGAGAGTTCGATGAGCCGTTGCACGAGAGTGCGGCAGAAGATCTCGTAGCTCCGCTCGTCCGCCGGGCCTTCCAGCGTCCAGTCCCTCGGCTCGTAAACCTTCGGCATCAAGGTCTCGTCCTGGTCGAACGTCGCCGAGTCGAGGAAGACGCCCGAGTTGTGGGTGTAGTACTTCTCATCACGTTCGATCAGCTCGACGAACTCTTCGGTGAGGCGGTCCGCCGAACTCAGCAGCCGGGCGAGCTTTCCACCCATCACCGTTTCGTCACATGGGCAGTCGGTGCCGTGGGTCCGGGAGAACTTGAGCAGGATGCGGTGGTCTTCGAGCGCGTCCGGGACGATGCGGTTGTAGTAGACCCTGGTGCGAAGGGCCAGCCAAGCGGCCCAGGCGTCGAAAGAGCCGCGGGAGACGTAGTGGCCGAGCGTGTTGAGAAGCTTCTCGTAGCGGCTGCGGACCCGGATGTCGAAGTGATGGACGAACGCCGGCAGCTCGGCCGTCCGTTCTTCCCTATCCGACTTGATGAACTCACCGATGAGCTTGTTGTTCTCGGTGAAGAGCCAGGAGGAGGTCGCGAACATCGGATCAAGCACCGTCGCGGCATTGCCCGTCAGGAACCATCGGTCCTCCGAGAACTGCTGCTTGGCAAGGCGTGCCAGCCGCTTGCGCGTGCCGAAGCTGCGAAGCGTGGGGTCCGGTCCCAGGATGTCACGCAGGGCTCGGTGTTCACGAAGGAACGCCAGCAGTTCGTCGCCCGACCCGACAGCGGGCTCCGTGTGACGCCTGTCGAAGACGACACCGATGCTGTACTGCGACTCGGAGAGCGGCAGCAGCCAGATCCAGTAGCCGCGGTACATGAAGTACGTCATCGATGACGCGCGGCCCCAGTGCGGAACGCGATGGCGCCACGCGCTGTCACCCAGTGCGTCGAGGGACAGGCATCCGTCGACGCGGGCCCACGATGCCGCGATCGGGTTGCGCCCGTCCTCGGGGACCAAATCGAGCATGCGGGCGAGGGGGGAGGCCTCTCCCGCCGCGTCCACGAGCCACTTGCAGCGGATGACGCCCGCAGTGGTACGGACCAGGTGACCGTTCTCGCGGTCGAGCGTGATCGCCTCGGCCGGCGACTCACCTGGACCGCAGTTCAGGACGGAGGTCCCGAGCAGGACCCGGACACCGCTGTTGCGGTTCAGCTCGCAGAGGTCGCGCTCCATCGCGGGCCGGTCGATCAGATAGGTGGGAATGGGATGGGGCCGCTTGCCGCCGATCTCGGACATGCGCTCGATCGGCAAGTCCTTTTCGGCCGAATCGAAGAAAAAGCGCATACCCGAACTGACATAGTGGTTTTTGCGCAGGTACGGACCTATTTGAAGAATGCGATTGGCGTAGTTGGTGAACTCTTCGCCGGAGGACTCATCGAGCCCCGGCGGGAACTCCACTTCCTTCTCGAGTACCACGATGTCCAAATCGGGCTGCTCCAGGCGCAGCTGTCGGGCCAGAGTGCCCCCGGCCAGCCCGGCGCCGATGATAAGAACGTCACACGACAAGTCTGAATCGTTGTTCATTTCTTACTCTCCGTCCGTCGAGCGCGGCCTGTTGATCGGCTTACGCGCGCTGAAAAGTGCCACTGATCCGACGAGCTGAACTTTCACTTCGTCGAATCGCTCCCGCAGGGCGCTCTCCAGGCCGTGCGCGGTGTCCGACGAATTGTGGAAGTGGCCACGTTCGTTGTAGGCCTTGAGCAGGTACCTGGCGATCGCGTTGTGCCGGCCATCGCGCACGACCGTTGAGCCGAATACCACGCCGTCCTGACTCAGGAGCGGCGCGAGGTGATCGAACACGACGCTTTTCTCTGCGATGGATCCAGGGAGGCAATGGAGCAAGTAGTTCATGCCGATGGAATCAAACTTCGTCAAATCGTCCGGTATCGGCTCCAGCACGTTATAGTGGTAGATTTCCGGCGAGTGTTTGGCGGCAGCCCCGGCTGCGTACTGCAGGCTGTTCTCGTTTATGTCCATGAGGCCGAGACGGGGGTTTGTGGCAGGGTATCGGCAATGTGCGACATAATATCCGGTACCCACGCCGACATCGAGATGGTTTCCGGAGGCGTGCTCGTCATACATTCGGAGCAGGCGGGGAGTCGAGCATCTCCAGCCAAGCCGGTTGCTGAACCCCAGAACGAAGAATCTGTAATAGTTGAGCCCCCAGCGCGTATAGGCTTGCTGGCCTTCTTGCACTTCTTTGGTCAATTCCATGGGAAGCCTTTTCATTCAAACGATGGAAGGTGAGTGGATATAATTTGGGCGATCGCCTCCACGTTCTCCGGCGACAGCATCGTCACGTGGTTGCCGGGCACGCGGTGCGTGGCGAGACCGTCCAGGGCGATGGGCTCCCAGGCCGTGTCCGGGCGCGGGGGATCGATGCCTGGACGTCGCTCTTCGGCGAGGAAATACAGAATCGTGCCTTCGTAGGGGCGGGGCCGGTAGGCGCCGAGAGCCTCCATGTTGGCCCGGTAGACATCGACGACTCGCTGGGCGAAGGAGGCACCCGGATCTCCGGGGCCCAAGGCGACCGTGTCCATTTCCTCACGGTCCGGTGGCATCTGGCCGGGTGCGGGGGAGTCGAAGACGGTCAGCAGGTGCACGGTTTCACCCGCGGCTCGCAGCAGTTGCGCCATTTCCAGGGCTACGAGGCCTCCGAATGACGCGCCGCCCAACGCGTAGGGGCCGGTGGGTCGCTGCGCCCGAAGCTGGGCGAGATATCGCGAGGCCATTTCCTCGATGCTCCGCAGGGGGGCGGCCGCGCCGTCGAGACCTCGTGCCTGGAATCCGTACACCGCCTGCTCGGCAGGGAGCAGGCGCGCAAGCTCCCGGTAGAAGAAGACGCTTCCGCCGACGGGGTGCACGAGGAACAGGGGTACGCCGGCCCCGTCCCCCTGCTTGAGCGGCACGAGCTCGCTCTCCCCGGCGGAAGACGGAGTCAACGCCGCGTCCACCAAGTGGGCGAGCTGCGCCGCCGTCGGAGCGTCGAGCACGACATGGCTGGACAGCCGGGCCCCCAAGCGCACCTCGGACCGCGCCACGATCCGCATCGCGAGCAGGGAGTTCCCTCCGATTTCGAAGAAATTGTCGTGGACACCGATCGGGTGGACACCCAGGGTCTCTTCGAGCTCTGCCACGACGCGCTCCTCGGTCACCGACCGCGGTGCGACGTACGTGCTGCTCAGGACCGGGCGGGCGTAGCCCTCCGACGCCGGGGCCGGGGCAGCCACCGTCCCGATCGGCGTCGGCGACGGATCAACGGTTGGACGTCCGGGCGCCTCTATCCAGTAGCGCTTGGTGTCGAACGCGTAGGTGGGTAGGGGTACGCGTCGCGGTGAGCGGTTCGTGTGCAGGG
>NZ_JANFAK020000133.1 GCF_024721315.2 Streptomyces sp. Isolate_45
CGTCGGCGGGCGTCGCGGCCATCGCGGCCGCCAGGTCGGTGACGGAGACCTGGGCGAGGTCGGCCGCCGTCGCGAGGATCAGCCGGGCGTGCCGGGCCGTGCACGGTGTCGATGCCATGAGGAGGCCCACGGCGCGCGCGACCGCCTGTTGCCCCGGGAGCGGATTCACCGACCGGGTCACCGCCGGGGCGGTGTGCTGTGTCCGAAGACCGGGCTCGGTCATGCGTTGCCCTTTCGTTCCGAGGCGGCAGCGAGGGGTGGACGGGGGTGTGCGGTGCGGGTGCGCATGAAACATATGTCGGTGTCCGCCGGGATCCGGCGCGCGGCACGGCATTCACCCGCACCCGGCTCCACCGGCGGGTCGACGTGGGTGCTCAGAGGTCCAGGAAGACCGCGTAGGCCAGGAAGAAGAGGGCGCAGGCGAAGGCAAGCAGGCAGATCACCACGAGCGGCCCCATGCCCCAGCCGCGCGTGAGGGGCCGGTAGGGGCCTGCCCCGGTGCCGGTGCTCGACTCCCCGGGCGGTGTCTCGCCCGGCGGCACGCCGGTCGCCGCGGCCGTCGGCGGAACGGGCCGCGGGGTCGGTTCCGGGTCCGAGATGTGTGCGGACATGGGGTTCTCCTCACCTCGACGGCCACGTCCGTTCCCCACGCCCTCGGGGGCCTGCGTGACACAGGTGCTCCGGGAGCCCGGGATGCCCGGCGCCTACCCACGCCCCACCCCGGCACGCCTGGGTTCCGCACCCGGGTCGGGGCGCCCGCTCCGCCCGCTCGACGTCCTGGCGCGGGGCGGGCCGCTCCTGTCCGCCCTCCGACCGGTCCTGCCGTCCCGACGGGTCCCGAAGCCCCGATTGCGGTATATGTCCTCTGGGGCACGCCCGGTCCCCGCGAAGGGAGTGGTTGCCGTGGAGCGCACGACGTGCTGCGTGGTGGGAGGCGGACCGGCAGGCATGGTGCTGGGCCTGCTGCTGGCCAGGGCGGGGGTGGAGGTGACCGTGCTGGAGAAGCACGGCGACTTCCTGCGCGACTTCCGGGGTGACACCGTGCACCCGTCCACCCTGTCCCTGCTGGACGACATCGGTCTCGCCGAACGGTTCGCCCGGCTGCCGCAGCGCCGGGTGACCTCCGTCCAGCTGCCCATCGGACCGGACCGCTCCCTCGTCATGGTGGGGAACATCGGGGCGCTGCCCAGGAAGTACAACTACATCGCGATGGTGCCGCAGTGGGACCTGCTCGACCTCCTCGCCGACGAAGCGCGCCGGGAGCCCTCCTTCGACCTGCGCATGAAGACCGAGGCGACGTCCTTCCTGATCGAGGGCGGACGGGTCGCGGGCGTGCGGTACCGGACCGCCGACGGCGCCACCGGCGAGATCCGGGCCCACCTGACCGTGGCCTGCGACGGCCGCGGTTCGCTGGCCAGGGCGCTGCCCGAACTGGGTCTGGAGGGCTTCCCGTGCCCCATGGACGCCTGGTGGTTCCGCCTGCCGCGCCGCGAGGACGACCCGAGCGGGTTGGTGGGGGGCGTGGGAGACCGCTTCTTCACCGCGCTCATCGACCGCGGCGACTACTGGCAGTGCGCGGCGCTGATCCCCAAGGGCACCGATGTGGGGCGGCGCGCGGAGGGCCTGGCGCGTTTCAACGAGCGGTTCGCGGAGGCGGCCCCCTGGCTCGCCGACCGGGCCCACGCCCTCACCTCCTGGGACGAGGTCAAACTGCTCGACGTCCGGCTCGAACGGCTCCGCCGCTGGCACCGCCCCGGGTTGCTGTGCATCGGTGACGCCGCCCACGCCATGTCACCGGTTTTCGGCATCGGCATCAACCTCGCCGTCCAGGACGCGGTGGCGGCCGCCCGCCACCTCGTACGGCCGCTGCGGGAGGGCGCCGTGGGGCTGCGGGACGTGCGCCGCGTGCAGCGGCGTCGGCTGCCCACCACCATGGCCACCCAGGGGCTCCAGCGCCTCGCCCACCGCCAGGTCATCGAGCCGTTGCTGGCCGGCCGCACCGCGTTCGGTGATCCCCGGCGGGCCAAGCGGATGACCGAGCTCATCACCGACTCCCGGTGGCTCAACCGGGTCCCGGCCTACTTCCTGGCCTACGGCGCCCTGCGGGAGCGACCCCCCGAGGAGTCGCTGCGCTGACCCGCGCGCCCCTCGCCCGGCGCGCACGCCGAACCGGCGGACCCGCCGGGCCGATGCATCCGCCGGGCCGATGCGCCCGCCGAACCGGAAAAGACACCCTTCGGGAGGCAACATGACTGAGCGGCCGGTCCTTCTGCCCTACGCCGACCCGGCATTCGTCGCGGATCCGTTCCCGCTGTACCGGCAACTGCGGGAGGACGGCCCCGTGCGCCGCACCGTCATCGCGGGCGGTCTGGAGGCATGGCTCGTGACCCGCTACGAGGACGGCCTGGCGGCGCTCTCCGACTCCCGCCTGAGCAGCGACGTGCGCGACGCCGCGGACACCCGGCTCCTGCGGCAGCTGCCCGGAACCGAGCGCGAGTCGATGCTCGGCAACATGCTCCGCAGCGACCCGCCCGACCACACCCGCCTGCGGCGCCTGGTGTCGAAGGCGTTCACCGCCCGCCGCGTGGCCGGGATGCGGCCGCGGATCCAGGCCGTCACCGACCGGCTGCTGGATCCGATCGTCGCGGCCGGCCGGGCCGACCTCGTCGCGGACTTCGCGCTGCCGCTCCCGGTCACGGTGATCAGCGAGCTGCTGGGCGTGCCGGTGGACGACCGTCACGACTTCCAGCACTGGACCGACCGCATGGTCATGCGGGGCGCGGAGCCGCCGGATCCCGCCGTGGTGAACGAGGCGTGGCTGCACATGCGCGCCTACGTCACCGAGCTCATCCGGGACAAGCGGGCTCGGCCCGCCGACGACCTGCTCAGCGACCTCGTCGCGGCCCGGGACGAGGAGCAACGGCTCACCGAGGACGAACTCGTCGCCATGGTGTTCCTGCTGCTGGCGGCCGGCTACATCACCACGGTCAACCTGATCGGCGGCGGCATCGCCACGCTGCTCGCCCACCCCGACCAGCTCGAACTGCTGCGCTCCGACCCCGCACTGCTGCCGGGCGCGATCGAGGAGTTCCTGCGTTACGACGGGCCGGTCAGCCCCGGCATCGCCCGGTTCGCGCGGGAGGACGTCGAGATCGCGGGCGTGAGCATCCCGCGCGGCGCGACCGTGCTGATCGGCTCGGCCCTCGCCGACCGCGACCCGGCGCGCTTCACCGACCCGGAGCGCCTGGACATCACCCGCCAGGACAACGCCCACCTCGCGTTCGGGCACGGCATCCACTACTGCCTGGGTGCCCCGCTGGCCCGGCTGGAGGGCCAGATCGCGATCGGCACCGCCCTGCGCCGGCTCCCCGGCCTCGCCCTCGCCGTACCGCCGGAGGAGATCCCCTGGCGTCCGGGCGGCCTGCGCGGCCCCCGGAGCCTGCCGGTGACCTTCGCACGCGGCGCCGGACCGGGCCCGGGGTAGGTCGCGGTGGCGGTCGCGCGGCACGAGCGGCGAGGACCCGGACGGGCTGCCCACGGGCTCCGTCCGGGTCCTGCGCGTGCGGGGTGGTGGGGCGGGGTCAGGACTCCCCGTCGCGCCTCTCGTCGTCGTCGCGCTCGCGCGGGTTCTCGTCCTGGCGCGGGTACTTGAGCTCCTCGGGGCTCTTGCCCCGGGCCTTGACCGCACTCGTGCCGGGGTGGACGGGGTCCTGCTCGGGGCGGCTCGTGGTTTCCCGCTCCTGCTCCTCGCGGCCCTTGCCCGGCTCCTGGCGCTTGTCCTGCGTACCGCCCATGACGGCGACTCCCTCGTGACGGATGGGATGGGGGTTCCCTCGGCTCCACGCTGGGGTTCCCCGGCTCCGTCCGCAACCGCTGGAACGACGCGGCCGTCCCCCGGAACGGACCCGCCGGTCTGCCGGTCAGTCCGTCGACGACAGCGCGTGGGCCCGCGCGGCGGCCAGCGCGGTCTCGGAGCGGCTCACCGGTGTGCGCTTCGCCCTGTCGGACGGAGCGCCGCCGCGGCCGTGACCGGCCGGGAGCCCTCAGGCCCCGGCCAGTTCGGCGGCGCCGAAGGACACGTCGAAACGGTCGCACCAGATGGTGACGCTGCTGTAGTCGGACAGGTTCAGGTCGGCCGGCACCGCGTAGTTCTGATCGCCCTTGTTCCCCTTCAGCTTGCCCAGGCTGACGTGCTTGCCGTCGTCGAAGACGCGCCAGCCGGCCGTGCCCTCCTTGACCGGGGCGTCCGTCAGCCACACCCTCAGGTCCGGCCCGTTGCTGGTGTCGAGGTTCTCCAGCCGGAGCGTGTGCGAACCGTCCGCGAGCCGGATGAGCTTCGCGGTGCCCGTGGTGGTGTGCTCGTGGCTGATCAGGTCCCCTCGGGCGACGGTCCGCGGCGTCGGGACGGCCGGGACGGGGGCGCCGCCCGGCGGGGCGGACGGCGCGGGCCTGAGGGCCGTCGGCAGGGCCTCGTCGACGCGGTCGTCCTGCCAGAGCTTCCACGGCTGGAACCAGTACACGCCCGCCCCGAGGAGCACCAGGGCCGCCACCAGCCCTCCGATGAAGAACCGTCCGCGCCGCTTGCCGTTCACCACTGCCGCTCCCCTGCCGAACCCGCTGATCGTTTCCCCCATTCAACGGGGTGACCGGACGGCATCGCCACAGGGCAACGATGACGAAATCCTTACGCGCGGCGCCCCGGGCCGGCCGGCCGCGCCGGTCGCGTCACCGGACCGGGGCCGCCGGGGTGGTGGCGGCCTGGTCGCGCATGCCCCAGGGCGAGCCGTACGCGGTGAGCAGGTCGAGGAAGGGAAGGGGCGGCAGGGCTTCGGGGCCGAGGACGCCCGCCCGGGACCACACGCCGGTGGCCAGCAGTTCGAGGGCGACCACCGGGTTGACGGCGGTCTGCCAGACGACGGCCTGGGAGCCGTACTCGCGCATGGACCACTGGTTGTCGACGACGTGGTAGAGGTAGACCTCGCGGGGCAGCCCGTCCTTGGTTCCCTTGACCCAGGTGCCGGCGCAGGTCTTGCCGGTCATCCGGTCCCCGAGACCGGCCGGGTCGGGCAGGCAGGCGGCGACCACGTCGCGGGGCGAGACCCGGACGGGGCCGTCCTCGCCGCGGACCGTGACCGGCTCGGTGGAGTCCAGGCCCAGGGCGTGGAGCGTCTTCAGCTTGCCGATGAAGTCGTCACCGAGGCCGTACTTGAAGGTGACCCGACGGGCCCCCACCCAGCGCGGGATGAGGAGCACCTCCTCGTGCTCGACGTTGACGCACTCGACGGGACCGATGCCCTCCGGAAAGTCGAAGACCTCCGGCTCGCTGAACGGCTCGGTGGTGAACCAGCCGCGCTCGCGCTCGTACACCACGGGCGGGTTCAGGCACTCCTCGATCGTCGTCCAGATGTTGAAGGACGGGGCGAAGTCGTAGCCCTCGACGGCCAGGTTCGCCCCGTCGCGGATGCCGATCTCCTCGATCTCGTCGAAGAGTTCATCGGCCGCGTAGCGGGCGAAGACGTCCGAGAGTCCGGGCTCGACACCCATGCCGACGAGCGCCAGTCGGCCCGACTTCTCCCACTCCTCGGCCCGTTCGAACTGCTCGTCACCGAGCTTCACCCCGCACTCGCCGTGCGGGTTCTCGGGGTGCGGGCGGGAAAGGGACATCGCCATGTCGAGGTAGTGACTGCCCGCCGCCAGCGCGGCGTTGAACAGGGGCATCACGAAGCGCGGGTCGGTCGCGTTCATCAGGACGTCGCACCCGCGCTCCGAGAGCAGTCGGGTGACCGCCTCCTCGTCGGAGGCGTCGACGCGACAGGCGCTGAAGCGCCGCTCCTCCTCCCCCAGGGCCGCGACGGCGGCCCGGGCGCGGCCCAGGTCGTAGTCGGCGACGACGAAGTGGTCGAAGAAGTCGCGGCGGGCGGCGATCCGGGTGATCGCGCTGCCGACACCACCGGCACCCACAAGCAGAACGCGCATGGCGAGGTCCTTTCTCTGTGAGGCGTGCGCCTCAGGGGCTGATGGAACCCGCCGCCGCGAGCTAAGGTCAATGGCGTTGGCATAAGGCTCGGGCCGGCTGCCGGGAACCCGGCGCGGCCCGGCGGACACGGCGGGAACGACGGAGAGGGCAGGCGATGGCGAAGGACGTGGTCCCGGAGGATGCGCGCAGGCGGCGGCGCCCCACCCGGCAGGGGACAGTGCTCTCCGAGCGGTTGATCGTCGAGACGGCGCTGCGGATGGTGCGTGAGCACGGCAGCGCCGGGCTCTCGGCCCGGCGGCTCGGCG
This sequence comes from Streptomyces sp. Isolate_45, assembly GCF_024721315.2. Classification (GTDB taxonomy): domain Bacteria; phylum Actinomycetota; class Actinomycetes; order Streptomycetales; family Streptomycetaceae; genus Streptomyces. The sequence continues at coordinate 6,283 of NZ_JANFAK020000133.1, forward strand.
CCGCCCTGGGCGCGGACCCCAGCACCCTGTACCGGTACTTCGACGGCATGGACGGCCTCACCCTGGCCATGGGCGAGGAGCTGATCGGGCGGGCGCTCGCAGGCTGGCTTCCGACCGGGCGGTGGCGCGATGACCTGCGCTCCCTCGGACTCCGCATCCACGGCGCGTACCTCGCCCATCCGCAGGCCGCGTTGCTGACCGCGAGCCGCGTGACCGGCCGGCCGCGGGAGATCGCCGCCGACGAGGCGATCCTCGGCAGCCTGCGCGGCGCGGGCTTCCCCGACGGGGACGCCGTACGGATCTACCACGCCTACATCGACCAGTGCCTGGCCTTCGCCGCGCTCGACGCGGGCCCGTTCGCGCTGACGGCGAAGGCCCGCGAGGCGGACGAGGAGCGGTGGGATTCGACGTACGCCCGGCTGCCTGCGGACGAATACCCGAACATCGCGGCCACCGTCGGCCTGTTGGCCGCCCGCATGCCGCACAGCGCCTACCCGGTCGCGCTGGACATGCTGCTGGACAGCGCCGAACGCGAACTGGGCGACCTGACCGACCTGTCCGACCTGTCCGCCTGACCGGGCCGTTATGCCAACACCATTGACCCCTTGTGCGGCGCACGGGTTTCCTCTTCGCATTCACGCCCCGTTCACACCGCACCAGTGAGGGACCATGGTCGAAGACACCCCGCGGACGCCGGCCGCCACGCTCAGACCGAACGCGATCGGTTTCGTCGACGCCCTCGCCATCGGGCTCAACGCCACCTCGCCGGCGTACTCCCTGGCCGCCGTGATCGGGCCGATCGTCGCCCTGGTCGGCGTCCACGCTCCCGGGGTGATGCTCGCTTCGTTCGTTCCGATGGTGCTCATCGCTTCCGCCTTCTACCACCTGAACCGGGCGGATCCCGACTGCGGCACGACCTTCTCCTGGGTGACGCGCGCCCTGGGGCCCACGGCCGGTTGGCTGGGCGGGTGGGCGATCACGATGACCGGCGTGCTGGTGGTGGGCTCGCTGGCCGACGTGGCCGTGAACTTCGGTCTGCTGGCCGCGGGCCTCGACGGCTGGGCGGGGAACACCCTGGTCCGCCAGTCGCTGACCGTGCTGCTGATCGTGGCCATGGCCGCGCTGTGCGTACGGGACACGCAGGCCGCGGCCCGCCTGCAGAACGTCCTCGTCCTGCTGCAGACCGTCTGCCTGTTCGTCTTCGCGGCCGTGGCCCTCCACAAGGTCCTGTCCGGGACCGGCTCGCCGGACGCGGTGCGTCCCGCCGTCGGTTGGCTCAACCCGTTCGGGGCCGGGGGCACGGCGCTGACCGGCGGGCTGCTGCTCGGCGTGTTCGTCTACTGGGGCTGGGAGTCGGCCGTCAACCTCTCCGAGGAGACCACGGACCCTTCGTCCACCCCGGGCAGGGCCGGCATCTGGTCCACGGTCGTCCTGCTGGCCACGTACGTCTCGGTGGCCTTCGCGGTGGTCGCGTTCGCGGGCACAGGCTACCTGAGCGCGCACGCCGACGACGAGGAGGCCGTGTTCGCCTCCTTGGCCCACGAGGTCCTCGGCGGTTGGGACTGGATCGTCCTCCTCGCCGTGGCGACCTCGGCGCTCGCCTCGACCCAGACGACGATCATCCCGGCCTCCCGCACCGCGCTGTCCATGGCGCGCAGGCACGCCCTCCCCAGCCGGTTCGGCCGGATCCACGGCCGGTTCCGCACCCCCGCGGTCAGCACCTGGTGGGTCGCCGGTACGGCCACCGTCTGGTACCTGGTCATCCACCGGATCAGCGAGAACGCCCTCGCCGACTCCCTGACGGCCCTCTCCCTGCTGATCGCGTTCTACTACGCGCTCACCGGCATCGCCTGCGCGGTGTACCACCGGCGCCGACTCACGGCGGGGGTGCGCGAGTTCCTGTTCATCGGCGCCGGGCCGGTCATCGGCGCGGGCATGCTGGTCTGGCTGCTCGTCGAGGCGGTGGCCGACATGGCGGACCCGGCCAACTCGGCGGGCGGGACGTCCTGGTTCGGCCTCGGCCCGCCCCTGGTCATCGCCCTCGGCCTGAGTCTCGTCGGCATCGTGGTGATGCTGGCCCGGCGTGCGGTGTCCGGCACGTTCTGGGACGAGCGCCCCACCGCGCACGAGGGCCCGGAGGCGGCGGAGCCGTCCGGAGAGGGGGGCCGCGGAGGGGGCCCGGGAGAGCCGGAGCCGGACGCGGACCGCGTCGCGGCCGGGTCCGGCGGCCGGTCCGGTCAGTCCCGGTAGACGAGGACGAACTCGTCGTACGGGTGGGTTCCTTGACGGTCCGTCGTCTCGTCGAGGGCCCGGCGCAGCGCGTGCAGGTGGCCGGTGGTGAGCTGGAGCGGAGGCTCGTCCGGTTGGTGGGTGGTGCCCCGCGGGTAGTCCTCGCCCGCCGTGGTGGTCATCTCGATGTGGCACCCGAGGACGTGGCGGACGGTTCGGGTCGCGCAGAAGGCCAACAGCCGGTCGACGGTCGCCGAGTAGGCTGCCCGGTCCTCGATGTAGAGCCGGCCGGGGTACACGGAGTCACCGGTCAGGAGCAGCCCGGTGTGCCGGTCGTGGAAGACCAGCCCGGCCGCCTGGTGCCCGGGGCCGGGAATCAGGTCGAGGATCCGACCGCCCAGGTCGAGCTCGCCCGGCCGGTGGGGCCAGTCCTGGAGCCCGAAGTACTCCGTGACCTCGGCCAGGCCCGCCCCCACGACCGTGGTGAGCGGTCGGTCCGCGAACCGGCCGTCCGCCGCGGTGTGGTCTCCGTGCCCGTGGGTGTGTGCGACCAGCAGCGCGTACCCGGGCCGCGGGTGGCGGTCGAGCCAGTCCTCCACGAGGGCGTCGACGGTTTCCCGCAGGGGGAAGTGGGCGGCGTCGCCGGACGCGCCGGTGTCGAGCAGCAGGGCGCGTTCGTTGCCGAAGAGGAGGAAGAGGAACGGCGCTTCGTAGTGGACGGACTTGTTCTGGCGCAGGATCACCGTGTGCTCGGTGTAGGCGTGGATCTGGATCTCCGGAGCCGGGTCGTGCTTGGGGGACGGCCAACCCGCGTGCCAAACGACGTCGAGGCTGCCTTCGACCGGGGCGTCCCGCAGAAAATCGATCACGCGTCCAATCTACCGGCTGTCGGTCGGCACCGGCCGTCGGATCGGAGGGGGCGGTCGGTGAGGTGGGGAGGCGAGGGCGGGCGTGTCGACGGTCGACGCCCGGGTGGCCGGTCGACCATGGGGGGAGGAAGGAGACCTGCCATGCCGGATCAAGGACCCACCGACCAGCCCACGACCGAGCTCGACACCCGCTACAGCTCAGCGCTCCACCCCCGCCCCGGCGCCGAGGACGTCACCGCGACCGAGTGGTCGCAGGCACAGCGGCAGATGGCCGCCGCCGAGATCTTCTGGCTCTCCACGGTGCGGCCGGACGGCCGGCTCCACGTCACCCCCGTCATCGCCGCCTGGCACGACGGGGTGCTGTACTTCTCGACCGGGCCGGGGGAACAGAAGGCGAGGAACCTCGCCCACGACGGTCACTGTGCGCTGACCACCGGAGGGAACTCCCTCACAGAGGGGCTCGACCTCGTGGTCGAGGGCACGGCGGAGCCGGTTTCGGATCCGGCGGCGCTGGAGGAGGTGATCGCGGCGTACGAGGCGAAGTACGGTGCGCACATCACCTCCCCCGAGGGAACCTTCCACGGCATCGGGGACGCGTTCCGCAAGGGGGACGCCGTGGTGTTCGCCGTGGCGCCGGCCACCGCGTACGGCTTCGGCCGGGACGACGGGGTCTACAGCCACACCCGGTGGACGTTCTGACCGGGGGCGGCTGAGGGGCGTCCCGTGTATCGCGGGCGTATCGAAAACCGCATACGTCCTCGCAACGGCCCCGCGTGTCCCCTGGGGGCATGAACCATGACGCATCCCTGACAGCACCTCCCCGCCGCGGGCGCGGGATCGTGCTCCTCGTCCCGGTGGTACTCGCCGTGGCGGGCGCCGCGTTCCTGCTGCGGCGGCCGCTCATGATGTCCGCTCCGAGGTGCCTGGCCGGTCGGTGGCACGGTTGTTTCGACACGTTCAACGGCGTGGTGTTCATGGCCTTGGTCGCGATGCCGCTGTCCGCGCTGGTGGTGTGGGCCCTGGCGCGCCGGCGGCGGGCCGCCGGCGTCGCGGGGGCGTGGCGGACGTCGCTGGCCGAGGTGGGCATGGTCCACGGGACGGTGCCGTTCGTCTGGATGATCCTGATGCCGGGCGCCGGGGCCGGGGTCGTCCCCGGCCGGGTGAGCCTCGTTCCGCTGCTGGACCTGGTCACGATGGGGCCGCTCGGGATCGTGGGCAACCTGCTGGTCTTCGCGGCGCTGGGGTTCTTCGCCCCGGTGCGGTTCGCGGCGGTGGCGTCCGTACCGCGGGTCCTGGCCCTCGGTGCGGGCTGCTCGGTGCTGGTCGAAACCGCGCAGTACGTCCTGCGGTTGGACCGGGTGTCCTCCGTGGACGACGTACTGGTCAACGCCGCCGGCGCCGTCCTGGCCGCACTGGCGTCGCGCCGCTGGTGGCGCACGACGCAGCGACCACCGGCGGGCCGCCCTCGCGCCGAACGGGCATCGGCATCGGCATCGGCGGGCTGACGCGGGTGTCCGCGACGCGCAGGTGGCATACGTCGGCGATACGTCGTGACTCCTAGGCTTGGGGCATGCGCGTACTGATCGTGGAGGACGAGCCGTACCTGGCCGAGGCCGTCCGTGACGGTCTGCGGCTGGAGGCCATCGCCGCCGACATCGCCGGCGACGGCGACTCCGCCCTGGAGCTGCTGGCCGTCAACTCGTACGACCTCGCGGTCCTCGACCGCGACATCCCCGGCCCCTCCGGCGACGAGGTCGCCCGGCACATCGTCGCCTCCGGCAGCGGCATCCCGATCCTCATGCTCACCGCGGCGGACCGGATCGACGACAAGGCTTCCGGGTTCGAGCTCGGCGCCGACGACTACCTCACGAAACCGTTCGAGTTGCGCGAGCTCGTCCTGCGGCTGCGGGCGCTCGACCGTAGACGCGCGTACGCCCGGCCGCCGGTCCGCGAGATCGCGGGCCTGCGGCTCGACCCCTTCCGCCGGGAGGTCTTCCGCGACGGACGTCACGTCGCGCTCACCCGCAAGCAGTTCGCCGTGCTCGACGTCCTCGTCGCCGCCGAGGGGGGTGTCGTCAGCAGCGAGGAGCTGCTGGAACGGGCCTGGGACGAGAACGCCGACCCCTTCACCAACGCCGTCCGCATCACCGTCTCCGCGTTGCGCAAAAGGCTCGGCGAGCCCTGGATCATCGCCACGGTGCCGGGCGTCGGCTACCGCATCGGGCCCGGCCCCGGCGCGGTGGCCGGCGGCGGTGCGCGTGTCTAGACGGCCGGGGCTCAGCGCCCGGTGGAAGCTCACCCTCAGCTATGCCGGCTTCCTCACCGTCGCCGGAGTCCTCCTGCTGGCCGTGGTGTGGGTGTTCCTGCTGCGCTACGTCCCCGACAACTCCCAGGGCCTCCTCGGGATCTCGCCCAACCGCTACCTCCTCGTGCGGACCTTCGCGCCGGCGGCGGCCGTGGCGATGGTCTTCCTGCTGGTGTTCGGCCTCGTCGGGGGGTGGGTCCTGGCGGGCCGGATGCTCGCACCGCTCACCCGGATCACGACCGCGGCCCGGACGGCCGGGAACGGATCGTTGTCACACCGGGTGCGCATGGAGGGCCGCCAGGACGAGTTCCGTGAGCTCGCCGACGCGTTCGACACCATGCTCGAACAAGTCGAGTCGCACGTGGCCGAGCAGCAGCGGTTCGCCGCGAACGCCTCCCACGAACTGCGCACCCCGCTGGCCATCTCGCGGACGCTGCTCGACGTCGCCCTCAGGGATCCCACCCGGGACCGGGACGCGCTCCTCGAACGCCTGCAGGTGGTCAACACGCGCGCGATCGACCTGACCGAGGCCCTCCTACTGCTCAGCCGCAGCGACCGCGGGAACTTCATCCGTGAGAGCGTCGACCTCTCCCTCGTGGCCGAGGAGGCTGCCGAAACGCTGCTCCACCTCGCCGAACAGCGCGGGATCACGCTCGACGTCACCGGCGGAGCGACCCGGACCCGCGGCTCGGCGGAGCTCCTGCTGCGGATGGTGACGAACCTCGTCCAGAACGCGATCGTCCACAACCTCCCCGCTGGTGGCACCGTGACGGTCCATACCGAGGCGCGGCACGACGCGAGCGTGCTGCGGGTCGAGAACACGGGCGGTCCGGTGCCGCCGGACGTGGTGCCGACCCTCACCGAAGCCTTCCGGCGCGGGACGGAACGCGTCCGGACCGACGAGCACGCGGGCGCCGGCCTCGGCCTCGCCATCGTGCAGAGCGTCGTCCGCGCCCACGACGGGACGCTCGACCTCGTCCCCCGCCCCGGCGGCGGTCTCCGCGTCACCGTTCGGCTTCCGGACACGCGGTAGGCCCGGCGGGCCGGGGCGGGGAGGTGGTCAGCGGAGCTTCGTGAGGCCCTTGTCGACGGCGTCGACGGCGTCGACCGGGCCGGGGCGGGCCTTGGTCGGCGGGAAGGCGAGGCCGGTCGGCGTGTTGAGGCCGGTGGAGGGGAGGGTGACCTGCCCGCCGCCCGTCTCCCGTACGCGCACCACCCGGTTGTTGAAGCCGTCGGCCACGTAGAGGTTTCCGGCGCCGTCGAGCGCGAGGCCCAGCGGGTCGCTGAGGCCGGTGAGGGGCACCGTGGTCTGCTGCCCGTCGGCCGCGGACACCTTCACGACGCGGTTGTTGCCGCTGTCGGAGACGTAGAGGTCACCCGCCGCGTTGAGCGCGAGGCCGGTCGGCTGGGACAGGCCCACCGTGGGCACCGTGGTCTGACCGCTCCCGTCCGCGGCGACCTTGACGACGCGGTCGTTGACGAAGTCGGCGACGTACAGGTCCCCGTCGGGCTCAAGCGCCAGCCCCCACGGATGCAGCAGGCCGCTGGTGGGGACGGTCGTCTGGGGGCCGCCACCGGCCGGCACCTTCACGACGCGGTCGTTGAAGCTGTCCGCGATGAAGATGCTCCCGGCGGCGTCCACGGCGAGGCCGAGCGGGCGCGACAGGTCGACGGTGGGCACGGTGGTCTGCTCCCCGCCGTCCGGGGGCAGCGTCACCACCCGGTTGTTGCCCGTGTCGGAGACGTACAGGGCGCCGGTGGCGTCCCAGGCGATGCCGGTGGGACGCACGAGTCCGTCGAGGGGCACGGTCGTTCCCTCGCCGCCGTCCGCCGGGAGCGTGACGACCCGGTTGTTGCCGTAGTCGGTCACGTACAGCGGCGGGCCGGCCGGGGACCGTCCCCCGGCGGTCTGCGTCGCGCCCGCGGGTGCGGTCGGTAGGGCGCACAGCACCAGCAGGCCCGTCACGGCCGCCAGCCGCCGGGTTCGACTCCACGTCGTACGGCCGGCGCCGGCCGCGGATCGCCCGCGCGTGAGCGCCCCTGCTCGTGCTCGTGCTCGTGCCGTCATGCGTTCCACGACTCACCCACCTGTTCCGACCCGGTCCCCCGTCACCCGCCGACCTTAGGAAGGCGTCCCGGGATGCGCGGAAGCCACGCCACCGGCCGGAACAGGGCCACTCCAATGCCACCGGTAGGGTCGTGGCGTCGATGATCACGGGGGGTGTCGGGAATGACGGGGTCCGTTGGGCTCGTGGAGGGCCGGGGCGAGGGCGGTGGGCCGGTGGTGGAGCGGCTCGACGCGTTCCGGGGCGAGTTGACCGGCTACTGCTACCGCATGCTCGGTTCGGCGTTCGAGGCCGAGGACGCCGTGCAGGAGACGATGGTCCGGGCGTGGCGGGGCATCGGCGGGTTCGAGGAGCGGGCGTCGCTGCGGACCTGGGCCTACCGCATCGCCACCAACGTCTGCCTGGACGCGCTCGCCGCCGGGAAGCGTCGGGCCCTGCCCATGGATCTGTCCGGACCGACCGGCGGTGCCACCTCACCGGGCGCCCTCATCGACGCGGAACTGCTGATCGGGCCCTGCCCGGGCGGCGGCGGTGCCCCGTCGACCGCCGGGGACCCCGCCGAGGTGGCCGCGGCGGGCGAGAGCGTACGGCTGGCCTTCGTCGCCGCGCTGCAGCACCTGCCGCCCCGGCAGCGGGCGACCCTGCTCCTGCGGGACGTACTCGGCTTCTCGGCCCGCGAGGTCGCGGAGCTGCACGGCTCGACCGTCGCCTCGGCCAACAGCGCGCTGCAACGCGCCCGTACGACACTGGCCGCCCGGCGTGCCGACGGTCGTACGGGGACGCCGGCGCCCTCCGGAGCCGTCGAGCGGGTGCTCGCCGAACGGTATGCCGCGGCGTTCTCCCGCTTCGACATGGACGAGCTCAGCATGCTGCTGCACGTGGACGCCACCCTCTCGTTGCCGCCGTACGCCTCGTGGATGCGCGGGATCGGTGACATCACGGCGTGGCTGACGGGTCCCGCGATCGGCTGCCGCGGATCGCGGCTGGTCCCGGTCGTGGCGAACGGCTCGCCCGCCTTCGGTCAGTACCGGCCCTGCGCCGACGGGACCGGTTTCGCGCCCTGGGCGCTCCAGGTCGTCGAGGTTTCCGGCGACCGGATCACCGGCATCAGCGCGTTCCGCGACACCGAGCGGCTCTTCCCGCTCTTCGGTCTGCCGGAGCGTGTGGCATGACGTGGTCGGAGCGCGTCGTGGTGCGTGCGGGTGTCCGGATCGTCTGCCGCGACCGGGGCGGGTCCGGGCCGCCGCTCGTGCTGCTGCACGGGCTGGCGGGACACGCGGGTGAATGGGACTCCCTGGCCGCGGAGTTGAGCATCCACCACCGGGTCGTCGCCATCGACCAGCGCGGGCACGGGGCTTCCGAGCGGCGCCCGCGTGACGTGTCCCGGGCCGCGTACGTCGCGGACGTCGTGGCCGTCGCCGATCGGCTCGGGCTCGACCGGCCCGCCCTGATCGGGCAGTCGCTGGGCGGCCACACCGCGCTGCTCGCCGCCGCGGCCCACCCGGGGTTGTTCCGCTCCCTCGTCCTGGTGGAGGCGGGCCCCGGTGCGGCGGACCCGGGCGCGGCGGCGGAGATCGGCGCCATGCTCGACGCCTGGCCCCGGCCGTTTCCCTCGCGGGCGGCCGCCGTCACCTACTTCGGCGGTGGCCCGGTCGGCGAGGGCTGGGCCGGTGGTTTGGAGGAGCGCGACGGCGGCTGGTGGCCCCGGTTCGACCGTGACGTGATGGTCGCGTCCCTGGCGGAGAACGCCCGCCGGTCCTTCTGGGAGGAATGGCAGCGGGTGGAGTGCCCGACCCTGGCCGTCTTCGGCCGGTCCGGCATCATCCCCGCTGCGGAGGTCGACCGGATGCTCCGACTACGGCCCGAAACGGTGGCCCTGAGCGTTCCCGGGGCAGGGCACGACGTCCACCTGGAACGAGCGGACGTGCTCCGGGAAGCGCTGCGCGCGTTCCTGTGACGGGGGCGCCCCCGAGGTTTGCCCCACCCCACATCCCCTCACCTCCCTGCGGATTCGGCAAGGGTGTGCGCGACGAGGGCGTTGGCGTGGCCGTGGCCCAGGCCGTGCTCCGTCTTGAGCCAGGCGACGAGTTCCATGTGCTTGGTGAGCGGGGAGGCGTCGATGAGCGCCTTCCACTCGGCGACCGGGCGGCCGTACTTCTTCTCGATCGAGGGGAAGTAGGAGGCGGGGCCCTTCACGGCGTCGGTCATGGCTTGTCGTCCTGTCTTTCGTCGGTGCGGTCCCAAGGTGGACCCGGTTCACCGGGAGAACTCATCGCCCCGATGAAGTGACCCGCGTCACACGACCGCGACCGCTCGCTCGAAGCGGGATCCGGGGGGGGCACCGCCCGCCCCGACCGCTGGGCCGTACACGCGCTTTGAGAGGATCGGATCGGACGGACGGATCGAGCAGGGGGTGCCGGTTGCCGGACGTGTGGCTGCCGTATGACGCGGGTTCTCTCATGCGGCTGGGTGTGGGCGGCGAGGCGGCGTCCGGGTTGGGCGGACGCGGGTTGCCGGCCGACTGATCGAACGGGCTCGGCAGAGCGATCCGCGTGTGTTCGAGGACGAGGAGGCCCGGTGGTCGCGCGTCTTCGAGGAGGTCGAGCTCGGCGTCCTGGTCCCGATGGACGAGCGGGCGGGGACGTAGCGGCCGTCCCCTTTCGGACCCGGCAGGACCCGATAGGGGACGACCGGCCCCGCGCGTCAGGTCGATAGGCGTGCCGGTTCCGCGGTTCGGGCCGAGAGGGGGCTGGCGATGTCCTCCAGGGAGCGGCCCTCGGCGGCGACCGCGTAGAAGACGGCGACCAGCCCCGCGGCGACCATCAGCGCCGCACCGATGCAGAAGGCGAGTGCGGCGTCGGACACCACACCGCTGGAGGTGAGCCCGGCGAAGATCAGGGGCCCGGAGATGCCGCCGGCCGCGGTACCGACGGCGTAGAAGAAGGCGATCGACATCGCGCGGGTTTCCATCGGGAAGATCTCGCTGACGGTCAGGTACGCCGAACTCGCGCCGGCCGAGGCGAAGAAGAGCACGACGCACCAGCACGCCGTCATGGTCAGCGCGGTGAGCCGGCCGGCGCCGAAGAGCCAGGCCGTCCCGAACAACAGCAGACCGGACAGGATGTACGTGCCGGAGATCATGACGCGACGGCCGACCGTGTCGAACAACCGGCCCAGCAGCAGCGGCCCGAGGAAGTTCCCGACGGCGATGACGGCGAAGTAGTAGCCGGTGACCGAGCTGGGGACGTCGAAGAAGGTGACCAGGATGGAGCCGAAGCCGAAGGTGATCGCGTTGTAGAGGAAGGCCTGCCCGATGAAGAGGGAGAGACCCAGCACGGCACGGCGCGGGTAGGTGCGGAACACGGTCTTCGCGATCTCCCCGAAGCCGATGCTCCGGCGCACGGTGATGGTGATGGCCGCGCCGGGCTCCGGCAGCGGCTTCCCGGTTTCCGCTTCCACCTGTCGCTCGACGTCTGCGACCAGGTCCTCGGCCTCCCGTACCCGGCCGTGCATGAACATCCAGCGCGGGCTTTCGGGAACGTGTCGTCGTACGAGCAGGATGACCAGGCCGAGGACGACGCCGAGGGCGAACGTCAGTCGCCATCCCACCGACGGCGCGAAGATCTCGGTGTTCAGGGCGACGACGGACAACAGGGCTCCGGCGACCGCGCCGAGCCAGAAGCTGCCGTTGATGATGAGGTCGACGCGGCCGCGGTACTTGCTGGGGATCAGTTCGTCGATCGCGGAGTTGATGGCCGCGTACTCGCCGCCGATCCCGAAGCCGGTGAGGAAGCGGAAGAGGAAGAACCACCAGGACGAGAAGGAGAGCGCGGTCAGGGCGGTCGCGGCCAGGTAGACGGCGAGCGTGATCAGGAAGAGCTTCTTGCGGCCGAACAGGTCGGTGAGGCGGCCGAAGAACAGCGCGCCGGTGCAGGCTCCCGCCACGTACAGGGCGGCGGCAAGGCCCGTGACCTGTGCGTCGGTGATGGACAGGCCGCTGTCGTCCTCGGAGAGGCGGCTGGCGATGCTGCCCACGACGGTCACTTCGAGACCGTCCAGGATCCAGACGGTGCCCAGCCCGATCACGATCATCCAGTGCCATCGGGACCAGGGCAACCGGTCCAGTCGCGCCGGCACCTTGGTGGTGACGGTTTCCGTGTTCATCGTCCCTGCGGTCTCCGACATGCCGCACGTCTGCCCCCGCGCCCCAAGGCCAAACGGCCCCGGTCCGGGCGGAGTTGCGCGGCGGGAACCCCGCGCGGGCGAGGTCTCCTCCCGGGCCCCGAGCGGCCGCCGGCCCCGCCCGGAAAGGCTGCGGAATCGGTTCGGCTGATCTTGGGAAATGGGGGCAGAAGGCCAGCGACGAGAAGGGACGGCCCGGATGTCCGGAACGCACACATGGCTGGACCGCGTGAAGAACGGTGCCAACGCGGTCGGCGAACGGCGCGCGCGGGCCCTGGCGCGCCGCAACGCCGAGTACGAGGCCGAGTACGCGGAGCAGGCCGAGCGGATGGCCCAGCTCCGCAGGGCCCGTACGCGGGCCCCGGACCCGGCCCGTGCGGTGCCCTGGGGCGTCCGCGTGGCCGCGGAGGCGGCCTGGCGGTTCCTGGTCCTCGCCGCCGCCCTGTGGGTCGTGATGCGGGTGATCGGCGCGGTCCGGCTGGTCGCCCTCGCCTTCGTGGTCGCGCTGCTGGTCACCGCCCTGCTCCAGCCGACGGTCGCCCGTCTGCACCGCAGGGGGCTGGCGCAGGGATTGGCCACCGCGCTCACCGCGATATGCGGGTTCCTCGTACTCGGACTGGTCGGCTGGTTCGTCGTATGGCAGGTACTCGACAATCTCGACACCCTGTCCGGCCGCCTCCAGGAGGGCATCGCCGAACTGAAGCGCTGGCTCGTCGACAGTCCGCTGCACGTGACCGAACAGCAGATCAACGATGTCGCGGAGAAGCTGAACGACGCGATCGGCACCAGTACCAGCGAGATCACCTCGACCGGTCTGCAAGGCGTGACGGTCCTGGTCGAGATCATCACCGGCATGCTCCTGGCGATGTTCTGCACGCTGTGCCTGCTCTACGACGGGCCGCGCGTGTGGCAGTGGACGCTCAAGCTCATCCCGGCCGCCGCCCGCCCCGGCGTGGCCGACGCGGGCCCGCGGGCCTGGCGGACGCTCACCGCGTACGTGCGCGGAACGATGATCGTCGCCTTCATCGACGCCCTCTTCATCGGCGTGGGCATCTACCTCCTCGGTGTGCCGCTGGCCGTCCCCATCGGCGTCGTGATCTTCCTGGCCTCGTTCGTGCCGCTCGTCGGCGCCGTTGCGTCGGGGGCGCTCGCGGTGATCGTCGCCCTCGTCACCGAGGGAGTGTTCACCGCGCTGATGGCCTTGCTGGTTGTCCTCGTCGTCCAGCAGATCGAGGGCCACATCCTGCAGCCGTTCATCCTGGGGCGGGCGGTGCGCCTGCACCCGCTGGCCGTGCTCCTGGCGGTGGCCACGGGAGGTCTGGTCGCGGGGATCGGCGGTGCGGTCGTGGCCGTCCCGCTGGTGGCCGTCGCCAATACGGTGATCGTCCACCTCCGCGCCTACGCCGCGGACGACGACACGGACACGGAGCGAACCACAGGTGAGGGGGACCTCGCCGACGCGGAGGGGACCGCCCTCCCCGCCGACGACGGGGAGCGGCCCCGGCCGCACGACGAGGAGCCCCCGCGGCCGGAGGAAAGGCCGCAGGGGCTCACGTAGCGGTGTGCCGTCAGGATTCGGCGCCGTGTCAGGATTCGGCGCCGTCGGGAGGCGGCGGCGTCGGTGAGCCGGTCGGCGGGGGTGCGTGGGACGACAGGTGGTAGACGGCGAAGGCCCGGTCGATGACGGGCATCGCCACGTTGCGCACCCGCACCCCGCCGGCCGTCATGCCGTGCTCGGTGCCCGAGTGGGCGTGGCCGTGGACGGCCAGGTCGGCTCCAGCGCCGTCCATGGCCTCCGCGAGGAGGTAGCTGCCCAGGAAGGGGTAGATCTCCAGGGGTTCCCCGGCGAGGGTGTCCGGGACGGGCGCGTAGTGGGTGAGGGCGATGCGCAGGTCGCTCCCGGCGTCCTGGAGACCGCGCAGCGCCTTCTCCAGCCCGCCCGCGCAGGTGCGGGTGTAGTGGATGAAGGCCTTCATCTCCGGTTCCCCGAAGTCGCTGCCGCTGCGTCCGGCGAAGCCGCCGCCGAAGCCCTTGGTGCCGGCCACGCCGACCCTCGTACCGTCCAGGTCGAGGACGACTCCGGTGCCCTCCAGCACGTGCACCCCGACGGCCCTGAGCTCCTCCGCGACGGCTTCCTCCTGGTCGCTCTGGTAGTCGTGGTTGCCGAGCACCGCGACGACGGGCACGGCCAGCCCCGCCACCTCGCCGGCGACCACCCTGGCCTCCTCCCTGGTGCCGTGCCGCGTCAGGTCACCGGCGAGGAGCAGCAGGTCGGCGCATTCGCCCAGGGTGTCGAAGGCGGGCCGCAGGAATCCGGCGCTGCCGGGGCCCAGGTGGATGTCCCCGACGGCCGCCACTCGGATCACGACAGCTCCTCCGCCCGGTCGGGCGGCGCCGGTCGGCTGACCATGAGGTCCTCGTGCCAGTCCAGTCCCGCCAGTTCCTCCGCGACGAGCCTGAGCACCTCCGCCCGGCACTCCGGGCTGGTGACGCTGCCCGAGATCACCGCGCGCGACCCGCGCGCCTCGATGCGTACGCCCAATTCCGCGATGTCCTCGCGGGCCAGCCGGTCCCTCAGGTGTTCGATGCGGTACTCCAACATGTCGTGGGACGTCATGGACTCTCCTCCCTTACCGGCGGCACGGCCCGTCCGGATCCGTTCCTGCCCTCGATGATGCGCAGCGTCTCCAACAGGTAGAGGAACGCGTCGGGCAGCGGATCGGCCCCGTGGTCACGTTCCAGCCGGCTCCAGTCGATCTGCTCCCGCAGCATCCGCGCCATGGGCAGCAGGTCGCCGAAGTCGCAGTAGTGCTCGCAGAGCGCGGCGAGCCGGCTGCCCATGAGGTCCGTGGGCGCGAGGACGGGCATCCACACCGAGTCGACCGCTTTCACGTCGGCCCGTTCCAGGAGTTCCGTGCTCACCGGCCGCCGCTCCAGCTCGAAGATCAGGTCGATCTCCTCCCCGCCGGACCGGCCCTTGACGAGCCAGTCCTCCGGGGCGCGGCGCATCTCGATGCCGCCCTCCTCCAGGGCCTTGATGGCCGCGTCGGCGTCCTCCGGCCGGACACAGAAGTCGGTGTCGTGCTGGAACATCGCCGGCAGACCGTGCGCGAACGCGGCCACGCTGCCGGCCAGCGCGAAGGGCGGTCCTGACCGCTTGAGGAGGGCGGCGACCAGTTTGGTGGTCTCCAGGATGGCCTGGGTGTGGTCCTTGGGCAGTGGTCCCTCGGCGGGCACGGGTGGGCTCAGGGCCTGTGGCGCCGCCTGCCCGGTGGGGGCCTGCGGCGGCTTCGTGGACGTCATGGGGAGCGCGTACCCGCCCCTTCCCCACGAAATCTTCTGACGCCCCTGGAGTGTGGTCGGGTCGCCCGGGTAGGCGCACGACGTGTGTCCGCGCCGTGTCCGACGGCACGGAGCGCCGTGCCCGGCCGCGGACGCCTTCCTCGGAAGGGAGACCGGGCCGATGCGTCGGACACCTGAGGAACGCGGCGCCGCGAACGCGTTACAGCCTCGGGGGGGGGGGGGGGGGGGGGGGGGGGGGGGGGGGGGGGGGGGGGGGGGGGGGGGGGGGGGGGGGGGGGGGGGGG
>NZ_JANFAK020000134.1 GCF_024721315.2 Streptomyces sp. Isolate_45
CCGCCGGGCGCGGCCCGAGGGTGCTGGGCGGCCCCGGTGTGGGCACCCCGCTCCCGGAGTCGCTGCCCGAGCCCGGCCCGCAGCCGGAGCCGCTGCCGCACGCCTCCCCGGACATCGACGCCGACCACGGCCCGGCGTGGACGCCGGTCGAGGAGGAACGGCCCCGTCCGGCGCATGCCGAGGCCACGGGCCCCGGTGACACCCACGGACACGGGTTCGAGGCCGTGCCGCCCGCACCGGCCGAAGCGATGGCCGCGCCCGTGCCGGACGACGACACCGCCGACAGCGACCAGGCACCCCCGACCGAGGACGACGCCGAGGGATTCCCGGTGCGGGGGGCGACGTACGAGGAAGAGGAAAGCCCCGCCGTCGCGCAGCACGAGCACCCGGCGGCCTCCTACGTCCTGCGCGTCAACGGCGCCGACCGGCCCGTCACCGGCGCCTGGATCGGCGAGTCCCTGCTGTACGTGCTGCGCGAGCGCCTCGGCCTGGCCGGCGCCAAGGACGGCTGCTCGCAGGGCGAGTGCGGGGCCTGCGCGGTGCAGGTCGACGGCCGGCTCGTCGCCTCCTGCCTGGTTCCGGCCGCGACGGCCGCCGGGAGCGAGGTCCGCACGGTGGAGGGGCTGGCCACGGACGGGGAACTCTCGGACGTGCAGCAGGCGTTGTGCAGGTCGGGTGCGGTGCAGTGCGGGTTCTGCGTCCCCGGCATGGCCATGACGATCCATGACCTGCTGGAGGGCAACCACGCCCCCAGCGACCTGGAGACCCGCCAGGCGCTGTGCGGCAACCTGTGCCGTTGCTCCGGCTACAAGGGCGTCATCGAGGCGGTCCGTGAGGTCGTCGCGGAACGCGGGGCACCGGCGACGGGCGCGGACGACGAGGCGACGGCGGGCGGCCCTGCGGCCGCAACCGGGGCTTCCGGCGAGCCGCGGATCCCGCACCAGGCACTGCCCGGCGAGGGCGGCGTCCAGGGGGGTTCCGGCGGCGGTAACCCGGGTGGCCCGGGTGGCCCGGGTGATTCCGGTCATCTCGGCAACGCGGGGAACCTCGGCAACGCGGGGAACCTCGGCAACGTGGGGAACCTCGGGAACGTGGGGAACCTCGGGAACGCGGGGAACGCCGGCAACCCCGGGCACCCCGGCAATCTCGGGATCCAGCACAACGGAGGCATGGCGTGAGCGGGCACGACGGGGCCACGGCCACGACCACGGCGACCACCACGGCCACGACCACCGTCACGACGGTGCCCGCCGCCGGCGACGGCGACCGGCAGCGGACCGCACGCGGGATCGGAGCCTCCGTCCCGTCGGCGGACTCCCGCCCCAAGGCCGAGGGCACCTTCCCGTACGCCGCCGACCTGTGGGCCGAGGGCCTCCTGTGGGCCGCCGTGCTGCGGTCCCCGCACGCCCACGCGCGGATCCTGTCCGTCGACACCTCGGCCGCCGCCGAGATGCCCGGCGTCCGCGCCGTCATCACCCACCTCGACGTCCCCGGCGCGGGCACGCACGGCCGCCGCATCGCCGACCGGCCCGTCTTCGCGCACGACGTGGTCCGCCACCACGGCGAGCCCATCGCCGCCGTCGCGGCCGACCACCCCGACACGGCCCGCCTCGCGGCCGCCGCCATCGCGGTCGAGTACGAGCTCCTCGACCCCGTCACCGACCCCGAGCAGTCCTTCGGCGCCGCCCCGCTCCACCCGGACGGCAACCTGATCCGACACATCCCGCTCCGCTACGGCGACCCGGAGGCGACCGGCGAGATCGTCGTCGAGGGCCTCTACCGGATCGGCCGCCAGGACCCCGCGCCCATCGGCGCGGAGGCCGGACTGGCCGTGCCGCGGCCCGACGGGGGCGTGGAGATCTACACCGCCTCCACCGACCCGCACACCGACCGCGACCTCGCCGCCGCCTGCTTCGGCCTGGAGCCGGACCGGGTGAGGGTCGTCGTGACGGGCGTCCCCGGCGCGACCTCCGACCGCGAGGACCCCGCCTTCCAACTGCCGCTGGGCCTCCTCGCCCTGCGCACCGGCTGCCCGGTGAAACTGGCCGCCACCCGCGAGGAGTCCTTCCTCGGCCACGCCCACCGCCACCCGACCCTGCTGCGCTACCGCCACCACGCGGACGCCGAGGGCCGGCTGGTCAAGGTCGAGGCGCAGATCCTGATGGACGCGGGCGCCTACGCCGACGCCTCCTCCGAGTCCCTGGCCGCGGCGGTGGCCTTCGCCTGCGGCCCGTACGTCGTCCCGCACGCCTTCGTCGAGGGCTGGGCGGTCCGTACGAACAACCCGCCCTCGGGCCACGTACGGGGCGAGGGCGCGATGCAGGTCTGCGCCGCGTACGAGGGCCAGATGGACAAGCTGGCCGCCGCGCTCGGCATCGACGGCGCCGAGCTGCGCATGCGCAACGTCATGGCCACCGGCGACATCCTGCCCACCGGCCAGACGGTGACCTGCCCCGCGCCCGTGGCGGAACTGCTGCGTTCCGTACGGGACTACCCGCTGCCCTCCCTCCCCAAGGACACCCCCGAGGAGGAATGGCTGCTCCCGGGCGGCCCCGAGGGCGCGGGCGAGCCCGGGGCGGTGCGGCGCGGGGTCGGGTACGGCGTCGGCATGGTCCACATGCTCGGCGCCGAGGGCGCGGACGAGGTCTCCACCGCCACCGTGAAGGTGGTCGGCGGCACCGCGACCGTCATCTGCGCGGCCGTAGACACGGGCCAGGGCTTCGCGACGCTGGCCCGTCAGATCGTCCAGGAGGTGCTCGGCGTCGACGAGGTGGCGATGGCCCCCGTCGACACCGACCAGCCGCCGGCCGGCCCGTCGGCGCACGGCCGCCACACGTGGGTGTCGGGCGGCGCGGTGGAACGCGCGGCGAAGATGGTCCGCACCCAACTCCTGCAGCCCATGGCGCACAAGCTCGGCATGTCGACCGAGCTGCTCCAGATCGCCGACGGTCGGATCACGTCGTACGACGGCGCGTTCTCGATGTCCGTCCCGGAGGCCATAGAGGGCAAGGAGCTCTGGGCGACCGCCCAGTGCCGCCCCCACCCGACGGAGCCGCTGGACGCGGACGGGCAGGGCGACGCGTTCGTCGGCCTGGCCTTCTGCGCGATCCGCGCGGTGGTCGACGTGGACATCGAACTCGGCTCGGTCCGGGTCGTGGAACTGGCCGTCGCGCAGGACGTCGGCTGCGTCCTCAACCCGCGTCAGCTGGAAGCCCGTATCGAAGCGGGAGTCACCCAGGGCGTGGGCGCGGCCCTGACGGAGAACCTCCGCTCGATCGCGGGCCTCGTACGCCACCCGGACCTGACGGGCTACGCCCTGCCGACGTCGCTGGACGCCCCGACGGTGCGCATCGTCAAGCTGGTCGAGGAGCGCGACGTGGTGGCCCCGTTCGGCGCGAAGGCGGCGAGCGCCGTCCCGGTGGTGACCACCCCGGCGGCCATCGCCTCTGCGGTCCGGGCGGCCACGGGCCGGCCGGTGAACCGGATCCCGATCCGGCCGTCGGCGGCGGTGGCGACGCCGGCGGCGACGCCGGGGACGGGACCCAACTCCTGATCGGGCGCGCCGCGTTGCGGGGCCGACCCGGGCTAGAGTGATCACCGTGAGTGCGTGAACGCACTCGGCGTGTGACGGGAGGCCGGTGTGGCGGCGGTGTCAGGGTTATCCGGGGCCGGTGTCGCCGGGGGTGCGGCGGACGCCCTGATGCGGCAGGCCGGGGCCCTGGAGGTCGAGTACGCGTCGATGACCGGCTACAAGAAGCTGGTCGACGCCCTCCTGGAGAAACTCGACGGCTCCGAGGCCGCCGACGGGCGGCTCGCCCACGGCACCCTCCCGCGGGGCGCGCTGGGCAGGGGCTTCGCGGAGGCGGATTCCCTCTTCCGTGCGTACTCGACGGTCCACGCCGAACTCCGTAACCTCTCCCGCGGCCTGGCGGCCCAGATCGAGGCCCTGGGCATCGCGATCCTGACGGCGGGCAAGGGCTACGGGGACGTGGACGAGGACACGCGGCAGCGGATGCGGGCCATCGTCGGGCAGTCGAAGCGGGACTACGTACCCGACCGCGACCCGCGAACCCGCGAGGCGCGGGGGCCGCTGGAGCCGGGGGCGGACGCACCGGCCGAGCGGCCCGGCGCGAGCACGGCGGGGGGCAGCCTCTGATGGCCACGGACTTCGAGGGCCACACGCACGAGCAACTGTTGGCCATGATCGCCTCCATCGACCCCGGGACGGTCACGGTGCGGGCAGCCCAACTCTCGAACGCCGCGAAAGCGATCGAGGAGATCGGCGAAAGCCTCAAGAGGCACCGGGTCAGGGGCTGGGACGGCGAAGCCGCCGACGCCTTCCAGGACTGGGTGAGCCGCGCGGGCAACGCGACGCTCCGGCTGGCCGAATACGGCGCGGAGGCCGGCAGGTGGCTGACCGAAGCCGCCCAAACCATGATCGAGGTCAAGGCCAACACCCCGCCGTACGACACCGCCGCCGCGGCGAACCTCCGATCGGCCCACGAACACCACAACGACCCGGACGCCCGGGAGGCCGCCCGAACGGCCCACTCCACACTCGACGCCGACCACGAACGAGCGATCCAACAACTGACGAAGCTGGCCCAGTCGTACGAGGCCTCGGCAACGCAACTGACCAGAGCCCAACTCCCGACGTTCCCACCGCCGCCGGGGGCTTTCGAGCCGGAGAGGCTGAATAGCGGCTCCGATCTGGAGCGCTCAAGTGGGTGCAGCACCGATTTGTATGTGGGCAGCCCGGCGCACGCAGGAAACTCGCCGAAGCAGGGTGGGGTGGCCGACGGGCCTCCCCGTAGCGGCGGCTCTCATTTCTTTACGGCGGAGGCTCCGTCCATGTCCCCGCCGGGTAACCAGGATCGTGACGTGGAGGTTTCCCTCGATCACATCACCACACTGCCGGATCGGGTGATTCCTCCGACTGTCAGCACACCCGGGGGCGTGGGATCCGGTGGTTATGGCGCCGCTCCTCTTGTGTTTGTGCCGCCTCTCCCCTTCGCTTTGCCGGGGGTCGGGGGTGGGGTTCTGCCCAGCAGCAAACCTCCGGGTACTGGCGTGGGCCCGGTCGGTGGCAGCACCCTTCCGGTTCCGCACGGCACCGGAATTGTCGGCGGTCGGCCGCTCTCTGCCAACGTCCCAGGTGCGGGAATCCCTCGTGGCACGGTGATCGGCGCTGACGGTACGCCCTCAGTGGGCCGTGGCGTGGGGGGTGGCTTCAGCTCGGCAGCGCCCGGTAACCCGGCACCAGTGCCCGCTCGTCGGCCGGTGATGGAGCCGGGGGCTGTCGTGGGAGGACGGCAGTCGACGGTAGGGAACCAACCTTTTACGCAGGGAGGATCAGGTCTTGTGCGTGGCGTACTGGGGCCCGGCACAGTTGGCGGGGCGATGGGCCACGGCGGTGCGAGTGCCCAAGCGCAGGGGAGTCGACGGAGCGTCCCGATGGGAATCCGCCCCGACTACCTGACCGAGGACGAAGAGACCTGGCAAAACAACCATCGCGTTGTCCCGCCAGTGATCGACTGAGCAGAACGGACATTGCACGGGATGCGGATGCAGAGGGCGGCCTCGGCCGTGATGGGTCTTCTGCTGACCGGGGTGGCGGCGAACCCTGCCTTCGCGCAGACGATCCGCGAGCAGCAATGGCACCTCGATGCCATGAAGGCCGAGGACGTCTGGAAGTTGAGTATCGGACAGGGGATTACCGTGGCAGTGATCGATACTGGCGTCGCGCGGATTCCCGAGCTGGAAGGGCAAGTTCTCGCAGGTAAAGACTTTGCCGCAGGGCGTAAGGGATACGAGGGCGACGAGCGTGTCGACTATGACAGGCACGGCACCGGAATCGCTGCGATGATCGCCGGCTCCGGCAAGCATTCCAGCGGTGACGGAGCTTTCGGGCTGGCGCCAGGTGTGAAAATTCTCCCCATCCGGGTGCCGCACGAGATGAATTCATCGACCCCGTCATGGGTTGCCGCCATTCGGTATGCGGCAGATTCGGGCGCCAGGATTATCAACATCTCGATGGGGAAACGGGGAGCGGTCGAGAGCGATCAAGCCCGCTCGGAAGTAGTCAAATACGCCCTCTCGAGGGGCAGCCTGATCTTCGCGGCTGTGGGCAATGATGGTGACACCCTCAACGCAGACGTGTACCCGGGCGCAACACCTGGTGTCGTGGGCGTCAGTGCTGTGAACGCCGACGGAAGCCCGACAGGGGAGTCACAGCACGGGCCGCAGGTGGACATGGCGGCGCCCGGCATGGACATCGTCACGGCCTGTGCAGGAAGGACCGGGCTGTGTACGAGCCACGGCACCAGTGACGCGTCCGCCCTCGCCTCCGCCTCCGCCGCGCTGGTCTGGGCCGCGCACCCCGACTGGACCAACAACCAGGTCCTCCGGGTCCTCCTGAACACCGCCGGCAAGCCCGTGGACGGAGTCGAGCGGAACGACTACGTCGGCTACGGCGTCGTGCGCCCCCGGGTCGCGGTGCCCACGCCCGGGGATCCCGGGCCGGCGGACGTGTTCCCGCTGCCCGACCTGGCCGCGGCGGAGGCCGGGAAGGCTCCGCCGCCCGTCGCCGGGCCCGTACCCCGAGCCGAGGCCCGGGGCGCTACGGAGAACGACCACGAGCGGAAGGCGCCCCCCTGGCTCGCGCTCGGGCTCGGGGCCTGCCTCCTCATCGGTGGGGCCGTCGCCGCCGTCGTCGTACGGCGTACCCACCGTTGAGCCGACCACAGCCGACCCGACACAGGAGTTCACACGATGTCGTTCGACGAGGAATGGTCCGCCGCCCGTGCCACGGCCGCGGCCAACGTCTCCCTGCGGCTCAACCAGGCGTCCCCGCCCGGCCCCCACGCCGGCGGCGCGGACCTGGAGCTCAACCAGGACCACATCGGCGCCGTCGGCTCCGAGGCGCACCGGCTCCACTCGCGCCTCCAGACCGACGGCAAGCACGCCGCCGCGGCGACCGCCGAAGCGGCCGGAGCGCTGACGAGGGAGGGGTTCGCGAGCGGCGCGGCCCTGAGCAGGGTGAATACGCGTTGGGAGAGCCAGGTGAAGACCCTCGTCGCCGCGTGCGCCCAGATCTCCAACGGCCTGAACTACTCGCTCTCGTCGCACCACAGGGACGAGCAACAGCTCTACGCCGCCTTCACCACGTCCAAGCTCGACGGATACCTCAAGTAGGCGGCCCCGTGCTGACGTACGAGAACGTGCTGAACGCCCCGCTGGACAAGCTCCTGACGGCCGCCGGTGACTGGCGGGCGATGGCGGGCAAGCTGGACGAGCTGGCCGAGAGCGCGCGCAACGGAATGAAGGCGAAGGCCGACAAGGCCGAGTGGAGCGGGGTCACCGCCGGCGTGGCCCGGCCGTTCGTCACGAAGACGGCCAAGGAGTTCGAGGACGCCGCCAAGGAGGCCAAGGGCATCCACCTGGTGCTCACGGACGCGCACACCACCTTCAAGGTCGCCCGCGAGCAGCTGAAGAAGATCGCCCAGGACGCTCCGGCCGCAGGTTTCCGGGTCGACGGCGCCGGCCGGGTCGTCGTCCTGCCGCTTCCGACGGAGGCGGACCGGAACGCGGCCCGGCACGACCCGGACTACCAGGAACTGCTGCGTACGAACCGGCAGCTGTGGCAGCAGCGGGTCGATCGGGCAGTGGAGGACGCGCAGGACGCGGACGACTCGCTGGTGCGCGTCCTGCGGGCCAACGTCGCGGAGGACCACAACTTCAGCGCGCCAAGGTTCGCGACCCTGGACGCGGAACAGTCCGCCCGCGCGGCCGGTCTGATGAGGACGGTCACCGGGGAGGGTGGTACGGCCCGCAACGTCGGGGCGCTGCGCGAACTGGAGGAGCTGCTCGACGACAACCGGACGGATCCCGAGTTCGCGACGTCCTTCTACCGTTCGGTCGGCCCCGAGGGCACGTTGGAGATGTACGCGAAGATGTCGCTGGACGCCACCGGTCTGGGACCCACGGGCCGGGACCGTCAGATGATGGTCGCGAACATCCAGAGCGATATGGGCGCCATGCTCGGTCTGGCCACCCACAAGGACGTTCCGCACCACCTGGACGCCGCCTGGACAAGGCAGTTGATGAAGGCCGGCCACAAGGAGTTGGACGTCACCGGCGTCGCCGGGCTGAACGCGAGGGTCTTCGGGTACCAGGCGCTGGGCTCGCTGCTGCGCGAGGGAGCGTACGACACCGAGTTCCTGACGTCGGTCGGACGGGACATGGTCGCGATGGACCGCAAGGACCCCAAGGGGTGGGCGTACGGGGTTCCGTACGACATGGACATGGCTCTCAACCACGGTGTGGAGGGCGGCAAGGGCTTCTACCCGCTCACCGGGCTGATGGAGGCCCTCGGCAACAACCCCGAGGCGGCCACCGCCTTCTTCAACGAGCCCGTCCGCGAGGACAGCAACCGCGACGGCATCGTCACGACGGCGGACAAGGCGGTCCCGGGGCAGCACGGCAAGCCACAGGGCATGGTCGACTACATGCTCGACAAGCCTCCGGGCGCGGACGGTTTCGACGCCACGCGGACCAGCGGCCCGCACGCGGGACAGCAGGCCGTGGGTGACGCGCTCATGGCGGCCGTCTCCCACCGGGTTCCCGGGGACGAGGACTCTCCGCCGGTGCCGCACACCAAGGAGATGGCGGCCGTCATGGAACGGATCGTCGAGAAGATCGGCGACAAGCCGGAGCTGGTGGCGGCCGAGCCCGGCAAGCCGGACGGACCGCTGAAGGGCCTGTCCGGCCACTTCGGGCAGATGGCTGCGGAGTACATGCCGGACATCCAGGCGTCGGCGGAGAACGGCAGTCGGATGATCAAGGCGAACGGCGAGATGGCCGAGTTCGACAAGTCCGCCATGGCGAGCTTCGTCGGAGCCGTGGGGCAGGACCCGGACGCGTACGGCGCGATGACCAACGCGCAGCGGGCCTTCACGACGACCTTGGTGAACGACGTGATCGTCCACCGGGCCGAGTACGAGGAGGTCGACGCGGCGATCAAGAGCGCCGTCCACCCGGGCGGCCAGATCGCCGGAATCCTCTCCCAGGCCCGGGCCGAGGGGGTCTTCGCGGAGAGCGCCCACAAGCAGGAGGAGTACGTCCAGGGCGTGGAGGACAACGCGAAGTGGATCGAGCGCGGCATCGACGCTGCGGGCGGCAAGTACCTGGAGATGGTCCCGCTGGCGGGGGATGTCGTGACTTGGCTCCATGAGGACGCCAGGGAAAGCGTCGTCGAGCGGGCTAAGGAGGACTACGCGGTGAAGAGGGACGCAGTTGATGACAAGGCGGTGATTGATTACGGAAACGCACAAGTGGAGGCCGGTAAGTCGGCTGCGCACTCGGTTCGCAAAGCTGCCGAGGGTACTGACATGAATCAGCGGAGCATCGACGCTCTGGCCGGAGTTGCTTCGACAGAGACGGCGAACGCCCATGCGGTAGGGCGGGGCCACGTCGCTACATCAACCGGCGGATCCTGATGCCCATCCTCCGGATCCCATCGGTACTCGTCGCTCTGGCGGTATGTGGTGCTGTCCTGCTGGGAGGGTGTACAGGTGGGGAGAGGCGCCACGTTCCACGCATGTCGGCCCCGGTGTGCTTCGGGGTGTTCGCCCAGCCGGACCTGGAGCCCCTGTTAGGTGACGGCAACACGGCAGAAGCCGAGTCTCCGAGGACCATCATGCTGACTGCGGAGCACCCCAGGGCAATGTGCACAGTCAAGGTGGACGACTGGGATCGGGTGCATGTAGCCGCTGAACGCCAGCCTCTGGGCCGAATGTTCTTCTGGCCCCTGACCGAGCAGAAGCCCGACCCCCTCCCCCTGGGCGACAAGGGCATCGTGTGGGACACCGGCGCTCGGGTCGCCCTCACCTGTGACGGGCCCTCCGACGCCTTCGAGCTGGAGCTCGGGATCAGTGGGTCCGTGGAGCACATGGAGCCCGGGACCTCGCGGGCGCTGTTCGCGCGGCTCATGGCGAAGTACCTGGCGGCCGCTCGGGAGCAGACCCGGTGCGGGCAGTAGGGGGCGGGCCCCGGGGGACATGCTGAAGGCCGTCCAGGGGACCTCCCGCCTCTGGACGGCCTTCAGTGGAAGCCGTGACCGGAATCGAACCGGCGTAACTCGCTTTGCAGGCGAGTCCCTCAACCACTCGGGCACACGGCTGTGGGGTGGTGCTTGGTGCTGCTCGGTGCTGTTCATGAACGTACGGGGAGTTCCGAGGGCGGGGAAGGCGGATCGGTGGCCCGCAACACGACTGCCATGCCGCGTTCACGGACCTAGGTCGCCCGGCCGAGGCGGGATGGGACTAATTGACAGGGGCGCTCGCGGGCTACGCACCTTACTCTGGGGCGATGAGCGCCCTTGAACCCCGCGTGCCGAGCGGGTCCGACACCACCGTGCCCGTGCAGCCGCCGCAGTCGCCGCAGCCGCCGCCCGGCGGGATCCTGGAGCCGGCGTACCGGGCGCTCAGCATCGGGATCATCTCGGTGATCTTCCTGATCGCGTTCGAGGCCACCGCCGTGGGGACGGCCATGCCCGTCGCCGCGCGGGAACTGGACGGGATCGCGCTCTACGCGTTCGCGTTCTCCGCCTACTTCACCACCAGCCTGTTCGCCATGGTCCTGTCCGGGCAGTGGTCCGACCGGCAGGGCCCGCTCCGGCCGCTCACCGTCGGCATCGCGGCCTTCGCCGCCGGGCTGGTGTGTTCGGGGACCGCCGGGGCCATGTGGTTGTTCGTCCTCGGACGGGCCGTGCAGGGCTTCGGCGGCGGGCTGGTCATCGTCGCCCTCTACGTCGTGGTCAGCCGGGCCTACGAGGAGCGGCTGCGGCCTGCGATCATGGCCGCGTTCGCGGCGAGTTGGGTGGTGCCGTCGATCGTCGGCCCGCTGGCCGCCGGGACGGTCACCGAGCACCTCGGGTGGCGGTGGGTGTTCCTCGGGATACCGGCGCTCGTCATCGTTCCGCTCGCCATAGCGCTGCCCGCGATCCGGCGCACCGCCTCCGGCCCCGTCGACACCGGTGGCGCCCCCGCCGCCTTCGACGGGCGGCGGATCCGGTTGGCCCTCGGGATCTCCGCCGGCGCGGGCCTGCTCCAGTACGCCGCCCAGGACCTGCGGTGGCTGTCGCTGCTCCCCGGGGTCGTGGGCGCGGCGCTGCTGGTGCCCGCCGTGCTCGGGTTGCTGCCGCGCGGGACGTACCTGGCGCGGCGCGGGCTGCCGTCCGTCGTGCTGTTGCGCGGGGTGGCCGCGGGGTCGTTCATCGCCGCCGAGAGCTTCGTGCCGCTGATGCTGGTCACCCAGCGGGGTTTGAGCCCGACGCTGGCCGGGTTCTCGCTCGCGCTGGGCGGGGTGACCTGGGCGGCCGGGTCGTGGGTGCAGTCCAAGGGCCGGACGGCGCCCTACCGTGAGCGGCTGATGGTGCTCGGCATGGTGCTGGTGGCGTTCGCCATCGCGGCGGCCCCGGCCGTGCTCGTGGAGTCCGTGCCCGTGTGGACCCTGGCCCTCGCCTGGGGCGTGGGCTGCCTCGGCATGGGGCTGGTGATCGGCTCGACGAGCGTGCTGCTGCTCAAGCTGTCCCCGCCGCAGGAGGCGGGCTCGAATTCCGCCGCGCTGCAGATCTCGGACGCCCTCGCGAACGTGGTCCTGCTGGCCGCGGGCGGCGCCGCCTTCGCCGCGCTCGGCGGGGGAGCGGTGGGCGCGGGTCATGCCGTCGCGGAGGGGGCCTCGCATCCGACCGCGTTCGTCGTGGTGTTCCTGCCGATGGCGGCCGTCGCGCTCGCGGGGGCCTGGGTCGCGACCCGGCTGGACCCCGTACCCCCGGCCGGAAGGACGGAGGCCGTGGGCGGCGCCGCCTAGGTTCCACCCATGAGCACCCCGACGGAGCTGGAGCCCGTGGCGGGCCCCGCCCCGGTGACGGCCCAGAACCCCGATCCCGCCCCGCTGCGCGTGGTCGCCGGTAACCCGCTGCCCAGCCTCACGATCGTGCGGCGTCGCATGCGCGGTCACATGAGACGTCACATGAGACGCCGTATGTGACGTCGCATGTGACGTCGCACATCAGTCTCGTGTGACCCTCGCCGCACCCGTCGAGGTCACGGGCCTGTCCCTCCGCGAGGGGATCGCGCGGGCCGGTAAGGTGGCCCGGTTGTCCTACGTACGACCGCGGATGACCGCGTAACGACCGCGACCCGCGACCGAGACGAACCGGAGACCGTGACTACTACCGCCTCCCACCACCTCTCACCCGCCTTCCCCGGCCGCGCGCCGTGGGGTACCGCCAGCAAGCTGCGTGCCTGGCAGGAGGGTGCCCTGAACCGGTACCTGGAGAAGCAGCCGCGTGACTTCCTCGCGGTGGCGACCCCCGGCGCCGGCAAGACGACCTTCGCGCTGACCCTGGCCTCCTGGCTGCTGCACCACCACGTGGTGCAGCAGGTGACCGTGGTCGCGCCGACCGAACACCTGAAGAAGCAGTGGGCCGAGGCCGCCGCGCGGATAGGGATCCGCCTGGACCCCGAGTACTCGGCCGGCCCGCTGAGCAAGGACTACCACGGCATCGCGGTGACGTACGCGGGCGTCGGCGTGCGCCCGATGCTGCACCGCAACCGCTGCGAGCAGCGCAAGACCCTCGTGATCCTCGACGAGATCCACCACGCGGGCGACTCCAAGTCCTGGGGCGAGGCCTGCCTGGAGGCCTTCGACCCCGCGACCCGCCGGCTGGCCCTGACCGGTACGCCCTTCCGGTCCGACACGAACCCGATCCCCTTCGTCACGTACGAGGAGGGCAACGACGGCATCCGCCGCTCCTCGGCCGACTACACCTACGGCTACGGCAACGCCCTCGGCGACGGCGTCGTCCGGCCCGTGATCTTCCTGTCCTACAGCGGCAACATGCGCTGGCGGACGAAAGCGGGCGACGAGATCGCCGCGCGGCTCGGCGAGCCCATGACCAAGGACGCCATCTCCCAGGCCTGGCGCACGGCGCTCGACGCGCGCGGCGACTGGATGCCGAACGTGCTGCGCGCCGCGGACCAGCGCCTGACCGAGGTGAGGAAGGGCATCCCCGACGCGGGCGGCCTGGTCATCGCCTCCGACCAGGACTCGGCGCGCGCCTACGCCAAGCTGATCCGCGAGATCACCGGTACGAAGGCGACGCTGGTGCTCTCCGACGACACCGGCGCCTCGAAGAACATCGACACCTTCAGCGGGAACGACGACCGCTGGATGGTCGCGGTCCGCATGGTGTCCGAGGGCGTCGACGTCCCGCGCCTCGCGGTGGGCGTGTACGCGACGACGATCTCCACGCCGCTGTTCTTCGCGCAGGCCGTGGGCCGCTTCGTGCGATCGCGCAGGCGCGGCGAGACCGCGTCCGTGTTCCTTCCGACGATCCCCTACCTCCTCGGCTTCGCCAACGAGATGGAGGTCGAGCGCGACCACGTCCTCGACAAGCCGAAGAAGCAGGGCGAGGAGGACCCGTACGCCGAGTCCGAGAAGGAAATGGACGAGGCGAACAAGCTGGAGGACGAGGACCTCGCCGAGGACGAGCAGATGTCCTTCGAGGCGCTGGAGTCCGACGCCGTCTTCGACCGGGTCCTCTACGACGGCGCCGAGTTCGGCATGCAGGCCCACCCCGGCAGCGAGGAGGAGCAGGACTACCTCGGCATTCCCGGGCTGCTGGAGCCGGACCAGGTGCAGATGCTGCTCCAGAAGCGACAGTCACGGCAGATCGCGCACAGCCGGCGCAAGCCGGACGCGGAGGCGGACCTGCTGGAACTGCCGGCCGACAGGCGGCCGGTGGTTTCCCACAAGGAGCTGCTGGAGCTGCGCAAGTCGCTGAACACGATGGTGGGCGCGTACGTCCACCAGAGCGGCAAGCCGCACGGGGTGATCCACACCGAGCTGCGCCGCGTGTGCGGCGGACCGCCGAGCGCGGAGGCCACGGCGGGCCAGCTGCGCGAGCGGATCAAGAAGGTCCAGGAGTGGGCGACGCGGATGCGGTAGCGCTCGCCACTGAAGATCGCTGATCGCTGATCGCTGATCGCGGAACGAACAACGAGAACGCTGAACGGGGTCCGTGCGCTGCTGCGCACGGACCCCGTTCTCGTGGTGCCTAACGCTTACGCGTTGGTACGGCGACGACGGCCGGTGCCGGCGACCAGGGCCGCACCCATGGCGAGCGCGATGCCGGCGCCACCGATGGCCCAGCTGGTGGCCGCGTCGGAACCGGTCTCGGCGAGCTCACCGGCGGTGGTGGTGCCACCGTTGTTGGTGGTGCCGCCGTTGTTGCTGTTGTCGACGATCGGCGTGGTGGTGGTGCCGCCGTTCGGCTTGGTGCCGGTGTTGCCGCCACCGTTGTTGCCGCCGCCGTTGCCGCCGGAGACGATCTTCGACTCGACCCAGACGGTCTCGGACCAGACGTCCTCTTCGACGTTGCTGCCACCGGCAACCGCGATGGCGATGTTGCCCTTGGGGGCGCCCGTGCCGAACTTCACGCGGACGTCGAGCTTGATCTTGCCCGCCGGGATCTGCAGGTCGTCGTTCAGGAGCGCGACCGGCACGCCGCCCTCGCTGATGACCTGCACCGAGTGCCAGGTTCCGTTCCAGAAGACCTGGACCTGGACGTCCTTGCCACGGAGCTTGCCGTGCTCGTCCTCGACGGCGAGGACGAGCACGTAGCTCTCCTGCGGCTTGTTCTTCGAGTTGTCGACCGCGACGGAGAACTTCGTCCAAGTGCCGGCCTTGAAGGTGGCCGGGACGTCCTTGAGCTCCAGGACGGGACCGGTCGCGAGCAGGTCCTCGTCGCCCGCTTCCAGCTCGGCCTCGTCGGCGACGGGCTTGGCCTCGGGGCCCTTGGCGTCCGGGGTGTTGGCGTCCGGCGTCGCCGGGGCGACCGGGGCGACCGGCGGGACGACGGGCGGGGCGACCGGGACGACGGGCGCGACCGGCGCGACGGCGGCCGGGGTCTCCACCGGGGCCTCGACGGCCTTCTCGGCCGGGGCCTGCGCGGCGGGCGTCTCGGCGGCGGGGGCCTCGGCGGCCGGGGCCTCCGGGGCAGGGGCCGCGTCCGGCGTGGTGACGGCGGTCGGCTGGGCCTCGTCGGCCATCGCCGGCGTCGCCATGAGGACGGTCGGACCCACAACGGCGGCGGCGGCCACGACGGCCATGCGCTTCAGATTCACTTTGACTTCTCTCCCCTGTGTGAGCTCAGGGCCGTGACGGCCTGCCCACCCCCAGCAACTTTTGAACATGATCAGAGTAATGGGCGTGTAAAGCGATTTTCAGCGGATGATCATTACGAATTGATACATGCGTGCGGAGCAATCCGTGCAAATCGGCGGCATGCGCCCGGATTCTGGACGAGGTCTTCCGCTGAGCGGACCCGCTCGCTACTGTCCCCGCATCGAACGCCCCGTGGCAGCGCCGCCGCGGGAGCGCAGCCGGTGCCATGGCCGCTACCGGCGGCCTCTCCGTGCGTCGCCGAGGGACCGGCAGCGCTCCACCCCGTGAGAGTCACCGCCGCCCACCGAAAGAGGGAGAGGCGTCGTGACCGCGGAAACCTCCCAGACTCTCGACCGAGGACTCAGAGTCCTCAAGCTGCTCGCCGACACCGACCACGGTCTGACTGTCACAGAGCTCTCCAATCGACTCGGTGTGAACCGCACCGTCGTCTACCGCCTGCTCGCCACGCTCGAACAGCACGCCCTGGTCCGCCGTGACCTCGGCGGCCGCGCCCGCGTGGGGCTCGGCGTGCTGCGTCTGGGACGCCAGGTCCACCCCTTGGTACGGGAGGCCGCCCTGCCCGCCCTCAGGTCGCTCGCCGAGGACATCGGGGCCACCGCGCACCTGACCCTCGTCGACGGCACGGAGGCGCTGGCCGTGGCCGTCGTCGAGCCGACCTGGACGGACTACCACGTCGCCTACCGGGCCGGCTTCCGCCACCCGCTGGACCGGGGCGCGGCCGGACGGGCCATCCTGGCGGCCCGTCAGGGGGCGCTCATCGAGCCCGGGTACACCCTCACCCACGGCGAACTCGAAGCGGGCGCCAGCGGCGCCGCAGCTCCACTGGTCGGCATCACCGGGCTGGAGGGCAGCGTGGGCGTCGTCATGCTGGCCGACGCGGTGCCGGAGCGGGTGGGGCCCCGGGTCGTCGACGCGGCACGCGAGGTCGCCGACGCCCTGCGCTGACCCCGGTACGACAGCTGCCGATCCCGGCCCGGCCGCGAGCCCGGCCGGGTTTCCGTACGCCCGGACGCGGTTCGCCGTACGGGTCGGGCCGGGCCGCCGGTCCTCGCGCGCCGGACCCCGCCCGGGAGGCCGGCCCCGCCGTGCCGGGGCCCGGGGTCGGGGTCGGGGCGGGTCGGGTCGGTAGATTGGCCGGGTGCTCTCACGCCTCACACGTCTGCCGCGCCCCGCCGCCCTGGCCGTCTGCGCCGCGCCCGTCCTCGGGCTGTTCGCCGTAGCGGCCCTCGCGCCACTGCCGTACGTGGTCGCCGTACCCGGGCCCACGGCCGACGTGCTGGGCTCCGACCAGGGCAAGCCCGTCATCTCGATCACCGGCGCCCCGGTCCGCGACACCAAGGGCCAGCTCCGCATGACCACCATCCGGGCCACCGGCCCGTCCTCGACGATCAAGCTGCACGAGCTGCTCGGGTACTGGTTCGGGACCGGCGAGGCCGTCATGCCCCGCGAGGCGGTCTACCCCTCGGGCGGAAGCGACAAGGAGATCGAGGAACACAACCTGGAGGAGATGACCAAGTCGCAGTCGGCCGCCTCCCAGGCGGCCCTCGGATTCCTGCGCAAGGACCCGAAGGACGTCAAGGTCGAACTGAACCTCGCCGACGTCGGGGGCCCGAGCGCGGGCCTCCTCTTCTCCCTCGGCATCGTCGACAAGCTCGACGGCGACGGCGGCGGCGCGGACCTCACGGGCGGCCGGAGCATTGCCGGCACGGGAACCATCAGCGCGGACGGGACGGTCGGACCGGTCGGCGGAGTGGGCCTGAAGACCCAGGCCGCGAAGCGCGACGGAGCGAGCGTGTTCCTCGTACCGAAGGCCGAGTGTTCCGATGCCCGGGCGGATCTGCCCGAGGGGCTGCGGCTGATCCCGGTCACTTCGCTGACGGACGCGGTGAGCTCCCTGCGGGCGCTGAACCGCAACGGAGAGGTTCCGTCCTGCTGATCCGCGACGGGCTCCGGTCCAGGCCGCGCCAGGCCGGGAAGACCAGCGGCGTCAGCGTGGTCAGTACGTAGACGCCGCCGAAGAGGAGCAGGGCGGGGACGATGCCGAAGCCGTCGACCAGCAGCCCGGCGGCGAGGCCGCCCATCGGCATGGCGAGCTCGGAGCCCGCCGTGGACACGCTGGAGACGCGGCTGCGCAGCTCCTCCGGCACCCGCTCGTACACGACGGTGCTCAGGATCGGGTTGAGCACTCCCGCGCCCAGGCCGGCCAGGGCCATGGTGACCGCGAGCGGCAGCGGGGTGTCGGTGAGGGCGGCGACGACGTAGCGGGTGCCGCCGCAGAGCAGGAAGGCGACGGCGAACACCGCCCTACGGGGGAACCGCTCGCCCCACATTCCGTACAACAGGGCCCCCAGCAGCGCGAACCCGCCGAACAGGGAGACCATCAGGCCGAGGGCGGTGGGGCCGCCCAGGGCCTCGTCGCCGTGGACCGGCAGCAGGACCGCGGACCAGCCCTGGTCCAGCCCGTTGGTCACCATCACCATCACGGTGACGCCCAGCAGCAACCGCGAGCGGGTCAGGAAGGCCCAGCCCTCGGCGAGTTCGGTCCGGTACGAGACGAACGAGACCTTCCCGGTGGGGCGTTGGGGCTCGGCGGCCGGAACTCCGCGCAGGAAGACGGCGACCAGGAACGAGGAGGCGGCGAAGGTGGCCGCGTCCACCAGCAGTACGGTCTCGGCCCCGAAGCCGGCGATCAGCAGGCCCGCCACGGCGGCGCCGATCATCCGGGCCCCGCGCGAGACGGCGTCGTAGAGGCTCGCCGCACGGCCCAGGGTGGTGCCGGCGTGCTCGGCGAGGCTGGGCAGCAGCACGTAGCGGGCGGTGAGGCCCGGGGTGTGCACGAGGCCGGTGACGGCCATCAGCGCGCACAGCATCCAGAACTCCAGCAGCCCGGCGTGGTGCAGCAGCGGCACCGCGCCGACGGAGGCGGCGCAGACCAGGTCGGAGGCGGCGGAGACCCGGCGGCGGCCGATCCGGTCGATGACGGGACCGCCGACGAGCGCGGCCACCACCACGGGCAGGGTGGCGCAGAAGGCGACGATCCCGGCCCGGCCGGCGCTGCCCGTGGTCTGGAGCACGAACCACGGGATGCCGATCAGGGTAAGTGAACTTCCTGCTATGGAGATCGTGTTGGCGGCCAGTACGGCCGCGAAGGGCCGTCGGCTCACGCGAGGTGTCGGCGGACGTGGGCGTGGTCGTGGGCCGGCTGCATGAGCCGGATCCCGGCGGTCACCAGTGCCTCCCCGAGACGGTTGCGCAGGGCGGGCAGCGCGGGCAGCGCGGGCACTGCGGTGGTGGCGGGGCCGGCCTCGTGGGCGAGGTGCCAGGCGGCGGCCTCGGCGGCGAGCTCGGTGGTGCGGGCGGCGTGGTTCAGGGCGTGGTCGAAGGCGTGCACGGCAGGACTCCTTCAGGGCATGGGTGAGCGCGGGGCGGTGCGGGCAGGGCGGTGGACCGGCAGGACTACGCGCGGTCGCGGCGCGGCAGCGTGTGCGTGTGGATGCGGACGGCCTCCGCCCCCTCGGCGGGCGGCAGGTCCCGGTAGCTGTCGACCAGGTCGTGGATCCGGTGCGTCAGCTCGTGGGCCTGCTCGGAGGTCAGCCGGAGCGTGAAGTCGCTGACGTCCGAGGCGGTGCGCCATGCCTTCGTCCAGTTGGCGGCGTCACCGATCCAGGTGTTGACCTCCTGCGCGTGGATCGTCGCGATCTCGTGCAGGAAGACGTCGGCGGCGCCGCGCGTCTCGGGGTTGTCGTCGTACATGAGCGTCTCGTCGAACTTGGTGCCGTCGTGGGTCGCCTTCCACCAGCGCTCGCGGCCCTTGCCGTGCTCGGGCGCGTCCTCGACGAACCCGTGCGCGGCGAGCTGGCGCAGGTGGTAGCTGGTGGCGCCGCTGGACTCGCCGAGCCGCTCCGCCAGTTGCGAGGCGGTGGCCGGCCCGTTCTGCCGCAGCGCGGACAGCATGCGGATGCGCAGCGGGTGGGCGAGGCCGCGCAGGGAGCGGGCGTCCAGGGTGCGGACGTTGGGTGCGGGGGTTTCGGTCTCTTCCTCGGGCATGCCTCAACAGTAGAGTTGCAAAGACTTCTGTGCAAGGGATTCTTTGCATAGAAGTCTTTGGAACTCTCGGGGGTGGAGTCGCCCGGTTCCCATGGTTCCCCGGGCGCCCTCAGTCGTCCTCCGCCGCCTGCTCCACCAGGGGGATGATCCGCAGCGGTACCGGGTTCTCCATCACGATCGCCGTCGAGGCCCGAACGATCCCCTCGAAGCCCACCACCCGGTCGATCACCCGCTGGAGGTCGGCGTTGGACCGGGCCACGAGGCGGCACAACATGTCCCCGTGCCCCGTGGTCGTGTGCAGCTCCAGCACCTCCGGCACCCCGTCCAGATGGGCCCGTACGTCGGCGCCCTGTCCCTGCTTGATCTCCAGCGTGGCGAAGGCGGTCACCGGGTAGCCGAGGGCCGTCGGGTCCACCTGCGGACCGAAGCCGCGGATCACGCCCTTCGCCTGGAGCCGGTCCAGGCGCGCCTGCACCGTGCCGCGCGCCACCCCGAGCCGGCGCGAGGCCTCCAGCACGCCGATCCGCGGCTCGCGGGCCAGCAGGACGATGAGCCGGCCGTCGAGCTCGTCGATTCCCATGGGTTCCTCCCGGCGCGGCGGAGATGCTCGTACCGCTGGTCATACTGCGCAGATCTTTCAGCCATCCTGCGGCTGCGCTGGTCAGTATGTACAGCCAAAATCGAAACTATTGCGCAGCTTGTGGAAGGGCGGGAATCTGCGGTCATGACTGAGACCCTCGACACCACCCCGGCCACCGCGCGTGAGGCAGACCCCTTCCCGGTGAAGGGCATGGACGCGGTCGTCTTCGCCGTCGGCAACGCCAAGCAGGCCGCGCACTACTACTCGACCGCCTTCGGCATGAAGCTCGTGGCCTACTCCGGACCGGAGAACGGCAGCCGCGAGACCGCGAGCTACGTCCTGACCAACGGCTCCGCGCGCTTCGTCCTGACGTCGGTCATCAAGCCCGTCACCGACCACGGCCGCTTCCTCGCCGAGCACGTCGCCGAGCACGGCGACGGGGTCATCGACCTCGCCATCGAGGTCCCGGACGTCCGCGCCGCGTACGAGTACGCCGTCGCGCAGGGCGCCCGCGGCCTGGACGAGCCGTACGAGGTCAAGGACGAGCACGGCACCGTCGTCCTCGCCGCGATCGCGACGTACGGGCAGACGCGCCACACGCTGGTCGAGCGCGGCGACTACTCCGGCCCCTACCTGCCGGGCTACGTGGCCGTCGAGCCGATGGTCGCCCCGCCCGCCAAGCGGACGTTCCAGGCCATCGACCACTGCGTCGGCAACGTGGAACTCGGCCGCATGAACGAGTGGGTCGCCTTCTACAACAAGGTCATGGGCTTCACGAACATGAAGGAGTTCGTGGGCGACGACATCGCGACCGAGTACTCGGCGCTGATGTCCAAGGTCGTCGCGGACGGCACCAAGAAGGTCAAGTTCCCGATCAACGAGCCGGCGATCGCGAAGAAGAAGTCGCAGATCGACGAGTACCTGGAGTTCTACGGCGGCCCCGGCGTCCAGCACATCGCCCTCGCCTCGAACGACATCGTCGCGACCGTCCGCACCATGCGCGCGGCGGGCGTCCAGTTCCTGTCCGTCCCGGACAGCTACTACGACACCCTCGGCGAGTGGGTCGGCGACACCCGCGTGCCGATCGACGAACTGCGCGAGCTGAAGATCCTGGCCGACCGGGACGAGGACGGCTACCTGCTGCAGATCTTCACCAAGCCGGTGCAGGACAAGCCGACCGTCTTCTTCGAGATCATCGAGCGCCACGGCTCCATGGGCTTCGGCAAGGGCAACTTCAAGGCCCTGTTCGAGGCGATCGAGCGCGAGCAGGACAAGCGCGGCAACCTGTAGCCACCACGCGGCCCACCTCCGCCGCGCCGGTCACGTCCGAGGGCTGCGCCCCCGGCCCCGCCCTCCGGCGCGGGCCGGGGG